>NZ_JBTIXF010000001.1:0-348864 GCF_055793945.1 Plantactinospora sp. A48 | reverse complement strand
GGCGGCCGGTGAGTACACCGGCCGCCGGGGCACCCGTGGCCGGGGTGGTCACGGGGCCGCGAGGGCCTCGGTGGGGGAGAGCCGACTGGCCCGGATCGCCGGATAGAGCCCGGCCAGGGCGCCGATCCCGATGGTCGCCCCGACACCACCGGCCACCACCCAGAGCGGCACCACCGTCGGCCACCCCTGGGAGATGGCGTATCCGGCGGTGACCGCGGCGCCCAGCAGCACCCCGCCCACCCCGCCCAGGGCCGACAGCAGCAGCGACTCGGCGAGGAACTGGGTACGGATCTGCCCCCGGGTGGCTCCCAGCGACCGCCGCAGCCCGATCTCGGCCCGCCGTTCGAGCACCGAGATGACCATGGTGTTCGCCACCCCCACCCCGCCCACCAGCAGGGCCACCGCGCCCAGCCCCAGCAGCAGGCCGGTGAACGCCTTGTCGGTGGCCTGCCGGGCGGCGAGCGCGTCGGAAGGCCGGGAGACCTGGGCCTCGTTGGACTGCTCCGGGTTGGCCGTGGCCGCCAGCACCCCCCGGACCGCCTCCACGTACCGGTCGGCCGAGCGGGTGTAGATCTTGGTCGGATGCCCGTCCAGGCCGAGGTAGGTGGTCGCGGCCGACCAGCCGACCAGGGCCGACGAGTCGAGTTCCGGGGCGAGCGGGACCGGCCGCAGGATGCCGATCACCGTGAACGACCGTCCGTCGAGGTAGACCTGGATCTCCGGCCCGGCCGCGCCGAGCCCGAGCCGCTCGGCGGCGACCGACCCGAGCACCGTGGCCGGGTACTTCGCGGTGGCGTCGTTGAGCCAGGTCCCACTGGCCAGCGAACCCCCGACGGTGTCGAGGAGGTTCAGGTCGGCCGCCTGGACACCGAGCCCGCCGGTCTCCGCCGCCGGAATCCGGTCCGACCGGTAGACCGGGGTGTCGGGCAGCTGGGCGGTCGCCGCGACCTGGCGTACCGGGCCGATCCGGCCGATCATCCCGACCGCCTCGACCGGCAGCTGGGCGTCGGCGCCGAAGAGCGTGCTGCCCGGCGCGACGGTCAGCAGGTTGGTGCCGAGGGCGGCCAGCGTCCGGTCCAGGTCGGCCCGGGACGACGAGGAGATGCCCACCACACTGACCATCGCCGCGATGCCGATGGCGATGCCCAGGGCGGACAGGAACGCCCGCAACGGCCGGGTCCGCAGGCCCACCCCGCCGACCCGCAGCACGTCGCGCGGGCTCATCCGGGCCGGCCGCAACCGGGCCGGTCGCCCCGTCCGCCCGGTGCCGCCCGGTCGGGTCGGTGTCATGGTCATCGTCGTACCCCCTCGACCAGCGCGGCGGAGTCCGCCACGATCAATCCGTCGCGCATCCGTACCTGCCGGGGCAGGCTCGCCGCGATCTCCCGGTCGTGGGTGATCACCACGACGGTGGTACCGCCCGCGTGCAGTTCGTGCAGCAACTCCAGCACCCCCGCGCCGGAGGCGGAGTCGAGGTTGCCCGTCGGCTCGTCGGCCAGCAGCAGCGGCGGCTCGCCGACCACGGCCCGCGCGATCGCCGCCCGCTGCCGCTCCCCGCCGGACAGCTGGTGCGGTCGGTGGGTCAGCCGGTGTCCCAGGCCGACCCGCCGCAGCGCGGCCTCCGCCCGGCGCCGTCGCTCCCGCCGGGGTACGCCGGCATAGAGCAGGCCGTCCGCCACGTTCTCCACCAGCGGTACGCCGGCAGCCAGGTGGAACTGCTGGAACACGAAGCCGATCCGGCTGGCCCGCAGGGCGGACAGCTCCCGGTCCGACAGTTGCGCGGTGTCGTACCCGTCGATGTGGACCGAACCCGAACTGGGCCGGTCCAGCGTGCCGATCAGGTTGAGCATTGTGGACTTGCCCGACCCGGACGGGCCGACGATGGCCACCAGGGCGCCCCGGTCGACGGTCATCGACACCCCGCCGAGGGCGGCGACCGCGGCGCCGTACCGTTTCGTCACGTCCCGCAGCTCGACCACGTGGTCGGGGTCGGCGATCAGGCGCGGCTCAGCCACGGGGCATCCCCACGGTCAGCCCCTCGACGACCCCGTCGCCGGAGACCTCGACCCGGCCGGACGCGAAGAGCCCGGTGCGTACCGCGATGATCCGGGTGCCCGTCTCGTCCACCACCTGGAGCCCGTAACCGCCCTCGGCGAGGGTGAGCAGTGCCGCGACGGGCACGGTGAGCACGTCCGCGCGTTCCGAGGCGACGAACCCGACATCCACCGCCGCCTTGTCGTACCCGGTCAGCTTCCGGGGGTCGTCCCCGGTCACCGTGACCTTGATCTTGGTTTCGGCCTTCGCCTCCTGGCCGGCCGTCGCCGGCGAGGTCTCGATGACCGTCTCGACCGTGCTGACCTTGCCGGTGCTCCGGGTGCCGTCCGGGAGGGTGATCGTCACGTCGGAGCCCTTGCGGGCCAGGCGCTGGTCCTCGACGTCCAGGTTGCAGGTGACCAGCCGGGCCGTACCGGTGGTCGAGAGAACCACCTTGCCCGGTGTGACCACGTCGCCCACCTCCGCGCCGTGGCTCTCCACCCGCACCTCGGCGGCCGCGTAGACGATCCGGCCCGGCTCGACCTTGCCGGTCTCCGGCAGGCCCAGGTCCTCCTGCCAGTCCCGGACCGCGTCGGCGGTCGCGGAGCTGAAGTCCTCGTCGACGGTGAAGCCGGTACGCCCCATCGCGGCGAGGTTCTGCTCGAACTGCTTGACGTCGGCGCCGCTCACGCCGGTACGCAGCATCCGGTACGCCGGCAGGCTCCCGTAGAGCAGCACCACGGGGGTGTCGTCGATCCGGTAGAGCGACCGGCCCCGCCGTACCGTCGAACCGGTCGGGGCGACCCAGGTGACCGTCCCGGTCAACCGGCTGTCCAGGGCCCGCTCGGTGCCGTACCCCAGTTCGCCGTTCTCGGTCTGCCGGTCGACCAGGGTCTGCCGGGTGACCGTGTCGCTCGACGGCGGTCGGTCGACCGATGCCGTCCGGCCGGCGTCGCCGTCGCGGGTGACCGCGACCGCGACCCCCGCGGCCGCCGCGACGAGGACGACCACGGCGCCGAGCAGGAGGCCGGACCGCCACCGCCGACGCCGGGCCGGCGTTTCCGCGGTGTCCGCCGCGCCGGCTTTGCGGGTGTCCGCCTCGGCGGGTTCACCGGCGCTCACCCCGGCGGCGCTCACCTCGCTGTCGCTCGATCCGCCGGCGTTCACCTCGTCGGGCCGGGTCGTGGCGCTCACCGCGTCCCCCGGCGTCCACCGAGGTTGGGCACGGTCTCCCGGCACTTGTCGAACGCGGCCCGCACCTTCGGGTCCTTGACGTCGATGCCGGCCTGGCCGGGCTGGATCCGCCCGTCCGCGGCCGGATCCGGGAAGTTCGGTACGCCGTTGTCCCGCATGCACCGGGCCAACTTGCGGACCTGCTCAACCTGCTCGGCGTCGAGCTTCGGGGGCTGCCCCCCGTTGGGCGCGTACTCGCGGCACTGCTGGAGCGCCGCCTGCACCTTGGTCGGGTCCACATCCGACCCGAAGTTGAACCGTGGTCCGTTCTGTCCCGGCTCCGGATCGGGCACGTCGAGCCCCTGGTCCCGCAGGCACGCGGCGAACTTCAGCCGGCGCTCGTCGTCGCTCAGCGCGGACGCTGAGGATGAGGGCTTCGGGCCCGCACTACCGGCCGTGGCCACCCCGCCGGTGTCGTCGGAGTCGTCGGCCGCGCAGCCGCTCAGGGTGAGGGCCACCGTCACGGGCAGGGCGAGGAACAGGCTCACCGGACGCCGTCGCATTGTTTGCACTCCCTTCAAGCCGGCAGAGAGCCGGCATCAGGGACAAGCCAACGCCCAGAGCTGTATCCCGGGCGTAAACGGTGGCGTTAACGCGGTGGTTACACCGCCATGGGCGAGGATGGAACGGTGCGCGTACTGGTGTGCGAGGACGAGAAACTGCTCGCTGACGCGATCGCGGAGTGGCTGCGCCGGGAGGCGTTCGCCGTCGACGTCGCGTACGACGGCGACGCCGCGCTGGAACGGATCGGCGTCAACGGGTACGACGTGGTCGTGCTCGACCGCGACCTGCCGGTGGTACACGGCGACGACGTCTGCCGCGCCCTGGTCCGCGCCGAGCGGGACACCCGGATCCTGATGCTGACCGCCGCCGCGGCCGTCCGGGAACGGGTCGCCGGCCTGGCCATCGGGGCCGACGACTACCTCACCAAGCCGTTCGCGTTCGTCGAGTTGAGCGCCCGGGTACACGCGCTGACCCGGCGTACCCGGCCGGCCGCCCCGCCGAAGCTGTCCCGGGCCGGGATCGTCCTCGAACCGGCCCGGCTGGAGGTCGTCCGGGACGGGCGCTTCGTGCCGCTGTCCCGAAAGGAGTTCGGGGTGCTGGCCGAGCTGCTGCGCGCCGACGGCGCGGTGGTCTCCGCGGAGGAACTGCTCGAACGGGCCTGGGACGAACACATCGACCCGCTGACCAACGTCCTGCGGGTCACCGTGATGAAGCTGCGCCGCAAACTCGGCGACCCCCCGGTCATCGAGACGGTGCCGGGGGTGGGGTACCAGATCCCGTGAAGAAACTGACCATCCGGGCCCGGTTGACCCTGATCTACGGTGGCCTGTTCCTGCTGGCCGGGACCGTGCTGCTGGCCGTGACGTACATGCTGGTGGAACAGCGGCTCTCGCACGGCCTCGGGTTCGACCTGCGCGGCACGGACGGCAACCGGACGATCCCACTGCCGCAGGGCGGTCAGATCAACGCCGACCAGGCCGAGCATCTCCGCAACGTCATCCGGCAGGTGCAGGACAACGCCCGACGGGACGCGTTGGACTCACTGCTCACCCAGGGCGGGGTGGCGCTGGCGGTGGTGACCATCGTGGCGGTCGCGTTCGGCTGGCTGGTCGCGGGCGGGGCGTTGCACCCGTTGCAGCAGATCACCGCGACCGCCCGCCGGATCGCCGGCGCGGACGGCGCCGGCCGGGGGCTGCACGAACGGATCGCCCTGGCCGGACCGGCCGACGAGGTGAAGGAGCTGGCCGACACCTTCGACCTGATGCTCGAACGGCTCGACCGCTCGTTCGACGGGCAACGGCGCTTCGTCGCCAACGCCTCGCACGAACTGCGTACGCCGCTGGCGATCAACCGTTCGCTGGTCGAGCTGGCGATCACCCGGCCGGACGCCCCGGCCGAGCTGCGGCAGCTCGGCGAGACCCTGCTGTCGGTGAACGAACGGCACGAACGGCTCATCGACGGGCTGCTCACCCTCGCCGACTCGGAGAACGCCCTCGCCGAACGGGTCGAGGTGGACCTCGCCGAGGTGGCCGGTCACGTGGCGGACCAGGCCGCCCGATCGACACCGCTGGGCGTCACCCGCGAACTGAAACCGGCCCGTACGGTGGGCGATCCGGTCCTGCTGGAACGGCTCACCCAGAATCTGGTCGAGAACGCCGTCCGGCACAACATCGGCGAGGGCGGCTGGCTCACCGTCTCGACGGAGGTGGTCGACGGCCGGGTCACCCTCACGGTCGCCAACAGCGGGCCGGTGGTGCCCGGCTACGAGGTCGAGACGATGTTCCTGCCGTTCCGCCGGCTCAACCGGGAACGGGCGGCCGGTAACCGGGGCTTCGGCCTGGGCCTGTCCATCGTCCGGGCGGTGGCCCGCGCGCACGGCGGCACCGTGCGGGCGACCCCCCGCCCCGACGGTGGTCTGGTGGTCACCGTCTCCCTTCCCGGCGTCGGCTGACCGGCCGCCGGTTGAACCGGCGTGCCTTGACCGGCGTCGGCTGGCCTCGACCGGGCCGGTCCGGGTTGGGAAATGGTGCGACGCGCGGTGGCCGGCGCGGATAGGTTGCCGGGCGTGAGCAGGATCGTGTCGGTCAACCTGGCGGTCCCGGAGCCCATCTCGGTCGAGGGCTTCGGCATGACGGGCATCAACAAACAGCCGGTCGACCGCCTGGTCACGGTGCGCGCGCCGGGGCCCGGGGCGACCGGGCCACCCAGCGGCCTGGTCGGCGACCAGATCTTCGACCTCGACCAGCACGGCGGCGAAGACAAGGCCGTTTACGCGTACGCGCGGGAGGACTACGACTGGTGGCAGGCGCGACTCAGCCGCCGGCTGGCCAACGGGCTCTTCGGGGAGAACCTGACGACCGAGGGTGTCGACGTCAACGGCGCGGTCATCGGTGAGCGGTGGCGGATCGGTCCACGGCTGCTCCTTGCGCCGACCTTCGGTCGTAGCCCCTGCGTCACGTTCCAGCGCAAGATGGGCGAGCCGCGCTGGATGAGGACCTTCACCCGGGCGAACCGCCCGGGGGCGTACCTGCGGGTGCTGGAGCCGGGGGAGCTGTGGGCCGGCGACCCGGTGACCGTGCAGGACCGGCCGGCGCACGGGGTGACGATCGCGCAGGCGTTTCGGGCGTGCACGACCGAGCCGGGGCTGCTGCCCGAGCTGATCGAGACCGCCGGGCTGCCCGACGACCTGCGCGAGAAGTTCGTGACGCGGCTCTCCCAGCGGCGGTAGCTTGGGACAGACCCGACGGATTTCGGCCGTTCCGGTACTTCTCTTCGTGGTCGTCGGGCTGCCCGCAGCCAGCCAGCCAGCCAGCCGGGCGGGCGCGCTCAGCTCTGTGCGGAGTGGTTGCGCTGAGGGTGTCCGGGCCTTCGGAACCGGTGTACCTCCTGTGGCCAGTCGAGCGCGGTCGCGAGCCTGCCGGCCCAGTATCGGGCCGTCGCGTCGTCGGGCGCGTCCAGTACGACGAAGCCGCCGAGGTGCTCCTTGGTCTCGACGTACGGGCCGTCGGTGAAGATCGGTTCGCCGTCGACCGACTCGACGCTGCACACCGCCGTCGACCGGTCGAGGGCGCCGTTGCTGAAGATCAGGACACCTTCCGCCTGCATCTCCGCCAGCACGGCCCGGCTGGCCGTGCCCTTCTTCCGCAGTTCCTCCGCCGTGTGCTCGGGCACCCACTCATCGTTGAAGGCGATCAGGTACTCCGTCATGGTCTTCTCCTTCCAGTCCTGCCCGAGCGGCTCTCCGGCTGCTCGTGCCCGGTGGTCCGGCCGGTCGCCGCACACACACAGGTGCTACGAACGGCTCCGCCCCTATCCGACACCATCGACGGAACTTCCTGGTCAAGGCGACCCGGACGCGGGTTGAAGATCATCCTCCATCCGCGCCCACACCTCTACCGCGTCGTCCACCTGACCGGGTGAACCCGCCGCGGCCGGTACCGTGCTTGGGATGTCCGAGCCGATGGGTGAGTGTGGCGCGGCGGCCATGGATTCCGGAAACGTCGTGCGGTGGTGGCACGGCGGAGCGGCCCAGTTCATGTACGTGGTGGTTGGGGCCGGCTACGGGTTCGTGGTCACCGTGGGTCTGGCGCATCGCGGTGGACAGCCATGGCTGGTGTGGGCCAGCCTGGCAGTCGGGCTGACCTCGACCAGCGGATTTGTCTTCGGATACGCGTTGCGGTTGGCGGTCCCGCTCACTGGTCCGGGCGGGGTGGCGCGGCGCAAGGTCGCCGGGTACGTCGGCCGGGTGGCAGCCCTCGGAGTGGCGATGCTGATGGTCGGCGCGGTGTTGTCGGTCGCCGCGGGCCGTAACCCCGCGGGACGCCACGACGGAGATCTGATCGGTACGTTGCTTGTGGTGTTCGCCGGTCTCGGTGCGATACCGGTCATTGCCGGTCTCGGCGCTGTCCGTGAACGGGCGATCACCCTGGCCGGTGCGCCGGGCGAGCGGATTGAACTGATCATCACGCTGCGGCAACTTCTGGCCGCGCTACTGGCCGCGTTGGGTGCGCTGGTGGCGCTGGCCACCGTCGCGTTGGGCGCGGCGTTGCAGGTCACTCAGCGGTCCCAACCGACCGAGGTGGTGGTGTTCGGTGCGGCGCTGTCGGTGATCGTGGCGGTGTCGTACGCGCCGGCCGCCGGAGCGCTCACCGGGTCTGCCCGGCAGGTGTGCCGGGAGATCACGCCGTTGGGCGGCCTGACGGCCGCCGACCTGCCTGCTCGACTCGACGAGCGGCGCCGGATGGAAACCGCCCTCGGCGTCGATCGGGGTCTGCTCGCCGACCTGCAGTCCGGGATCATCATTGTGGCGCCGCTCCTGGCCAGTGCCGCCGCGGCCTTCCTGCCAGGTTGACCGTCCGCCCTCATGCGTGTGCCAACACATCGGTGGTGGTGATGTCCGACCGTAGCGCTGGTTGAGCACGCCGTACCAGCCTGCACCCGCTTGCTATTCGGGGACGTCCCCGATTACGGTGCAGAAGGGAAACGGGGAATTCCCCACTTAAGTCGAGGGGGTAGCGGTGCTGACTGCGGCGGATCGGGTCGCCATCGAGGACATCATTAATCTGCACGGGCATCTGACCGACCGGGGCGACTTCGCCAACATGCCCCTGCTCTTCACCGAAGACGTCACCTACGACGTCAGCGCGCTCGGCGGTGGCGTTCTCGCCGGACTGGCCGGGGCGCGGGACGCGGCACTCGCCCTCGGCGAGGCGAACCCGCTGGCCCACCATGTCACGAACATCGTCCTCGAAGAAGCATCGGACGGAACGGTCCACGCGCTGTCCAAGTACCTCGGTGTGATGGCGAACGGGTCCGTCGCGAGCGGGACCTACGAGGACACGGTCAAGCTCGGCGACAGCGGTTGGCGGATCACGCACCGAGTCATCCGGCCGCGCCGCATCCCCCTGCAACCATGACGCGGGCGCCTGATCCGTCGCACCCGGCAGGGTCCGCGGGCCACGGCGCCCGAGTCGGCGCGACCGGGGATCGAGCAGCGCCGGTCGCCCCCGGCGGGGTCAGGACCCGTCCTTGCACACCTGCCTGAGCGTCCCGTCGATCTCGCCCAGCCACCCTGATCCGCCAGTTGGGCGGTGATCCCGGTCAGTTCTGTCGGCGGCGGATCCGCCAGAAGCAGGTACCGGCCAGCGCTCCGGCGAGCACGAGGAAGATCCCGGTTTCCATCAACTGCAACGGCCAGTAGTGGCTCGCGGGGTGGTAGGTGACCGTCTGGTGGAGGTTGTCCTTGGCGAGGCAGGCGCCGATCTGGCCCAGATCCGGGGCGTCACCCGGGTTGTCCGGGAAACAGTCGGGGTAGCTCTCGATGCGGACCACCTGGCCGGCCGAGTTCATCACGGGTGGCTGGGACGTCAGCCATGCGCCCCGGGGTATCGGCAGGTCGAAGCGAAATTCCGTCTGCGAGCCCCCGAAGCTGCGGAACTGGCTGGCGCTGGCCTGATTGATCGGGACGGTGGCCGTGGTCGACGGCAGCAGGTGGGGCCGGAGAAGAGTGGGTACGAGAATCTGGACGGCGATGAACACGGCGAGGGTGACGGCCATGGCCGGAAGGGTGCGGCGCAGCAGCAGTCCCAGCGTGGTACCCAGGGCGAAGGCGAACGCGGCGTAGCCGAGCGGGACGATGTCGCGCGACGCGAAGGTCATCGCCGCCCACCGGTTCCCGTTGAGGTCGTCCAGCGGCCCGGCCCACCAGGTCAACAGCCAACTGAGGATCGCGGTGGTGGCGATCGCGGCGACGCCGACGACGGTGAGTTTGACCGCGAGCCACCGGGTGCGCGTCACGGTCTGGTTCCAGGCGAGTTGGTGCGTACCGGTTTCCAGTTCGCGGCCGATCAGTGGCGCGCCCCAGAAGATGCCGATCAGCGCCGGTACGGCGATCACGAGGAGCTGGAGGAGCTGGAACGTGGGCTCGTAGCTTCGCTGCAACTGGTTGATCTGCGCGCCCAGCGCCCGCGCGGCGGGGGTTGCTCCGTCACAGGCGTGCGGTTGAAGACACGCGGCCAGGTCCGCGGCGTAGCTGTGGTGCATCCGTAACCCGGTGGTCAGGAAGACGATCGCGGCGGCGGCGAGCAGGACCAGCACGGTGAGGGCCTGGACACGGAACTGCCGCCAGGTCACCCAGATCATCGCGCTTCTCCCGTCGATCGCCGCGCCGAGCTCCCGCCGTGGCCGACGGACCTTTCCAGGTAGGTCAGCACGAGATCCTCCAGTTCGAGATGTTCGGCGGACCAGTCCCCGACGGGCAGTTCGGTGGCGCTCCGCACGACGAACGTGGACTGTCGGTCGGTGTGCTCCGCCGAGATGACCTCCAGCCCCGCGGGCAGGTCGGACTCGTGGCGCCGGGTGCACACGATCCGGTAATGCTGCGCGATCAGCTCCTCGGTCTCGCCGGCCAGCTGTACGCGGGAGGCGACCAGCACGACCAGGTAGTCACAGACGCGTTCCAGGTCGGAGACCAGGTGGGAGGAGAGGATGACGCTGGTGTCGTGCTCGGCGACCGACTCCATCAGGTGGCGCAGGAAGTCGCGGCGGGCCAACGGGTCGAGGCTGGCGACCGGCTCGTCGAGGATGAGCAGTTCGGGTCGCTTGGCGACCGCGACGGTCAGGGCGAGCTGGGCACGCTGCCCGCCGGAGAGCCGGCCCGCCTTCTGCCTCGGGTTCAGGCCGAGCTGCTCGACGCGGTCCTGTGCGAGCCTCGCGTCCCAGGCCGGGTTCATCTTGGCGCCGAACTTCAGGTGGTCGGCGACGGACAGGCTCGGGTAGGTGGGGGTGTCCTGGGCGACGTACCCGACCCGGGCAAGTTGCGCGGTTCCACCGTTGGGCTGTTCGCCCAGCACCTCGATCCGCCCCGTGGTCGGTGCGAGCATGCCGCAGGCGATCTTCAGCAGCGTGGTCTTGCCCGCGCCGTTGGGTCCGACCAGTCCGACGACGTGCCCCGCCGGGAGTTCGAGGGTGCAGTCGGCCAGCGCCTGCCGCTGGCCGTATCTCTTGCCCAGCTCGTGGGCTTGCAGTATCGCGTTCATTGCTCCTCTTCGGCGCTCTCGCGCAGGGTGTTCTGGAACATCGCCTCGATGCCCGGCTCAGTCAGGCCCGCGCTGCGAGCCTTGGCCAGCCAGGCGCGCAGCTCCTGCTGCAGCGGACCGTGCTCGGTGAGTGAGGCTTCGCCGAGCGATCGGGTGATGAAGGTGCCCACCCCCGGCTTCGCCGCGGCCAGGCCGAGGTGTTCGAGTTCGCGGTACGCCTTGCTCACGGTGTTCGGGTTGATCGCCACCTTGGCGACCACCTCCTTGACCGTGGGCAGCTTGTCGCCCTCGGCGAGCAGCCCCAGCAGCAGTGCTTGGCGTACCTGCCGGACGATCTGCAGGTACGGGGCGATCCCTGAGCGCGCGTCGAGGTGGAAGTCGATCACCCGTAATCCTGTTCCACTAGGTTACTAGTGGAACTAGAGTGCACGGGAGCCGGGCACGTGTCAAGCAGCTGGCGTCGGTGAAAGCCGCCGGGAAGGCCGATGCTCACCGAGTGGCTGGCGGGCAGGCTCTGGCGGGCAGGCTCAGGCGGGCAGGCTCAGGCCGTGGCTGAGTTCAGCGACTGGGGACGGGCCGGCCGGACCTGCCGGTTCGCGGGTCCGGGTTGCTCACAACGGGCCCAGGATCTCCCCGGGCGGCGCGTCCAACGAGAGCGTCTCGAGCACGCCGAGCAACTCGCGTTCCTCGTACCGGAAATGGCTCTCCATAATGGCCGCGACACCCTCGACGTGCCGAGCCAACTCGGCGGCCGGAGCGCCTCGATCGACCGCGGCCTGCAGGCTGGCGAGCAGGTGCGAGATCATCGAGTGGTCCTGGCTGAGGTTGCGGAGCACAGGCTCCAGTTCCGGGTGAGCCTTCCTGATCGCCGGGAACAGGGTGTCGTCCTCGCCCCGATGGTGTCCGTCGAGGGCGGCGCAGAACCCGTGGCAGTACAGCAGCAGGTCACGGCCGGGCCCCTCGCCGGACCGGCCCTCGGCAACCGCGGCGCGGGTGAGGCTGAGCGCCTCGCGCAGGCGCGCGTGTGCCCGGCGAAGCTCGTGGCTCCAGGCGATGAGCCTGGTCGTCTCGCGATCAGTCACGCGAATACGAAGGATACGACGTTGACATCGTCGGTCTCCCCAAGTTGGGCGCCTCCATGCCTGACACGGTCTGCCACCGGTACGCGACGCTACTCGAAGCGTAGTGCAAGGCGCGATCCTGGCTCCTGGCCGTGTAGCAGTTCCAGAACCCACAATGTCTCAAGCCGGTCGACGGGGTCGCGCAGGGCGCGTAGCAGGACCGGATGGTCACACCCGGCCGCTGCGAGCTGATCGGCCAGTTCGGCGGGATCCGGGTCTTCTCCCGTGGCGGCCCTGGCTCGGATCGCGGGCAGCGACCGCCAGGCGGGATCGACCGTCGCTTCGTAGGCGGCCACGACGTCGTTCATGAACGTCGCCCACTGCCGGAACGGGAAATCGGGGCTGTCCGCGCTGCGGAGGGTGAGCGAGCCCCACCCGTCCTCGTCGGTTTCCGTGAGGACCCAGCCTTCGGCACCGAAGACCCACCGCTGGCCTGAGCCGTCCGCACGGCAGTCCCAGTGATCCAGGTGATATGCCAGCCGCTCCGACAGGCTGGGGCCGAAGCGCGGCTCCGGCAGCGGCGGTCCGTCGCTGAGCAGGTCCAGCGCGACAGCCAGCATCGGGCGGCCGACGCGGATTTCCTCGTCGCTGGTCAGCGGCGTGAAGCGTGACAGCAGCGCCAACAACGGACCCGGATGGCGCAACCGCGCGTCGCGCAGGGCGGCGAGCCGGGCGATGTACTCCAGCTCGACCCAGCGGAAGGTCCAGGGCAGGAACTGGGCGCAGTCGTCGTCATAGCCCAGCTCGGGCAACAGCTCAGCGCCCTGCCGAAGGAAGAGCGTCATCAGGTTGGGGTTCTGCAACATCCGAACCTCCAACGAAATCTCACCAGCGGTCAGGAGCGAGAGCTCCGAGACACGTTCGGGTGGATCGTCGTCGGGGTCCTCCCAGGGGCGGTCGAGATAGCCGTCCCAGAACCCGTAATCCAGCACGATTCGCCGGATCAGATCACGACTCGCGGGCAACACCACGCAGTGATCCTCTGCCCCGCTGAGCTGGGTCAGGGCTTGCGGCCCAGGCCGGCCCCGATGATTTTCCCGGCGAAGCTCATCGGCTCCGGTACGACGTCGCCCGGATCCGGCCGCCACAGCGGGTTGTAGACAACGCCCGGCTCCAGCAGCTCCATCCCGGTGAAGAAGCCACGGACCTCGTCGAAGCTCCGGAACCGGCCGCTGCCCAGGTCGCTGAGCAGCACCCGTTCGATCTCGGCGGTCTCCTCGCCGCCGTCGATGAAATGGGTGATGAAGACGAAGCTGCCGGACGGGACCGCGTCCAGGTAACGCGCGACCAGCTCGCCGGGGCGCTGGGCGTCATCGAGGTGGTGGAGGACGGCGACCATCAGCAGCCCCACCGGGCGATCGAGATCGATCAGAGTGCGTAGATCGCGGTTGTTCAGCACCTCGTCGGGTTCACAGAAGTCGGCCGTGATCACCGTGGTGTTCCCGTTCTCGGCCAGCAGGGCGCGACCATGGACCAGCACCATCGGATCGTTGTCGACGTAGACCACCTTGGCCTGCGGATTCTCCGCCTGCGCGACCTCGTGGGTGTTCTGCACCGTCGGCAGTCCGGCGCCGAGGTCGATGAACTGATCGATGCCCTGCTTGACCATGTGCCGGACACCCCGGCCCAGGACGGCTCGATTGTAGAGCGGCACGTTGGCCCCGCCGGGAGTCAGCCGCATGAGCTGGTCCGCGATGGCCCGATCGACGGCGAAGTTGTCCTTACCGCCCAGCAGCGCGTCGTAGACCCGCGCCACGCTCGGCACCGTGGCATCCACCCCGACCGGCATCTTCCGCTTCAGGCCCTGGGTGTCGTCGACGGATTCGGCGGTGTGATCCACTGTGTACTCCAGGGTCAGCGGGGAGCTGGGAGGCACAGCGTACCCGGCCTGATCGATGTCACCCAGCCGGCCTTCGGAGATCTCCGACTACCGTGCGTCACGGTGGGCCGCCTTCCGCGACCAGAGGTGTGATGGCCGATGCGGGATCACTGCTACGTCGGCCGCTTCAAGCCGACCTCAGTCGGGCTCGCCACGGGTGCCCGGGGTGGATGAGGCCGAGTGTCGCGTCGAGCCAGCCGCGTTCGGCTCGGGACAGCAGCGGCAGCGCGCCGGTGAAGTCGGCTTCGTCCTTGTCCCGGGTGTGCTTTGCCTTGAACAGCAGCACGGCCTCGATGCCCAGGTACGGGATGCCGTCGTCGGTGTGCGGGATGACCTCGCGGTACGGCCGGCGGATCCGCCGTTCGTCGCGGCGGCAGATCCAGACGTCACCGTCGTGCGGCTCCCGGAAGATGTCGAAGCGCCACCGGCCAGCCGCCGGGTCCCAGGCCCAGGTCTGATGCGAGTCGCCGGCCAGGGTCTCGGCCGTCAGGGGCGCCAGCACGCCCTTGCCCGCCGGCACCCAGAAGTCAAGCTCGGGAAACAGCGGCGGCAGGAACGGGAAGTGCGCCGACGGTACGGCGATCTCCAGGTCCCCGTGGACGCGGGTCTGCTCACCGCGGAACAGGTCCACCGCCCAGCCGGCCGCGACGTACCAGGGCAGGGGCAGGTCGCGGAGGCGTTCGGCCAGGTGGTTCGGATGCCAGGCTTCCCATGCGTCGATGTCGGGATGGGTCACGCGGGCGAGCCTATGGTGTGGGAGACGTCCCGGTCATCCCGGAATCAGGGAAGGCTCGGCGGAGCGTGTCGGATCGGGGCGGCGGCGTTCGTAGCAGGGTGAGGGGCAGGCCGAGGGGTCGGCCAACGACGACAGGAGATGGGCCGTGGCGCGGTATCTGATGTCCGTCCTCGACGAGACGACCGACCTCGCCACCGCCCAGGAGATGGCCGCGATCGACGCCTTCAACGAGCGTCTGAGGGCCGACGGGCAGTGGGTTTTCGCCGGAGGACTCGCGTCACCCGGCACGGCCACCGTGGTCGACGGCCGGTACGGGGAACCGGTGTTCACCGACGGCCCCTACCTGGAGGCGCCGGAACACGTCGTCGGGTTCTGGGTCGTCGAGGCGCCCCACCTGGACGTGGCGCTGCGACTCGCGGCCCTCGGCTCGAAGAACTGCAACCGGAGGATCGAACTCCGGCCGTTCCTGAGCCGATGACCGATGTCGGTGAGGTGATCGCCCGGGTCCACCGCGAGGAGTGGGCCCGGGTGGTCGCGACCCTGGCCAGAAGGTTCGGGGACCTCGACATCGCGGAGGAGATGGCCGCCGAGGCGTTCGCGACCGCGGTCGAGCGCTGGCCGGTCGACGGCGTACCGCCGGGTCCCGGCGCGTGGCTGACGACCACCGCCTACCGCAAGGCCATCGACCGGCTTCGCCGGGAGGCCCGGCGCGACGAGAAACACCGGGAGGCGCTGATGCTGTTCGACACCGCCGAGCCGCTCGGCGCCATCGACGACGACCGGCTGCGCCTCATCTTCACCTGCTGCCACCCCGCACTGGCCATGCCGGCGCGGGTGGCGCTGACCCTGCGGATGGTCGGCGGGCTCACCGTGGCTGAGATCGCCCGCGCGTTCCTGGCCCAGGAGACCGCCATCGGCCAGCGGATCACCCGCGCGAAGGCGAAGATCAGGGCGGCGAAGATCCCCTACGGCGTGCCGTTGCGCGCGGACCTGCCGGGTCGGGTCACGGGGGTGCTCGCCGTGCTCTACCTGATCTTCAACGAGGGTTACCTGGCATCGGGCCCCGAGCCGGAGCCGGTCCGCGGCGAGCTGACCACCGAGGCGATCCGGCTGACCCGGCTGGTCCGTGCGCTGATGCCGGCGGATGACGAGGTCGCCGGGCTCCTGGCGCTGATGCTGCTGACGGAGGCCCGCCGGGCGGCGCGGCTGTCACCGGCCGGAGTGCTCGTCACCCTCGGTGATCAGGACCGTGGCGCCTGGGACCGCGAGCTGATCGCCGAGGGCCACGCTCTGGTCCGCGCGTGCCGCACCACCGGCCGGGCGCCGGGCCGCTATCAGATCCTCGCCGCGATGAACGCCGTCCACACGGCCGCCCGGGACGCCCGGGACACCGACTGGTCGCGGATCGTCGCGCTCTACGACCAACTGGTCCAGCTCGATCCCTCACCGATCGTGCGGCTCAACCGGGCGGTCGCGGTCGCCGAGTCCGACGGCCCGGAGGCCGCGCTCACGGAGGTGAACGTCCTGCCGTTGGAGGGTTACCACCCGTACCACGCCACCCGCGCCGAGCTGCTGCGCCGGCTGGGGCGGAGCGAGGAGTCGCGGGCGGCGTACGACCGGGCCATCGAGCTGACCGGCAACACCGCCGAGACCGCGTACCTCACCCGGCGCCGCGACGAGCTGGCCGGCCGTTGACGGGAGCCGGTGGCTGACCCGGGCCCGACGATGGCGTGGGCCCGTGGATGACGAGGCCGGCCAGCTGCGCGGGTCCGCGGCTGACGGGGGCGGCCCGGTTCACACCCGGACCTCGGCGCGTTCCTCGGCGGCGCCGAGCGGCAGATCGCGCAGCCGGCGGATCGGGGTGGACAGATAGATGAGCGGGGACAGCACGGTGAGCGCCCCGAAGACCAGCAGGGTGGTACGGGCACCGAGCGGCCCGGCCAGGACGCCGGCGAGGAGGCCGCCGAGCGGGATGGCGCCCCAGGAGACGAACTTGACCGTGGCGATCACCCGGGAGAGGAGTTCCGGCGGGCTGGCGAGCATCCGGTAGGTGCGGGTGGTCACGCTGAGCACCACCGTGGAGCCGGCGAAGATGAGGTTGCCGGCGGCGAAGGCGAGGTAGCCGGCGGTGCCCGTACCCAGCGGGATGATGAGCGCGCCGGCCACGCCGACGACGGCCGCGATGATCAGCCCGCGCGCGGTGCCGAACCGGTCGGTGAACCGGGTGGTCAGCGCGGCGCCGACGAGCGTGCCGAGGCCGTCGGCGGCGACCAGCAGCCCGACCATGACCGGCGGCGCGTGCAACTCGCGGACCAGATAGTACGGAAAGAGCGCCAGCATCGCGCCGCAGACGAAGTTGGTCGCGGTGGCGTCCCACATGGCCGGTCCGATGATCGGGTGCCGGAGCACGAAGTGCCAGCCCTCGCGGATCATCGTGACCATCGGCGGTCGCTGCGCCGGTTGCCGTACCCGGCGGGCCGGAAGGGTGCGCAGCAGCACGGCGGAGATCAGGTAGCTGGCCGCGTCCACGAACAGCGTCGGCACCGCACCCAGCAGTTGCACCGCGAGCCCGCCCAGGGAGGGTCCGCCGAGCTGGGTGGCGGCGTGCGTGCCGGAGTTGAGGCTGTTCCGCGCCTGTAGCTGCGCGGCCGGCACGATCTCCGGCAGGAAGGTCTGGTTGGCCACGTCGAACAGCACGTTGGCGAAGCTCACGACCAGGGCGACCGCCACCAGTTGGGCCACGGTCAGGGTGTCGAACCACCAGGCCAGGGGGATGGACGCGATCGCGGCGGCGCGGATCAGGTCCGACGCGACCTGCATGCCGCGCAGTGGCACGCGCTGCACGAACACTCCCGCCGGCAGGCTGATCAGCAGGTACGCGAGGTAGCCGGCCGCCGTGATGAGACCCATCTGGAAGGCCGACGCGTTCAGCACGGCGAGTGCGGTCAGCGGCAGGGCCACCCCGCCGACCGCCGAACCGAGGTGGCTGGTGGTGCCGGCGACCCACCAGCGCCAGAAGGCAGTCAGTTTCATAATGGAACTGACTATAGTGGTGGGTGTGAGAAAAGTCGACCTTGCCGATGCGGACTGCGGCATCGCGCAATCCCTCGGCGTGCTGACCGACTGGTGGACCTTCCTGCTCATCCGCGACGTCGCCGGCGGCGTGACCCGGTTCGACGGCCTGCAACGAGGGCTCGGAATGAGCCGCCGCGCCCTGACCGAGCGCCTCGCCGCCCTCGTCGAGCACGGCGTGCTGCACCGCCGGCGGTACACGGACCGCCCGCCGCGTTACGACTACCTGCTCACCGCCAAGGGCGAGGGCCTGCTCCCGGTGCTGATCGCGCTGCAGGAGTGGGGCGACCGGCACGTGCTCGGCGACGGGTCGCTCACCGCAACGGCGGCGACCGGCTCGGCGGAGGCACGCCGGCTGCACGCCCACATCGGGCGCCGGCTTCCCGAGCTGACCCTGGTACGCCACGACGGCGTACCGGTGCCGCCCGCCGACCCGGCCGCCTGGACGGTGCTCTACTGCTTCCCCGGCGCCTTCGTCCCCGGCGTGCAGGGCCTCCCGCCGTACTGGTCGGACATTCCCGGCGCCCCCGGCTGCACGCTCGAATCCAGCACCTACGCGGCACGGGCCGCCGACTTCGTCGCCGCGGGTGCCCGGATCCACGGGGTCAGCACCCAACGCCCGGACCAGCTGGCCGCCTTCGCCGCGCACGCCGACCTGCCGTTCCCGCTGCTGTCCGACGCCGACGGGCGGCTCGCCGCGGCACTGCTGCTGCCCACCTTCCGGGCCGCCGGCGTCGACCGGCTCAAACGGGCCACGCTGCTGCTCGACCCGGGCGCGACGGTGCGCGCGGTCCAGTTCCCGGTGACCGATCCGGCCGGCTCGGTCGACGAGATGCTGAACCTGGTCCGCGATCACGTTCCGGTCGCCGGATAGCGCCGACCACACGGATACGGCGGACGGTGCGCCGGAGTTACCGCTCCCCGACCCGCAACACGTCGCCGAGGCGCCGGCGGCGGCGCAGCGCGGACTCCACGGGGACGATCACGGCCACGGCGGCCAGCGGCAGCGCGGCGATCGGAACGACCATCCACCAGGGCAGGACCAGCGCGGGGTTCGTGGCCTCGCCGGTCAGCAGCCGCAGCGCCAGCGCGCCGACGGCGACACGGGCGACGAGCAGGCCGAGCAGCGGACCGCCGACGGCGGCCAGCAGCGCGGCGGGGAGCAGCTCACCGGCGGCGACCCGGCGGGCGTCCCGGGGTCGCAACCCGAGGGTGCGCAGCCGGGCCAGCGTCTGCCACCGCTCGGGCGCCCCGGCGGCGGCACCGAGGACGAACGCGAGCAGGCCGAGGCCGGCGAGCAGCGTCGCGGCCACCCTCGCCAGCTCCAGCAGCCCCGTGGTCAGCGGGGCGCCACGCAGCTGGCGTAGCACCTCGGCCCGCAGCACCACGCCGGCGGGGACGGCGCTGCCGGCCACCGCCCGCGCGGCTCCGGGGCCGGTGGCCCACACGGTGTTGAGCGCCGCCGGCTGGCCGGCGGCGGCGAGGGCGGCGGCGTCGACCACCACCACGTCGTCGTCGGCGTCGCCCACCGGGGGTGCCGTGCCGACGATCGTGAGGGCGATCGAGGGGGCGTTCTCGCGGAGCAGTTCGAGGCGGGTTCCGGGACGCAGGTCGCCGTCGACGGAGCGGACCAGGGCCGGTACGCCGGACCGGCCGTGGGCGGTGAGCAGGCTCAACTGCGGCGCGTCCGGCAGTGGGCTGGTGGCGAGCAGGGCCTGGAAGGCGTTCGCGTCGACGACGACGAGCCGGGGCGCCACGACGAGCGAATCGGCCGCCATCTGGGTCCGGTCGGTGACCTGGGCGGCAACCGCCCGCTGGACACCGGGCGCGGCCGCGATGCGGGCGGCGAGTTCCGGGGTGGACCGGGCGACGTCGGCGGGCACGTCGAGACGGGCGTCGCCGCCGACGCTGCGCCACGCGCCGGCCTCGATACCCCGAGTGGCGGTGGCGTCGATGGTGCCGGCGAGGGTGGCCAGCGCGAGCGCGGCGATGGTGGCGAGCAGCGGCAGGACCCGCCCGGCGGTGTCGGCGGCGCGGGCGGCGCCGAACACGGGGAGCGGCCGGCGGGAGCGCAGCGCGCGGCGGAGGGTCAGCCGGGTCGCGGCGGGCAGCAGCCGCAACAGGATGAGGGCGCCGGCGAGCACGCCGAGGGCGGGCGCTCCGGTGGGCAGCGCCGAGCCACCCGCCGGTCCGGCGTCCGGGCCGGCGACGGTACCAGCCGGGCCGGCGGCCCCGGTCGGTCCGGCGGCGCCGGTCGGGAGGACACCGCGCTGGTGCAGGGCCACGAACGCGGCAAGGGCGGCGGCGAGCACGGCCGCCTCGATCGCGGCGCGGCGCAGCCAACGGGTCCGCGCGGCCCAACGGCGGGCGGTCCGGTTGGCCGGCGCGCGGCGGGCGCTGGTGGCGCGTGCGGCGGTGACCATCCCGAGCACCGGACCCGCCAGGGCACCGGCGAGCACGATGGGCGGGAGCCAGGCCCAGGCGAGGTGCGTGGTCAGGCCACGGGCGACGGCGACGCCGGCCAGGGTGGCCGCCAGGGTCAGCGCGACGGACTCGACGAGCAGCTCGGCGCCGAGGGCGGGCAGGGCGGCACCGCGCTGGCGGGCGGCGGTGAGCTGCGGGGCACGGCGCCGCACGAGCAGGTCGGCGGCGAGCAGCAGGACGAGCACCGCCGCCGTGAGCACGGCGATCAGGAGCACCGCGGCCTGCGCGGACGCGGCGGCCACCCGGGTACGGGCGCCGCGGATCGCCGCGTCCAGCCAGGTGTCCCAGCGCGGCGACCGGTCCGCCGCGCTGGACGAGCCGGAGGTGGCCTTCAGGGTGACGACGGCGGCCGCGATGTCCGGCGCGTTGGCCCAGTTGAGCGCGGCCGGATCGGCGCCGAAACGAACGCTGGGCCGCAACTGATCGTCGTCGAAGGCCAGCCGGGCGTCGGGCAGCGAGTCCCGGGACAGCAGACCGACGAGGCGGGTGGTGCCGACGCCGTCGGCGCCGGATGCGGGGTGCAGCAGTCCGGGAACGAGCCGCCAGGCGGGATCGTCCTCGTCGACGGCCCGGAAGACGCCGCTGACGCGGACGTTCTTGACGATGCCGTGTTCGTCGGCGACCGGGACGGTGGCGCCGGGACCGGCACCGAGGGCTCGCGCGTCGGCCTCGGACAGGCCGACCTGTACCGGCCAGGCGGGAGCGCCGACGCCCCGCTCGACGCTGCCGCCGTCCGCCGGTCCGGGGGCGACACCGGCGGTCCAGACCACGGCGGGACCCCCGGCGTTGCCGGCCTCGGCGAGATAGGCCAGTTGGAACGTGCGCAGCGTGCTGCCGTCGGTGACCTTGAGGATGGTGCTGGTGACCGTGGCGACGGGGGGCCGGAGCGCGGCGTCCAGGCCGGGTCCGAGCGCTTCGGCGGCCCGACTGGTCAGGTCGTCGAGTTCGTCGGCGAGGCGTGCGTCGCGGAGCCGTCCGTCGGTCGGACCGTCGTCGGGCTCCCACCGGGCCCCGACGACGAGGTCGGCGTCGGGGCCGGCGTCGGCGACGGCGTCCCGGACGGCCCGGTCGGCGGTGCCGTGCAGCAGCCCGGGCGCGGCGGCGGCCAGCGCGCTGACCACCGCCAGCACGGCGGCGGCCAGCAGCAGCGGTCCGCCATCGCGCCGGGCCCGGCCCCGCACACTCGGCCAGTGTGGTGTCATCACGGCATCCGCAGGGTGGCGGTGTCGGTGCGGCGGACCTGGACGGTGGTCACGATGGTGACCACCAGGAGGCAGCCGAGCACCAGCCCGCCGAGCAGTGCGGCCTCCGGGGCCCACGGCCACCGGGGTACGGCGGCAGGCAGCGGGGCGGCACCGGTTTCGGCGCGGACGAGCAGCGGCGCGACGAGGTACGTGGCGAGCGATCCGATGGCGGCGCCCGAGGCCAGCAGGACCAGCAGGACGCCGCTGTGCTGGGCCATCAGCATGCGGCGGATGGTGCGGCGGGACAGGCCGAGGCCGTGCAGCCGGGCCAGCTCCAGCGCGCGCTCGCGCAGGTCGTACAGGACGTGCAGGGCGACGCCGGCGAGCAGGAGCAGCGCGGCGGCCGGGACCAGCAGGAGCAGCGCGGCGGGCAGGCCGGCACCCAGCGGACCGTGGGCCAGCCGGTCGGTTTCGGCGACGCGGCTGGTGACGGTGCCCAGCGCGAGTGCCGAGGCGCGTTCGGCGGCACCCGGCGTCGGGTCACCGACCCACCAGGCGTCGACGGGACAGGCGAAATCGCCGTAGCCGGCCAGGGCGCGGGAGAGGGTGTCAAGGTCGGCGAGGACGGCGGCGGCGCCGGGCGCGGCGGGTACGTCCGGCAGGATCGTGGCGACGACGAGCGGGACCGGAGTGGCCCCCACGGTGATGGTGAGCCGGGTCCCGGTGTGGACGCCGAGTTCGTGGGCGAGACGGGTGTTCACGGCGACCGGTACCTGGGTGGGGATGCCGAACGCGGTCGCCACGAGGATGCGGGCGGCTTCCTGCGGGCCGAAGAACTGCACGGTGGTCGCCAGGGTCAGGCGGGTCCCGGCCGGACCGGCGGTGACGGTGATCGCGGGGTCGATCAGCTGCCCGGGGGCAGGCGGCGCCGAGGTGGCGGTCCAGCCGGCGCCGGCCGCACCAGGTGGGTCCGCCGCGCCGGGCGGGTTGCCCGCGCCGGAAGGGCTGGGCGGGTCCGGGTCCGCGACGTCCGGTGGGTCCGCCGCGCCGGGGACAGCCGGCCGGGGCACGGTGACTGTGATCGTGACGTGCGGCGGGCCGACCAGGTCGTCAACGGCTTCGGGCAGGGTGAACGGCACGGCGACGCCGATCAGCCGTACCCCGTCCGCCTCGGCGCAGCCCGGCAACGGATACTCGGCGCCGTCGAGGACCATCGGGGGGCCGGTGCAGGCGGATCGCAGGCCGGTGGCGTCCTCCAGCAGGAGCCGTGGAACGACGGTGAGGTTGGCGCCGTCGGAGGCGGTCCCGGTGAGGGCGAGGGTCGCGCCGGCCGGGACGGGGACGCCGGTCACCGGGCCCGAAGGTGCGAGGCTGGCGCCGACATCGGCCCAGCGGCGCCCGTCGAGGCGACCGCGCAGCAGCGTACCGGCGCTGGTGGTGTCGACGGCGACGAGCCGGGGCGGGTCGCCGGCACCGCCGAGCCACTGTCCGACCGCGACGCCCCGGTTGGCCGCCGGCCGCACGGTGCCGCCGGTGGCCGCGGCGAGCTGGGCTCCCTGCCCGACGGCGGGCGGGCCGGCGAGCGCGACGGCGAGATCCGTGCCGACGGCCAGGTCGGCCTGGTCGTGCTGGGAACGCTGCCAGGTGGCGTCGAGGCCGAGGCCGAACGTGGCGGTGGCGCAGGCCAGGGCGACGAGCAGGCCGGCCGCGACGGCCTGGGGGCGGCGGGCGGCCCCGAACGCGGCGAGTGGCAGCACGAGGCCCCGCGCGCGGCCGGCGAGGCGTTCGACGGCGCGCAGCAGGGCCGCGGTGGCGCGCAGCGCGAGGGCGGCGCCGCCGACGAGCAGCAGCGCCGGGGCGAGGACCTGGACGGTGTCGGTACGGACGTCGGCGGCGGTGGGCTGGGCGTGCAGCTGCCACCACCCGGCGGCGGCGAGCGCGACGAGCAGGACATCGACGCCGGTCCGGGCGCGGGCGCCCCGGGGCCGCTGCCGCTCCGGTGCCGGTGCGGCGAGGTCGAGGCCGAGCAGCACGGCCGCGAAGGCGGTGGCACCGGCGGAGACGGCGAGCGCCTGCGGGACGGTGACGGCCGGGGCCTCGGCCAGCCCGGCGGCGGACAACCATGGCAGCCGGGTCAGCGCGGCGTGCAGGGCGGTCGAGGCGGGGACGGCGATCCCGGCGGCGAGCAGGGCGACAGCACCGGCCTCGGTGCCGGTGGCGACCGCCAGCCGGCCCCGGCCGCTGCCGAGCGCGACGAGCAGCGCCCGTTCGCCGGTACGGATGCCGGCGGCGAGCCGCCCGGCCAGCGCGAGCGCGGCGGCGGTGAGTACCCCGCCGAGCACGGCGATGGTGAGAACCACGGCGGCGTTGACGAGTTGCTGGTCGCGGGCGGCTGCCAGGGTCTGCGGCAGGCGGGAGGCGACGCGCTCGATCTGGACCCGGTCGCCGAGCGCCCGGGCCAACCGCCGGTCGGCACCGTCGACGGCCCCGGCGGTCTCGGCGAGGTGCCGGCGGGTCGGCGCGGACAGGTCGGGGTGGGCGGTGATCTCCAGCCGGTCCACCGTGGTGGCGCCGGCGAGCAGGTCGGTGACGTCGACGATGACCGGCCCGTAGACGGTGACCGGCTGGGCGAACCGGCTGTCCCGGTAGGCCTGGGCGTAGCCGGTGCCGGCGAGCGGGTCGCGGTTCCAACCGGCCCCCGGCAGCGCCCGGACGATGCCGACGACCGTCACGTCCAGTGGCGCGCCGGCGCGGGCGGGTGCTTCCGGGCCGAGGCGGATGCGGGCCCCGACGGCCACGCCGAGTCGCCGCGCGGTGGGCTCGAGGAGCACGGCCTCCAGCGGCACGTCCGGTCCCGCTCCGGGGTCGGCCGCGCGCGGCCAACGGCCGGCGGTCAGCCGGGCGCTGGCGGTCAGGTCGTCGCGCCCGGACAGGTATGTCTGGCCGGCCGGGCCGGCGCCCGGGACGAGGCCGGCGGGCAACGGCCGTGGCGCCGAGGAGAGCTGCGCGACGGTGGTCGACCGGAACGGCGCCAGCGTCGAGGTGAGCACGTCGCGGGTTTCGGTCGCCACGTCCCGGGCGTCCCGGCCGCGCACGGTGACGGCGTAGGCGGTCACGTCGACATCGGCGGGCATGGCCCGGGACGCGGCGACCTCCAGGGCCCGGTCCGCCGTACGGGTGACGAGCAGGGCGCAGACGCCGAGCAGGGTGGCGCCGATGGCGACGACGGCGAACAGGGCGGCCAGCAGCGACCACTGGGCGCGGGCGCGCAGCGCGAGCAGCCTCAGCACCGGCCGGTCCGAGGGGTCATCAGGCCGGGTCCGCCGGGTCGGACACGCGACCGTCGGCGATCCGCAGCACCCGGTCGGCGAGGGCGACCATCACGGGGTCGTGCGTGGACACCAGCGCCGTGACACCCTCGGACTCGACGACACCGCGCAGCAGCGCCATCACCGACAGACCTGTCTCGGCGTCGAGTTGGCCGGTGGGCTCGTCGGCGAGCAGCAACCGGGGCGAGGCGGCCAGGGCCCGGGCGATCGCCACCCGCTGCTGCTGACCGCCGGACAGCTCGGCGGGTCGCTGCCGGGCGTGGTCGGCGAGGCCGACCAGTTCGAGCAGCGTCGCGACCCGCCGCTCGCGCTCCGCCGGGGCGACCCGGGCCAGCCGTAGCGGAACGCCGACGTTCTCCGCGGCGGACAGGACCGGGATCAGACCGAAGGTCTGGAAGATGTACGCCACCTTCCGCCGCCGCAGCAGGGACAGGCCCTCCTCGTCCAGGGCACCGACGTCGGTGCCGTCGACCTGGACGGTTCCGGCGTCGGGCCGGTCGAGGCCACCGATGACGTTCAGCAGGGTGGTCTTGCCGGACCCGGACCGGCCGACCAGCGCGACCATGGTGCCGGCGGCGACATCGAAGGTGACGCCGCGCAGCGCGTGGACGGTCGCCGGCCCGGTGCCGAAGGTGCGCCGGACGTCCTGGAGGGCGAGCATCGGCGGGCCCGCGCTCACCGCTGACCGCCGACGTCGGGTCGGATCGCGACGTGGTCGGACTCGAGGGCCAGCCGGACCCGGCGGGTCAGCGCGAGCGCCTCGCGGAAGTCGCGCGGGACCTGCACCCGACCGGCGCGGTCCATCACGGCGTACTCCTCGGCGATGACGTGGGTCCCGCCGTCGTCGGCGGTGGCGGTACGGCGCAGCACCTCGCTGCTGGTGCGACCGTCGCGGATGGCGACGGTCCGCTCGACCTGGCCGCTGACGGCGGCGTCGTGGGTGACCACCACGACGGTGACCCCGAGGTCCTGGTTGACCCGGCGCAGCACCCCGAACACCTCGGCCGAGGTGGCCTGGTCCAGTTCCCCGGTCGGCTCGTCGGCGAGCAGCACCCGGGGCTCGTTGGCCAGGGCGACGGCGATGGCGACCCGCATCTGCTGGCCACCGGAGAGCTGGGCCGGACGGCGGTCGGCGCAGTCGGCGATGTCGAGCGCGAGCAGCAGCTCGGCCACCCGGGCGCGGCGGACCCGGGCCGGGGTGCGGGCCGTGGTCATCGGCAGGTCGACCATCTGCGCGGCGGTCAGGTACGGGATGAGGTTGCTCGTCGACTGCTGCCGGATGAACCCGACGGTGTGCCGGCGGTAGCGGACCCGATCGGAGCCGGACATTTCGAGCAGGTCCCACCGGTCGACCCGGACCCGGCCGGCGGTGGGGGCGTCGATGCCGGCGAGGATCGCGAGCAGCGTCGACTTGCCGGATCCGGAGGCGCCGACCACGGCGATCAGCTCACCTCGCTCGACCACGAGGTCGAGCCCCTGCAACGCCTGGACCTCGATGGTGCCGGTCTGGTAGATCCGTACCAGGCTCTCGCAGACGATGAGCGCGTCGTCGCCGGACCCGGGGGCGGGTAACTGCGGCTGCGGCAGAGCCAGTGGAGTCATCGACGGGCGGTGGGGCGCCGGCCCAGCTGGATCATCCGTGCATGATAGCGGTCATCTCGCGGGCGGGGGGACCGTCGGTCCGGGCCGTCCACGACCGCCCGGGGCCCGGTCGGAGGAATCCACCGGCTTGGGACGTCCATCTCTCCACGGCACCAACCCCGCCGGCCGATGTCCGTCCGTGTCGGTGTCCGTGTCCGTGTCCGTGTCCGTGTCCGCAGGTTAGCCGAGCCGATCCCCGGGAAACCGCGTCCCTCCTCGTCGCCCCGCTCCCGCACCACGTACCCGTGGTGCGGCGACGAGAAGGGAGACGGACATGAGTCAGGTCGCGACGGGCGGCGCGCTCGTGCCGTACCGGGTGCTGGGGACCGGCCGGCCGCTCGTTCTGGTGCATGGGACCGGTCCGGGGTCGAGCGCCTGGGACGGCCTGGTCGGGGCGTTGGCGGAAACCGGCACGGTGGTGCTGCCGGACCTGTCGGGCAGCGACGCGGCCCGGGACGACGGGCGGGACCTCACCGTCGACCTGCTCGCCGGGCAACTCACCGCCGTGCTCTCCGACCTCGGCCGGTCGCCGGCCGACGTGGTCGGACACTCCCTGGCCGCTCCGGTGGTCGCCGCGTTCGCCGCCGCCCGACCCGACCTGGTCCGCCGGCTCGTGCTGATCGCGGGCTGGGCCGGACCGGGTGACGAATACCTCCGCAACGTGATGACCGTCTGGCGCGATCTCATCGGCGATGCCGGCACCTTCGCGCGATTCTCGATGCTCACCGCCTTCAGCCGCGAGTGGCTGAACTCCATCGGTCACACCGCCGTGGCGGAACTCGCCACGGCCTACCAGGCGAATTCCGGCCGGCTCCGGCAGATCGAGCTGGGTCTGCGGCTGGACGTCCGCGACCTGCTGCCACGGATCCAGACACCGACCCTGGTGATCGGATGTGCCCGCGACGCGCTGGTCCCGGTGGAGAACTCCGCGGAGTTGGCCTCGGCCATCCCGGGTGCCTCGTACGCGGAACTGGACAGCGGACACGTGGCGATGGTCGAGCGGCCGAAGGAGCTGCTGCGGCTCATCCGCGACTTCATCGACCAGGGAGTTGGTTGACCGGATTCACCCCTGGTGAGGCTGCTCATCCCCGCCCGGCGGCGGGTCGGGTGCGGCGAAGGTGACCGGGGCGTCGAACGCGGCCCGCCGGGCCGCGCGGCGGAGTGCGGCGAGCACCGCCGGGCCGGCGAGGACGATCGCGACAGCGGTGGTGATCGCCCGCCCGGTGTCCCAGCCGAACGTGGAGGTGACGGCGGTGAACAGCGCCAGGCGGTGCAGGTTCTCCAGCACCGGCGCACCGGGAACGTAGGAGAGCTGGGTGTGCGCGCCGGTGCTGAACGGCCAGAACCACAGGTTCATCAGCAGGCCGTAGCCGTATGCGGCCAGGGCGCCGTAGCCGGCCAGGAGCGCGGTCTCGGCCCGGCCGCGCAACCGGCCCGGCAGCAGCCCGGCACCGAGGCCGATCCACGACGCGCACAGCATCTGGAACGGCAGCCACGGTCCGACACCGGCGGTGAGCAGCGCCGAGGCGAACAGCGAGACGGACCCGAGCAGAAACCCGAAGCCGGGACCGAAGACCCGGCCCGCGAGCACCAGCAGGAAGAAGACGGTCTCGATGCCCGCGGTGCCGGCGCCCAGCGGACGTAGCGCGGCGTTGACCGCGGCGAGCACGCCGAGCATGGCCAGGGCCTTGCTGTCGATGCCGCCGGAGCTGAGTTCGGCCAGTACGAGAGCCACGAGTACCGGCAGCATGATGACGAAGACCAGCGGGGCCTCACCGGTGCGGCCCGCGCCGTCGGGCTGCGCCGGAACGAAGAACGGCCAGGTGAACGTGGCCAGCGCGGCGGCCGACGCGAGGGCCAGCACCACGACGGTACGCGGCGCGACCCGCAACACGCTGCGGTGGAACCTCATGGCGGCCCCTCGCCGCGCTCGCGCAGAGCGGCGGCGACCTGCTCGACGGTCAGCCACGGCGCGGGGGCGAGCACCTTGGCCACCTGCGGGGCGAAGGCCGGTGAGGCGAGCATGACCTCCGCCGTGTCGCCGTCGGCGACGATGTCCCCGTCGGCCATCACCACCACCCGGTCGGCGAGGGTCGCGACGAGTTCGACGTCATGCGTCGCGATCACCACGCTCGTGCCGGCGGCGGCCAGGGCACGGATGACCGCGCCGAACTGCCGTTTGGCGTGGTAGTCCAGCCCCCGGGTCGGTTCGTCGAGCAGCACCACCGGCGGTGCGGCGGTGAGCTGGACGGCCAGGGCCAGCGCCAACCGCTGCCCCTCGGACAGGTCGCGCGGGTGCCGCTCGCCGGGCAGACCGGGGGAGAGCCGGTCCAGCAGGGCCAGACAGGTCCCGGGGGGCGCCATCGTCTCCCGGTCGGCCTGGGCGCACTCGGCGTCGACCGTCTCCAGGTACAGCAGGTCGCCGGAGTTCTGCGGGACGAGTCCGACGTGTCGGCGGGCCCGACCGGCCGGCAGGGCCCGGGGGTCGACGGTGCCGCCCGCGACGGCGACGGAGCCGCCGTGCCGGGGACCGCTGCCCTGTAGCGCCCACAGCAGGCTGGACTTGCCGGAGCCGTTGCGGCCCATCAGCGCGACGACCCGGCCGGGGTGCAGGTCGAGGTCGACGCCGGCCACGGCCAGCGTGCCCGGGTACCGCACGACGACCTTTCCCGCGGTCAGCGCCGGGGTGGTCACCGGGGGCGGCGGAGGCTGGCCGGGGGTCGCCTCGGCGAGCCGCTGGCGCAGCCCGGCGGCTCGGCGTCGGGCGTCGCGCACCGACAGCGGCAGCGGCACCCAGCCGGCGAGTCGGCCCAGTTCGATCAGCGGCGGCGCGAGGTCGACCCGGGCCAGCACGGTGGCCGGATCGCCGTCCTCCACCCGGCCGTCACCGGGCAGGTAGAGCAACCGGTCGGCGTACTGCACGACCCGTTCCAGCCGGTGTTCGGCCAGCACCACGGTCACCCCGAGGTCGTGTACCAGCCGGGTGACGGTGGCGAGCACGTCCTCGGCGGCCGTGGGATCCAGCGCCGAGGTGGGTTCGTCGAGCACCAGCACCCGGGGATGGCTGGTGAGCACCGCGCCGATGGCGACCCGCTGCTGCTGCCCGCCGGAGAGCGTCCGCAGTGGCCGGTCGCGTAGCTCGGCGATGCCCAGCAGGTCCAGCGTCTCCTCCACCCGCTTGCGCATCACCGGTGCCGGCAGGGCCAGCTGCTCCATGCCGTACGCCAGCTCCTCCTCGACGGTGTCGGTGACGAAGCCGGACAGCGGGTCCTGGCCGACCACGCCCACGACGTCGGCGAGATCGCGCGGCGGGTGCCGGCGGGTGTCCCGGCCGTCCACAGTGACCGTGCCGTGCAGGGTGCCGCCGGTGAAGTGCGGCACCAGCCCGTTGATGGCCCGCAGCAGGGTCGACTTTCCCGCCCCGGTGCGGCCGGCGACCAGGCAGAGTTCGCCCTCCTCGATCTGGAGCGTCACGTCCCGCAGCGGTGGGGGACCGCCATCGGCGTAGCGGACGGTGACCCGGTCGAAGACGATCATGGGTGGCCTCCGGTTCCGGCCGACGACGCGCCGGGACGCCCTGCGTCCGCCGGTACCCGTGCGGTGATCGGCGGATCCACCGTCGACGCGTGGGCGGCTCGCGCGACCGGCGGCGGTGGCGCCAGCCAGGCCGGTGCCACCGCGGCCGCGATCGCGAGCAGCACCGGCGGCGTCAGCTCGGGCCAGGTGAGCGGGCTGACCGGTGGGTAGAGCAGGTCCGGAGCGAGCCGGCCGGCGTAGCTGGTGAGGACCGCGGCGGTCAGCCCGCAGCCGGCCACGAGCAGTTCCGCACCTCGCCAGCGGTCCGGCCGGTAGCGGCTGCGCCGGACCCGGCGGCCGGCCAGCAGCATGCCGGCCACGGCGGTGGCCAGCCCGGCCAGCAGCATCGGCAGGCCAAGATAGCCGGGACCGGTGGCGTCGAGCAGCCCGTACGTGCCGGCGCACACCCCGATCAGCCCGCCGAGCACCAACACACCCGTGGTGGCGCGCTGCCCGGCCGGCACCGCCGCGGTGCGACCGTAACCCCGCGAGTCCATGGCCGCCGCCAGCGCCAGGGACCGGTCCAGGGCGTCGGCCAGCACCGGCAGGGCGATGCCGCGCAACGCCCGCATGCCCCGCCCCGGTACGCCGCGCAGCCGTCGCGCCCGGCGGACCCGCAACACGCTCTCCACCAGTTGCGGGGCGACCGAGAGCGCGACCACCACCGCCGTACCCACCGCGTACAGCGCCCCGGGTACGGCCTTGAGCAGGCGTTTCGGGTTAGCCAGGGCGTTCGCCGCGCCGAGACAGACCAGCATGGTCGCCAGCCGCAGCCCGTCGTAGAACCCGCCGAGGATCTGTTCGGCGGCGACCGGCCCGAACAGCCGGATGCCCGCCGCCCACGCGGGCAGCGGAACCTCCGGCAGCCGGACCAGCACGTGTTCGCCCTGCCCACCGCCGAAGACGACCCGGAACACCACCCGCAGGGCCACGACCACCGCGCCCAGCCACACGTACATCCGGAACGCCAGCGCCCACGGGGCGTCCCCGCGGCGACGGACCACCACCAGCGCGGCGGCCCCGACGAGCAGGCCCAGGGCCAGCGGGTTGGTGGTGTGGCTGGCCGCCGTGGCCAGACCGAGCGCCCACAGCCACCACGCGCCCGGGTGCAGGCCCCGGGGCAGCCGGACCACCGACCACCGGTACGGGTTCGGGCCGGCGGACCGGGCCGGCGATCGGTCGATGGCCTCAGCCATCCGCGTCGGCGGCCCGGCGCCGCCGGGCGACGATCAGCCCGGCGGCGGTGAGCAGGGCCAGCAGCAGCACGCCGAGCAGGGTGCCCAGCGGTGGACCGGTACGGTCGCGGGGCGCGGCCACATCGGTCACCGGCGACCCGTGGGTGGCCTCGTCCGACGCGCCGGTGCCGGCACCCGACCCCGGGCCGGGAGCCGACGCGCTGGCGCTCAGCGGCAGGGCAGCGCTCGCCGACCCGCCGGGGGCGACCGGTGAGCCGCCGGCCTCGCCCGGCGGGCTCGACGTGCCGGGCCGGGCGGCGCCGGTCGGCGCGCCGGGCGTAGCCGCGACCGGTGGCGGCACCACCGGACCGCCACCGGCCGATGGCGTCCGGGGTGGCGGCGGCGGGGGCGGGGCCGGCCGCTTCGGCGTGACCCCGGGTCGTGGCAGGTCGTTGGCGTTGCGGTTGAGCGCGAAGGACCAGCCTTCGAAACTTCCGGCCGGTGGCCGGCGGCCCAGCACCCCCTGGTCGCTGTACGTCCAACCGCCGCCGTTCGAGGCGTGCCAGTACGACCAGTACGCGCTGGCTGGCGGCGTGTCGACGCACTTCTCCGCCGCCGTCGAGGGCTTGCCCTCGATCCGGCAGACGAACCCCTCACCCCAGCGCAGGGTGCCGGTCACCTGGAAGCCCGCGTTCTTGAGCGCCGTCAGACCGCTGGCCTGGTCACCCGGTGCGCACCGGATCACCGTTCCACCGCCGAGTTCGTTGAAGTCGACCACGACCGTGACGCCGGAGGCGTCCGGGCAGAAGCCCGCCGACCCGGCGGCCGTCGCCGGACTGCCCCATCCGGTCGCGGCACTCGCCGTGACCAGCACGACGACCAGCCCGGCCCGGGTGGCCCGGGCGGTCATGCCCGGCGCCGGCGGCCGAGCACCAGCAGCAGCACCCCGCCCCCGACCAGCAGGAACGCGATCAGCAGGTAACCGGTGATGGCGGCGCCGGTGGTCGGCAGCCCGCCCGGCCCCGACGGCCCAGGCGTGCCGGTCGGACCGGTGGTGGGCGCCGGGGAGGTGCTGCCGGTCGGTGCCGTCGGCACGGCGGAGCCGGTGGGGGACGGCGTTGGACCGGCCGAACCCGTGGCGGTCGGTGACCCGCTGGCCGTGGCGGTGACCGTGGCGCTGGGTGTGACCGTGGCGGTGGGTGTGACTGTGGCGCTGGGCGTGGCCGTGGCGGTCGACGTCGGCGGCGGGTCGAGGCCGATCCGGCCGAGGGGCACCTGGGCGAGCCCGAGCAGCGCCTGCGCGGTCGCCCGGCGCCACTGGTCCCGGTCGGACTCCGGGATACCGGCCGTCGGGGCGGACGCGAACCCGGCCGGGTTGTAGGCGATGGCGCCGGCGTCGGCGGCGCCGCCGCTGGCCGGGGTGCGCTGCACCGCGGTGAGCGCCCGCGCCGCCCGCGCGGCTTCGGCGTCGTGTCCGGCGGCCGCGAGGGCCTGCCCGGCCAGACCGGTGCTGTTGGAGTTCGCGCCGGTCGTCGGCCCGGAACCGCCGAAGGAACCGTCGCTGTGCTGCTGGGCGACCAGCCAGTCGGCGCCCTTGCGTGCCGCGTCGGCCGCACCGGTGGCGCCCTTCCCGGCGGCGGTCAGCAACGCCTGCACGGCGATGGCGGTGGAGTCGACGTCGAGGATGGCGCCGGCCTGGTCGTCGCACGACGGTGACGGGCCGGCCGCGGTGTCCGGGTAGAGCCGGAAGCCGCCGGCCGCACACTGCTGCCGGCTGAGGAAGTCCACGGTGTCCTGCGGCAGGTCGCCGCTGCGGGCCAGGCCCAGCACCGCGAAGGACTGGTCGAAGGTGTTGCTGGCATCCGGGCCGCTGTCGGCGGTGGTGCGGCTGGTGATCCGTCCCCGCTGGGCTCCGGCGTCCGCCCCGGCGATCAGCGACAGGGTTTCGGCGCGCAGGTCGAATTCGCCGAAGTCGGTGGGATCCGCGCCGGCGGCGGAGGCGGCGTAGAGCAGTTTCGCGGTGGCCCCGCCGTCGGTGAAGCCCTCGATGCCCCAGTCGTCATAGCTGTTGTAGGACCGCACGTGCGCCGCGATCTGCGCCGTCGCGGCCTGCCGGACCGGGGTGTCCACTCCGGTGGCGGACAGGGCGAGGACGCCGTCGATGGTCAGCCCCCAGTCCTGGCCGCCGAACGGGCCCGGCAGCGTCCCGTCGGTGAACTCACCGGCCAACCAGGACGCGGCCGACCGCGCGGCGGCGGCGTCGGCCGGGTCCGGTGCGGCCACCACGGCCCAGGGTGCGGCGGCGAGCGCGACGAGGGTCGTCACCGCGGTGGTGACGAGACCGGCGCCGATTCGCCAGGATCGGGGCAGGGGCATGAGAGGTGCCTTTCGCAGAGCGGTCGGTGAGGGCTCCGGAAAGCAGCCGAGGACACGACACCCCGCTCGTCGCAGACGTGAGCGGGGTGGGGTCGGACCTCGATGGTCCGGACTTCACCCTGTAAACCTCGACAGTGGAAGCCGCTCGTCCCGGGCGGGGCATTCCGACTCGCGAGAGGACTCTCGCTCACGGCTGCGGGTCAGTGCCGGCTTCTACCGGCTTCCCCCCACCACGGGACGTATGCAGTTGGATGCCCGGCGTACACACCGGGGTGTCGACACCGTACCGCTCGCACGTCCGCGGACGCCAGAGCGGCGGCGGACCGGCCCCCCGACGCGGTCCCGGCCAGACCGCCACGCCGGCCGACACGGCGGCGGCCAGACCGCGACGCCGGCCGGCACGGCGGGCAGACCGTGCCGGTCGGTCCGGGTGTGGCGGTCAGACCGCGACGCCGGTCAGGGCGCCGTGATGCTCGGCGCCGCACCCGCGCCGAAGGCCCAGCCCTCGACGCTGCCCGGCGCGGGGTTGTAGCTGCTCGCCCCCGACGAACTGAAGGACCACGGGCCACCGTGCGGGGCGTGCCAGTACGACCAGTACGCGGTGACCGGCGGGGTGTTGACACACGGTTCGGTGGCCGAGGTCGGCTTGCCGTTGATCCGGCAGACGAAGGCCAGGCCCCAGCGGGCGGTGCCGGTCACGGTGAAGCCAGCACCCTGCAGCGCGGCTGTTCCGGTGGCCGGATCGCCCAGCGCGCAGGCGACCTGGACCCCGCCGCCGAGCGCGGCGAAGTCGACCACGACGGTGACCCCCGAGGTGCCGGTGCAGGCGGCGGCGTGCGCGGCCCGGGGTGCCGGTTCGACGGCGGTCAGGGCGACGGCGGCCAGGGCAGCGGCCAGCAGCCCGGCGATCCGGACGCGGATGGCGGATCGGTGACGGAACACGGGTCCTCCTGAGATCGGGTGAGCTACGGGACGGGTCACGGGCAGGTGGGGGCAGGTGCGCCGGGGGTGGCGCCGGCGGCGGACAGGTGGGCGTACCCGGTGCCGGTCAGACCGAGGACGGCCTGGCTGGTGGCCCGGACCGCGGTGTCGGGGTCGAACGCGCCGCCGTCGAAGTCGACCGCGCCCCGGTCGGTCGGTGTCCCGGCGCAGCCGACCTGGAGCCCGGCCAGGAACGCGCGGGCCCGAGCCCAGACCAGCGGCCGACCCCCGGTCCGCAGCGCCTGCGCGGCGAGGCCCGTGCTGTTGGCGTTCGGGGTGCCGGCCGCGTTGCCGAAACCGCCGTCGGAGCCCTGCACCGACGCCAGCCAACGCAGCCCGGCGGCGGCGTCGGTCGGGCGGTCGGCGGCCTGTAGCGCCTGCACCGCGAGTGCGGTCGCATCCACATCGGAGGTGCAGACCGGCTGCTCGGGCAGGACCGGATAACCCCCGTCGGCACACCGGGTACCGGCCAGCCAGGCGGCCGCCCCGGCGGGCGCACCCTGCGCGGTGCGGTCCAGGGCGAGGATCGCGAACGACTGGCTGAACGCGTTGCTGAAGTCCCCGTACGCCGACCGGTCGGTGAACCGTCCGGTGGCCGACTGGAGCGAGCGCAGCCGGGCGGTCAGGTCCACCCCGCCGACGTCGCTGGGGTCACCACCGCGCACCTCGACGGCGAGGGCGAGCTTGGCGGTGGCGCCCGCGTACGCCTCGGCGGTGCCGTCGCCGAGGTATCCGTCGCGGATGTCCGGCCGGGTGACCCAGGCCAGCGCCCGGGCGCCGAAGTCGTCGGCGACACCGGCGGCGGCGAAGGCGAACACCGCGTCCAGGGTGAGCCCCTGATCGGGGTAGGTGACGCCGTCGAAGACCGCCTCGAAGCGTTCTCCGTCGACGAGTTGCCGGGCGAGCCAGCCGGCGGCGGCCGCCGGGCGATTCACCACCGGTGGTGTGCCGGCCCCGGTCGCGGGTTCGGCGGTTCCGGTCAGCGCGGCGGCCGGCCCGGGTATGCCGGCGGCGGTCGCGACAGTGGTGGCGGCGGTCGCGGATCCGCCGGCGGCGCTGGCGGGTGTGCCGAGGGTGAGGGCGGCGAGCGTGCCGCAGAGCAGGGTGAGCAGGCGGTGCCGGCTCAGGCGGACGACCATCGGAAGCGCCTTTCCGGCCCGGCGGTCGTCAGAACCCGGCCGACCACCGACGCGGCGGGTCGACCGGGACTCCGACCCGTGGGCCACGACGGGTGGGGGAGCGGATGCGGGTACGGCGGGTATTCGGGCTCACCGTCGAGATGCCTCTCGACCGTCTACCGTTGCGGGCCAGCGCCGGACTTCGACCGGACTTCCCCCGCGCGTACGGGCTGATTGAGTTGTGGCGTCAGTCTGGCCAGGCGTGGCCGCCGGTGTCAAACACCGGTCGGAAGCTGGTGCCGTGGGTGCCCAATCTTCTGCGGGCGACCGCCACCCGTGGACGGGATCGGCGAGAATGCGGGTTGCCTCACATCCGGGATCTCAGCACGTCGACCTCGCAGCCCGGCGATGAGGGGTCGAAGCCGTGCTCGGCCAACCAGCGGATCGCCAGCAGGCTGCGCAACGACCACCACGCGCGGATCACGTCGAGATCGACGTCGGTGCCGTAGCCGGCGACGACGTCGGCAAGGTGCTCCGGGTGTCCCAGCGTCAGGCTGGCGAGGTCGTACAGGGCGTCGTCCCGGCCGGCCTCCGACCAGTCGATCACGCCGGTGACCTGATCGTCGTCGACGAACACGTGGGCGACCTGAAGGTCGCCGTGCGTGAAGACGGGCGTCCACGGCCGGAGCGCGACCTCGGCGACCTCGCGGTTGCGGACGACCAGGTCGGTGGGCAGGACGTCGTTCGTGACGAGCCACTCGCATTCGCCGTCGAGGCGCGATGTGATCTCGTCGAGGTTCCGACCGGGCCATGGTGGCGGTGGGGCCTCGTGCAGCTTCCGGACGGCGGCCCCCGCCGCGGCCCACGCCGCCGGCGACGCGGTCGACGGCTGGCCGAGGCGGCCGAGAGCCGTCCCGGGGAGGGCGGCGAGCGCGAGCACCGGCGGTTTGCGCCACCGGACCTCCGGGGTCGGGATCGGCGCCATGGCCATCGCGGCGACCTCGATGTCGGTGCGCGTCTGATCAGCGTCGATCTTGAGGAACACGTCACCGACGCGCAGGGTCGCGCGCTCCTGATGGGCGACGATGACCTTGACCTCAGCCATGTCGGTCGCCATGGCGGAATCCATGCCGACCACTATGGCGGACTGGCGCCGAGGCCACCACGGGTTTGTCGGCCCGGCCAGCGACCCTCGGTCCGTTGCCCTGCCCGCCCCGGACGGCCCGGTCCCCGGCCCGCCGACCGGGCGAACGTTTCCGGGGTCGCGCTAGCGGATCTTCGCGACCGCGCCGTACATGGCGGTCTCGGCCGCGCTGGGGCGGGGCGGCACCTCGTCCTCGGCGTGCCACTCGGCCACCGAGACGATGCCCGGCGGCACGAGTTCCATCCCCGGCAGGAACCGGGCCAGCTCGTCGCGGCCGCGGAACTGGAACGACACCTGGGTACGCTTGTCCGCCTCGTTGACCGCCGAACTGGTCTCCGGCGGCATGTGGTCGTCGGTGGCGTGGGTGATGGTGAGGTAACTGCCGGCGGGCATGGCGGAGGCCAGTCGCGCGACCGCGCTGTACGGGTCGTCGTCGTCCGGTACGAAGTGCAGGATCGCGAGCAGCATCAACCCCACCGGTTGACTCAGGTCCAGCGTGGCGTGCAGTTGGGGATCCTCGATGATCCGCTCCGGATCCCGCAGGTCGGCGTCCAGATAGGCCGTCCTGCCCTGCGGGGTGCTGGTGAGCAACGCGCGGGCGTGGACGAGCACGATCGGGTCGTTGTCGACGTAGACGATGCGGGACTCCGGGGCGATCGCCTGGGCCACCTGATGGGTGTTGTTCGCGGTGGGGATGCCGGTGCCGATGTCGAGGAACTGCCGTATCCCGGCCTCGCGCGCCAGGTACGTCACCGCCCGGCGCAGGAAACGCCGGTTCTCGATCGCGGACGTACGGACGGTGGGGAACGCGGCGGCCACGGCGTCCCCGGACTCCCGGTCGGCGGCGAAGTTGTCCTTGCCGCCCAGCCAGTAGTCGTACCGCCGGGCCGGATGGGCGACGTCGGTGTTGATCCGGGACGCCAGGGAGCCGCCTTCGGTCGGATCGGGCTCGGTCACCGTTGCCCCCATCGATCGCCGGTCTCCGGGCATCCTCGGCAGGCCCGAACTGCGGTCGAGTCGGACATCCGAGCCGTTATCGTAAGCCGCCGATGCGCGTCGGTGGCGTCCGGGTGCGGCAGCTCACCGTCCGGCCCGGACGGTCACGGGTGCGGCAGCTCACCGTCCGGGTCGGCCGGTCACGGGTGCGGCAGCTCACCGGTCGGGCCGGCCGGTCGCGGGTAGGGCCGCTCACCGTCCGGGTCGGACGGTCAGCCGGCGCCGAGGCAGACGAACGCCGCCGCGGTGGCCCGGACGGTGCTGTCCCCGGACGCGACGAACGCCCGTTGGGCGTCGGCCAGCGCCCGCGCGGGCCGGGCACCGGACCGCATCCGGCGGTGCAGGTCCAGCATGAGCGCGGTGGTGGGCTCGGCGGGCACCGGTAGCACGGTGGCGATCAGGCACCGGGTACCCAGTGCCAGCAGCACCGCGGCGAAGCCCATCACCTCGTCGCCGGGGCGTACCCCGGTCAGGCCCGATTCGCAGGCCGACAGGACCACGCAGCCGGGCGGCCGGGCGACCCGCTCCCACTCGTACGCGAACAGGGGTCCGTCGGCCAGTTCCAGGGTGGAGAACTGGGGATTGTCGGCCCGGAACCTGCCGTGCGCGGCGATGTGGACCAGCCCGGCGCCGTCCAGCGCCTCGGTCAACGCCCCGGCGGTGGCGTCCGACCCGGCCAGCAGCCGCGCCCCGGGCAGTACCCGGGCGAGCCGGTGGACCTCGGCCTGGGCGGCCGGCAGGCGCGGCCCGCCGGCCAGGACCGGTGGGCCGGTCGGCGCCTCCCGGTGGTCCGCACCGAGCCAGACCGTGGCCGACGGGGCGACCGTCACGGCGCGCCCGGCACAGGTCGGCAGTCCGGACCACGGCACGGCGTGCAGTGCCCCGACCGGGACGATCACCATGGCACGGTCGGCCAGCTGGCGCCGCAACGGATCGAAGAGCTGGCGGTCGAGCGCCGTGGCGGCGTGCGTCGCTCCGGCCCGGGCGGCGGCCGAGTCCCCGGTGGTGATCAGCCGGCGCAGGGCGAACCGGTACCGGCGGGCCAGGCCCACCGCCTCGGCGAGCGGACCGAGGTCGTGCAGGCTGGCCCGCCCGTCGCGGACCAGCACCGCCCGGAGCCGGTCGCCGTGGGCCACCAGATCGACAAGTACGCGGCAGCCGAGCCGGTCGGCCAGCCTGCCCACTCCGGGCGGGCTCACCACACCGGGCGCGCCGGGCACCCGCCGGGCCAGATCCCGGATGCGCTGCTCGAGCCGGGCCTGCCGGCCCCGCAGGACGCTCGCCGGCCGGCCGGCCAGCACCTCGTCCTCCAGCAGTCCACTGACGAGCCTGAGTTCGGTCAGCGCGGCGACCAGGTCCGGATCGTCGGGCGGAAGCGCCGCCCGCATCCGCAGCGCGTTGGCCCGCCACCGTTCGGCCCAGGCCAGAACCCGGGCCGGCGCACCGGACCGGACCGCGATGTCCAGGCCCTCGGCCGCCAGTTCCCGCCCGTACGCCCCGCTGTGCGCCCGCAGTTCCGTGGCGCCGAGCGATGTCCGGTACCGGTCGAGTACGGCCAGTCCCCGCCGCAGCGCCTGGGCCGCGCCGCGGTCGTCCCCGCCCAGCCGACGGGACAGGGCCAGCGCGTACCAACCCTGCCCACGCCGGGTGGCGGTGCCCCGGCGGCGGGCTCGGGCGGCCGTCGCGAACAGCGTCGCCGCCCGGTCGGCGTGCCCGGTCGCGGCGGCAAGTTGACCGGCCTCGATCCGGGTGGTCAGTGCCGGACCCGACCAGCCGGTGGCGTCGAGCTGGTCGGCGGTGCGCGCCATCGCCGTGAGCAGGGCTGTCGACCGGGTGCCCCGGCGGAACTGGGCGCGCAGTTCGACGTGCCGGGCCAGGACCGACCAGGTGCGCCGGCCCTGCCGCTGGAACCGGACCCGCGCCTGCGCGGCGGCCTCCGCGGCGGTGTCCAGGTCGTCGGCCAGCAGCGCGGCCCGGGCCCGGGCCAGCAGTGCCTCGGCCAGGTCTGACGCCATTCCCCGGTGTTGCAGCTCCCGGATCGCCGTGCTGGCGACCTCGACGGCCTCGTCGACCAGGGGCACCGAGAGCAGCAGCTCGAAGCGGTCCAGCAGCAGCGCCGGCCGGGGAATGGCGAGCCGCCGGTACTCCTCGTCGACCTCGGCGAAGCAGCGCAGCGCCCCCACGACGTCGCCGCGTTGGCCGGCGGCGATCCCGCCGTTCCAGCGGGCGTCCGCCGCCGCGAGGTCCAGCCCGAGCCGACCGAAGGCCACGGCCGCCCGGTCAAGGTCGTCGTCGTTGCCGCCTGCGGCGCCCCGGTGGGCGTTCAACAGGCCCCGGTTGTTGCGGGCCCGTGCCTCCAGCAGTTGGTCACCCTCGCGCTGGGCGATCTCGATGGCGACCTCGTAGTCCCGCACCGCCTCGTCGTACCGGCCACGGAAGTGCAGCACGACGCCGCGCTGCATCCGGGCGCGCCCGGAGTCGGCCCCGGTGAGCTGGGGCAGCGCCGCGGTCACCGCCCGCAGCGCCGCGGCGGTACGGCCGGCGTTTGCCAGCACGTACCCCAGGCTCATCTGGGCCAGGGCCCGGGTCCGGGGCGTGCCGGCGATCCGCACGGCGCGGCGCAGATGGCGCACCGCGCCGGGCAGGTCGTTGAGTTCCCGCAGGGCCAGCCCGGTGGCGCGTTCGGCGGTGGAGCGTTCGTCGTGGTCGACGGCGCGGCCGGCGGCGAGTACCCGCTGGGCGATCGCGATCGCCTGCCGTGGGGAGCGCTGGACGGCGTCGAGCGCGGCCCGGGCCGTCCCGGCACCGGAACCGGCGCTGTCGGGCATGCCCCAAAGAGTCCATCATCCGGGCGCGGCCGTCAACGTCGACAAACCGTCAGCGAGAATGCTCATGAATGAGCTCTCCACCATTCAGGTAATTGACAACGGGCGATTGTTCGGAAGAATCAAGTGCGCCAGGAAATTCGTCTTCCTGGGCGGTGAGCATTTCTTGGTGACCGCATGGAGGACCGGTGCAACCTGACCACTCCACCCCGTCGCGTCCGCTCCACCGGCTGTCCCGGCGCGGGCTGCTGACGATGTCCGCGCTGGCCGCGGCCGTGGTGCCGCTCGGGGTCGGGCCGCGCCCCACCCCGGCATTCGGCGACGGCAACGACGACGGCGCCTACCAGAAGGCGTTCCAGGACGCGCTCGCCGCCGATCACAACGTTCGCCGGTACACGGTGCCGGGCCGGGAGATCCTCTATCGGCCCCGACAACTGCTCGTCGCCAACGCCGACACCCAGCGGGTCATGGCCTGGCTGGCCAGCCGCGGCTATCCGGTGACCCTGGGCGCCGGCTTCGCCGGGGTCAGCCGGCTGCTGTTCGCCCAGGAGACCGACATTCCCGCCGTGGTGCTGAAGCTGCGCGATCCCCAGCAGTGGGCCGGCCGGCCGGTGCCGCTGGTCCAGCCGCACCATGTGCTCCTCGGCCTGGGCAACATCATGGGTAATCCCGGCGGACCACCCCAGGCGGCCGGCGCGCTGCCGCCACCGGACCCGGCCCGGCTCGGCGAAGGGGCGGGCGTGACGGTCGGAATCTGCGACACCGGCATCTGGCGGCAGGCCGGCAGTTACCACCCGCTGTGGCTCGGCGGCGCCTACCTGCCGGAACCCGACGACGAGGACACGCTCTACGCCTACGCCGACGTGCTCGCCCCGCAGGGCGGTCACGGCACGTTCGTCGCCGGGGTGGTCCGGCAGGCCGCACCGGGGGTACGGGTCGACCCGGAACAGGCGCTGAACCCGACCGGAGTGGGTGACGAGTCGACGGTGGTGGCCGCCATGGGTCGGCTCGGGCCGGACGTCTCCGTGATAAACCTGTCCCTGGGCGGGTTCACCCTCGACGACCAGCCCTCGCTGCCGCTGGCCAACGCCGTGGCGGCGCTGTCCCCGAAGACCGTCGTGGTCGCGGCGGCCGGCAACGCCAGCACCAGCCGACCGATCTGGCCGGCCGCCCTCGAACAGGTCCTGGCGGTCGCGGCGGTCAGCCGCGGCTCCAAGGGTCTGGTGCCAGCGACCTACAGCGACTACGGGCCGTGGGTCGACGCCTGCGCGCTCGGCGAGTACGTCAGCACGTACGTCGAGGGGGAGCTGGCGCTGCCCGGCCTGCCGATCCGGGTCATCCACGGGTTCGCCACCTGGGCCGGCACGTCGTTCGCCACGGCGTACGTCTCCGGTCGGCTCGCCGCCATGATGACCGCCGGTGGCCTGACCGCCGACGCGGCCCGCACGGCGCTGCTGGCGACGCCCCGCTGGCAGCCCGACTACGGAGTGCTGGTCGGATGACGGGCCCGGCGGGCGACGGGGTGGCGCCGTCGACCGGGCGCGGCGTGACCAGCCTGGTGTCCGCCGCCGTGCGCGGCGACGAGTCGGCGTGGGCCGAGCTGGTCCACCGGTACACCCCGCTGGTCTTCTCCGTGATCCGGTCCCACGACCTGAGCCGCGCCGACGCGGCCGACGTCAACCAGACCGTCTGGCTGCGCCTGGTGGAGCACCTCGGTCAGCTACGTGAGCCGGAGGCGCTCGCCGCCTGGTTGTCCGTCACCACCCGCCGGGAGTGCTACCGGATGTCCCGCCTCGGCCGGCGCATCCAGCCCGTCGACCCGTACGACGGGTCGCTGGACGCCCACCAGGAGCTGTTCCGGGCGGCGGACGCGGCGACCCCGGACGAGGAGTTGCTGCGCGCGGAGCGGCGGCAGGCCCTGCGGGAGGGCTTCGCGCAGCTCCCGCCGCGCTGCCAGAAGCTGCTGTCGCTGCTGATCGGCGAGCCTCCGCTGAGCTACCGGGAGGCGGCCGAGCGGTTGACGGTGCCGCTCGGCAGCATCGGGCCGACCCAGGCCCGGTGCCTGCGCCGGCTGCGCGAGTGTCCGGCGCTCGCCCCGTACCTGGTGCAGCCCCGGGTCGTCAGCACCAGAGTCGCCAGCACCAACGGAGGTGAACGCGATGGAGCCGTGGCCGCCGGTCGATGACGACGCGCTGACGGGGGAGTTGCGTACCGCGCTGCGGGACACCGGGTCGGTCCCGGAGGAGTTCGTGGCGGCGGCGCGGGCGGCGTACGCCTGGCGGACCGTGGACGTCGATCTGGCGCTCGCCGAGCTGATGTTCGACTCGGCCTGCGACGCGGCGCCGGCGGGGCCGACCCGGTCGGCCGGTTCCGTGCGGACCCTGTCCTTCCGCAGCGGGCCGGTCGTGCTGGAGATCGAGGTGAGCGATGCCGGGATCGTCGGCCAGCTCACCCCGGCCGGGGGCGGACGGGTCACCGCCCGGACGGCGTCCGGCACCTACGACGAGGCGCCGGTGGACGCGGTCGGGTTCTTCTCGCTGGGCGTTCCGCCGTCCGGTCCGGTCCAGCTCCGCGCCCGGGCCGACGGGTACGTGGTGGCCACCACCTGGGTCTGCCTGCGTTGACGACCGGCGACGGGGTCACGGGCCGGACGGCCCGCGACCCCGCGCGGTCGTGCTGCGAGTGCTAGCCCTTTCCGGCGCTGACCAGGTACTCAACGCCGCCGAGGTCGGCTCGGCCGGCTCCACTTGAGTCCGGTCCGAACTGGGTCACGTCGAGCGCGATCTCCTTGTCGAAGGCGACGCTCGCCGAGAAGGAGATCGAGAACTCCAGCCGCTCACCCGGATTCAGCGTCAGGTTGCCGAGGCTCGCCTTGGTCGGATCCAGGATCTCCAACTGGGTCTCGCCCACCTGGCGGACGTTCGTGGCGGTCTTGCCACCGGCCTGCCAGCGCTCGAACAGGGTCTGACCGAGGTCGACGACGACCCGGCCGCCCACGTTCTGGAACGGTTCGGTCGCGGTGAAGGCCAGCTCGTTCCGGGTCGCGGTCTGGAGCGAGTTGCCAATGGCGAAGGGCCGTATGACAGGCTTACCCACGATGATCCGTACCGAGTCGACATTGCGCCAGGCGATGTTGTTGTTGTAACGGGTGTTGATGTGGATGTCCGGACCCTCGATGGTCATCGGGTCGGTGGGGGACACCCAGCGGGCCAGCAGGCAGAAGTGCCCCGGTCCCGGCACCCCGGTCCACGGGATCGTCACCGTCGTGGTCCCCGCGGGCACCGGAACCCCGACCGTGGCGATCTGCGTCCAGGCCGTCGGCCAGGTGGCGCCGCCGCCCGGCGTGGTCCGGTACATCTTCAGCTGACCCTGGTCGGTGCCCGAGCCGTACGGCCCGGGGTTGTGGAGCTTCACGAAGATGTAGTTGGTCACGCCGACGATCGGGTTCTGGCTGACGGCGCACTCGATTGCGGTCGGGCAGACCTTGATGTCGGGGCTGGCCCAGAGCGGGTTGTACGAGTGTGGCTGGTAGCCGACATCCGCGGCGACGTCCCGGATGTAGACGTCGGTGCGAGCCGCCGCGACGGCCCCCGCCGACGTCGTTTCGACCGGTGCCGCGGCGGCCGCGGTGACCGTCAGCAGACCGATCAGGGCCGCACCCCCGAGCACGGCGAACGCCGCACGCCGGATGTGTCTCTCCACGATGTCCATGACAGGCTCTTCCCATCGAAGGGGCGCCGGATCCGACGGGTTTCGGTGCCGGGTCGGCGAGGTGACGCTCTTAAGAGCCGCTGACACCGCCGGAAATACCTTTGGGACGCGGGTTCACCGTCAGATGGCGCCAGGGAGGGCGAAATGGAGGAAAAGCCTTCGAGGTGGGCGCCGCGTCCGGCGGTGGACTTCACGGCCGGGGACCTGTCGGAGGGCTGTCCTAGACTGCGGCGCCATGGCGATGGTGAGTTTCGTCGACGAGACGACCGCGGGTGAGCGCAGTGCCGCGTGGCATCTGGAGATCTTCGAGGAACGCCTGCCGCTGCGGGAGGTGATCCGCCGCCGGGTCTTCCAGGAGGTCGCCGAGCACAACGCGAAGGACGGGGACGTCTTCCGTGGGTTGGTGCAGCCGACCGACACCGAGCGGACGCTCAACGGCTTCAAGTTCAAGCGGCCACGTCGGGTCGATCCGGAGGAGCAGGCCGCCCTCGCCCTGGCGGCGTTCTCCCGCAACGGCTTCGTCGTCTTCGTCGACGACCGGCAGGTCGAGGAGCTGGACACGGTCGTGGAGCTGACCCGTGGAACACAGGTCACCTTCCTCAAGCTCGTGCCGCTGGTCGGTGGATGATGCCGACCACGACACCCCTTTCCGACCGGACGACGACGGGGTCCGCCCCGGCCGAGGCAGCGGCGGAGTCCAGCCTTGCCGAGCGGATGGCCGAGTCCACCCGGCGTGGTGACGTCGAGGGCCTCGCCGACGAGGTCATGGAATACACCGCCGGTTACTCCGGCGACTGGGGCCGGGAGAGCCGGTACGTGACCGACGCGCTCGCTCTCGTCGCACCCGCGCGCAAGCCCGACCTGCTGATGGCGCTCGTCGACCGGTGCAGCCGGGTCACCGGGGCGGAGCAGCGCCGGGTCACCAACGACCTGCTGGAGATCCTGGTCAAGCCCTACGGCGCCAGCGGGACGACGGATCCGGACTCGGCGGCGGTCGCGCTCGCCTTCGCCGCCCGGCACACCTCCTACTTCGGCGGCGACGCGCAGCGGCGGATGGCCGAGCAGCTCCTCGACGCCGGCCGGCCGCTGCCGTTGGACGTCGTCGCCATGATGCGCCGCACCGTCGTGCAGAGCTACTGGAGTTCGGCCGGGGCACTCAAGCCGCTGCTGGACCGGCTCGACGTGCCGGTGGTCAACCCGGGCGAGGCCTGGGCCGATCGCGCCCTGACCGAGGTCGCGTCGCTCGACCCCGCCGAGGCCGACCGATGGCACGGGCTCTTCCGGCACGCGGCGACCGCGACCAGCGCCAAGCCGTCGCCGAAATGGGAAGCGACCGGCCGGAAACTGCTCACCGAGCTGACCGAGCCAGGCGACCGGCTACGGACCTGGCTCGCGCTGGTCGGGCGCCCGCGCACCATCCGGCTCAACCGCGCCCGGTGGGAGCACGACGTCAACGAGGCGTTCGACCAGTTCAACGCGACGACGCTGCGTGGGCTCGTCTGGCTGACCGCGTTCCTGCCTGAGCATCCCGAGACGCCACGGGTGCTCGGGGCGCTCGTCGAGACGTCACTTCGGAAGGTCGCCGGCCTCGGCCCGCGTAATCCGAAGGTCGCCAACGCCGCGGTGTACGGGTTGTCGCGCAGTCCGGCCGAGGGGGCGCTCGCCCAGCTCGCCCGGCTCGCCGCGCGGGTGACCTACAAGGGCACGCTGAAGGAGTTGAACGCGGCCCTCGACGCCCGGGCGTCGGCGCTGAACCTCAGCCGGGACGAGGTCGAGGAGCTGGCCGTCCCGACGTACGGGCTGACCGAGGTGGGTCGCCGGGTCGAGCACTTCGGTGCCGCCTCGGCCACCCTGGACGCCACCTCCGGGACGGTCGCGGTCACCTGGCGCAACAGCGCCGGGAAGATCGTCAGGTCGGTCCCCGCCGCGGTGCGATCCGGGTACGCCGAGCGGCTCGCCGAGTTCAGGAACGCGGTCAAGGACATCGAGAAGATGCTGTCGGCCCAGACGGAACGTCTGGACCGCCAGTTCCTCGCTCAGCGGGTCTGGCCGTTCGAGGCATGGCGCGCCCGCTACCTGGACCATCCGCTGGTCGGCACGCTGGCCCGCCGGCTGATCTGGCTGGTCGACGACGTGCCGTGCGCGTACTGGGACGGGGCCCTGCGCACCGGTGCGGACCAGGAGATCGCGGCGGGGGAGACGGTGCGGTTGTGGCATCCGATCGGTCGCGAGCTGGACGAGGTGCTGGCGTGGCGCGGGTGGCTGGAGGCCAGGCGCGTGACCCAGCCGTTCAAGCAGGCGCACCGCGAGGTCTACCTGCTGACCGCGGCCGAGGAGAACACCCGGGTCTATTCCAACCGGTACGCCTCGCACATCCTGCGCCAGCACCAGTTCCACGCGCTGGCCGCGGCCCGGGGTTGGCGTAACAAGCTCCGGCTGATGGTCGACGACTCGTACGAGCCGGCCACCCGCGAGCTGCCGCAGTGGGGGTTGCGGGCGGAGTTCTGGATCGAGGGTGCCGGCGAGAACTGGGAGACCGACACGACCGAGTCGGGAGCCTACCTGCGGATCGCCACCGACCAGGTCCGGTTCTATCCGATCAAGGCGCCCGAGAACTACGCGCACGCCGGGGGCGGTGGCTACGAGCAGTGGGTGGATCCCGACGCGCGACCCACCGACCCGCTGCCGCTGGCCGAGATCCCGCCGCTGGTGCTCAGCGAGGTCCTGCGGGATGTGGACCTGTTCGTCGGCGTCGCGAGCGTCGGCAACGACCCGACCTGGCAGGACGGCGGCCCCGAGGGGCGGTTCCGCGAGTACTGGGCCTCCTACAGCTTCGGCGAGCTCAGCGGCACGGCGCAGACCCGCAAGGAGATGCTCGAACGCCTCGTTCCCCGGCTGGCCATCGCCGACCGGGCGAAGGTCGACGGTCGCTTCCTCGTTGTCCGGGGTGACCTGCGCACCTACCGGATCCACCTCGGATCGGGCAACATCCTGATGAGCCCGAACGACCAGTACCTGTGCATCGTGCCGAAGCAGTCGGTCGGCTCCTCGACCGGCGACCTCTTCCTGCCCTTCGACGGGGACCGGGTGCTCGCCGTCATCCTCAGCAAGGCGCTCATGTTGGCGAAGGACACCCAGATCACCGACCCGACGATCACCCAGCAACTGCGTCGCTGACCGGACATGCCGGTGCTGGTGCCGACCCGGCACCAGCACCGGCGCGACGTCGACGGCGCGCGGGCGACACCTCAGAGCGTGGACAGCACCGCGTAGTAGGCGGGTTTCGGGTTGCCGGCCGCGTCGAACAGCACCGGGGTGTCGCTGCTGCGCCAGGAGTCGATGTCCCGGACGCCCCAGACCGTGAGCCCCGAGCACCTGGGGGTCACGAGGCAGGCGATCACCGCCCGGCGGTAGGTGTCGGCCTGCGGGGAGCCGGAACCGGCCACGTCCAACTCGCTGACCTGCACCTCGATGCCGAGCGCCGCGAACTCGGCGAGGGTGCGCTGGTAGTTGCTCGGCAGCGGGTAGGTGGCGGCGAAGTGGCTCTGCAGGGCGACGCAGTCGATCGGCACGCCACGGGCCTTGAAGTCGCGGACCATCGCGTACACGGCCTGGGTCTTGGGCTTGTTGAAGTCGTCGATGTTGAAGTCGCTATAGCACAGGGTGGCGGCGGGGTCGGCGGCCCGCGCGGTGCGGAAGGCCGTCTCGATGAAGCTGCTGCCGAGGTACGTCTCGAACTGCGAGTGGCGTAGCGTGCCGGTCTCGCTGAACGCCTCGGTGACCACCCCCCAGGAGCGGATCTGTCCCCGGTAGTGGGTCAGCATGCTGGTGATGTGGTGGTTCATCGCCGCGGTTATGCTCGCCGCGCTGCCCAGGTTGCTGAACCAGACGGAGTGGATGTTGCCCGGCGTGACCAGGCTGCGTCCCCGGACCGTCATGTCGTTGGCTCGGGCGTGCGCGACGATCTGGTCGGCACGGGTGAAGACGAACTGGCCCTGGAGCGGTTCGACCGAGTCCCACTCCAGTTCGGTTTCCGGGGTGACGGAGTTGAACTCCCGGTCGAGGATGCCGGTGTAGGCGGGATCGCCGAGCTTGTACGCCTGGGTGGCGGCGCCGATGTGCCGGCCCCGGGCCGTGAAGCCGGCGCGCAGGGTGTTGGCCGTGATGGTGGCACTGTGGCCGGTTCGGCTGGTGTGGTCGACTTGACTGGTGTGGTCGGCCCGGGCCGGGGTGGTCGGGCCGAACGCTGTACCGAGGGCTAGGACCAGGCCGAGCGCGAGAACTCGGACGGGTTGGTGGGCGTGGCGCCGCATGAGAGCCTCCTGACCGGACAGGGGGCCTGATTATATGGAAAATTATCGATCGATGGAGGGGTGGTTGACGCGCCCCGCCAACACCTTGGGGAGGACGGATGCGGGCCGAGGACATCGTCCAGGCGTTGCACGGCTTGGTGGCGGAGGTGTACGTCGCGGCCGACGACCGGGTCGAGGTCCGGATACCGGCCGTCGGTGATCGGGTGCGGCTGCGACCCGACGACGTACGGCGGTTCCGGCGGATCTTCGCGGTCACCGGCGATCCGGCGGTGGAGTTCGCGGTGGCCGACGGGCCCGACGAATGGCCGCTGATAATCATGCGGAACGACGTGGTGTTCGCGCCCGTCGCCACCGAGGGGCTGCTCGACTCGAGTCTGCCGGTCGTGGTGCGGGACGTGCCGCCGCTGGTGGCGTACTCGGAGATGGCCCGGGACGCCGAGGCGGCGGCCCGGGTCCCAGCGGACCAGAACCTGGTCGCCGTCGCGGGTCTGCTGTTGATGCTGCGGGCGTTCGTCGCCGGCGCGACCCGGTTCGGGCTGCGGCCCGTCCACACCGCCGCCTGGTGGGAACGGGCCCGCGCGGCCACCGGCGCCGATGAGCTGCTGCCGCCGTTCCGGCCCGATCCGGTCTGGGACGAGCTGATCCGCGCGGCGGCCGAGCTCACACTGCCTTGCACCGCGCCGGAGCCTGACCGGGTGGAGTCGGCGGCTGGACCGGTGACGGCGGCCGACTTCATCGCGCTGGAACCGACCCTGACGGCGACCCCGCTCGACGAGGAATTCCTGGCCTGCTGGACGAGGTGGGTCGGCATCCCGCCCGCCGTCGTCGCCCGGACCCTGACCGAAGGCATCGCCGACGGACGGGCCGATGTCTCGCTGTACCCGGAGGGTACGGCGGGTGTCGACCTGCGGATCCACCACGGTGACCGGCTGGCCGCGCTGCTCCAACTTCGGGTCTCGTTTCCGCAGCGGCGGATGATGGTGGACGAGGTCCGGATCACCGACGCGGCCAAGGGCGGTGGGCTGTTCCAGCGGCTGATGTTCAACGCCGACCAGCTGGCCCGGTTGTTCGGGCTGGCCGAGACGACCGTGCTCGCCACCGGGATCGGGGCGTACGCGCTGGCTGCCGAAGGTGTCTACCCGCGCGATCCGGAGCTCCACCGGCGGACCCGACGGCGGCCGTGACCCGGGCGGATCAGGTCGAGCGGGCCACGATCTGCCGGCGCAGCCGGGCCAGCGCCTCCGGCCCGACGGCGGCCTCGACGGCGGTGGCCAGGCGGGCGCACAGGGCCTTCGCCCGGTCCAGTTCCGTGCCCGCCGTCGTGAGCTGAGCGCGGAGCCGATCCGCGTGGTCCGCCGAGGACCGCGTGCGGACGTCCCGCACCTCACGCCGGCGTACCTCGCGGATGCCGTCCGCGAGTGCCAGCACGTACTCGGCCCGCTCGGTGTCCAGACCGTCCGGTCCGACGTATCCCCGAGCGGTCTCGAGCATGCGCCGGACCTCGGCGACGGGCAGGAAGAACAGTGTGGTGGTCGAGTAACGGCTCTGCTCGACCTGTTGCAGCCAGCGGGTGAGCAGCCCGGACTTGGCGTCGAGGAACGGCACGAGGTCGAGGGAGAAGCCGACGTCGACGGTGGCGAGCAGGACGCGGCTGTCGTCCAGCCGGCGACGTACCTCCGCCACCGTGGACACCTGGGCCCGCAGCAGCCGGTCGAACTCGGCCACCCGGTCGGCATCCACCGCAGCGGCCCCGGCCGGACCCACCGGCCCGGCCTCGGCCGGACTCACCGCACCAGATCCGGCCGGACCCACCGGCCCGGATCCGGTCGGACCCTCCGGCTCGGATCCGGCGTCGAGGAAACCGTGCATCAGGGCGAGCAGGCGATCCCCGCGTACGCACAGTTGCTGGAGGTCGAGCACGACGAGCAGCAGCCGCTCGGCGACCTCGCTGTCCCGGGCCACCCGTCGACCGTCGAGGATTCGGCCGGCATGCGCGGAGATGACGTCCAGCAGCATCGACAGCATCGCGAACATGTGACCCCCGATCCCGCAGAGGTACCGGAGTGTACCGATGGCCACGCCGGACCACGGCGCTGTTCCACGCCGCCGGTGGATCCTCGCGGCCGGGGCGCCGAACGGGCCGAGCGGTCCTCCCGTCGGGCGCGGCACGGGTCGAGCGGGTCCCGGCCGTGACCGGGCGAGGGGTCGCTCAACGGTTGTCGATCTTCCGGGCCGCAGGTCATTGACGGACTCTGTGATGTTGAGTACCGTCATACGACACATGACAGATTGATGTAGTTCAAAGCCGCGTCTGCGTCATGCGGCAGATAGGCGATCTCGACGGGGCCGTCGCTCACGTCTGAGCCGTACGTGCGGTGGCCGCGTCACCACCCTCTGCGGTCCGGTCGTTAACCGGCTCATGCCATTTACCGTGATCGCTTGAGTCGCCACAGTTCACGACCATCGTATGGAGGGCCGCTTGAAGCGCGTCATCACCACCGCAGCCGTCTTCGCCACAGCCGCGCTCCTGGTGGTCGGCTGTTCGCCCGGGTCGGGCGGCGACTCCGGACCGTCGGATTCGAAGACGTTCGAGTTCTGGTCGTTCAGCGGAATCAACCAGAAGGTCGACGTCGAGGCGTACAAAAAGAAGCATTCGGACATCAACATCAAGCTCACCGAGGTGGGCAGCACGAGTGAGACGGCCCAGGCCCTCACCACCGCGCTGGCCGGCGGCAAGGTGCCCGACCTCGTGCTGATCCAGGGCGACGACCTGCCGAAGTTCATGCAGTCTCCGGAGAACTTCGTCGACCTGAACACGCTCGGTGCCGACAAGATCAAGGGCAACTACCTCGACTGGGTGATGGCGCAGCCGACGACCCAGGACGGCAAGATCATCGGGATCCCGACGGATGTCGGCGGGATGGCTGTCGCGTACCGCACGGACCTGTTCAAGGCCGCCGGCCTGCCCACCGACCGCGACCAGGTGTCCAAGCTGTGGCCGACCTGGGACGCCTTCATCGAGACCGGTAAGAAGTACGTCCAGGCGACCGGCAAGCCGTTCATCGACAACACCCCGACGAGCGTCTTCTTCCAGGCCGTCAACCAGGGATCCGAGCGCTACTACGACGCGGACCACAAGCTGTCGTACGACAAGAACCCGCAGGTCAAGTCGGCGTTCGAGCTGACGCTGAAGGCCTTCGGCGCGGGCATCTCCGCGAAGCAGCCCTCGTTCGACACCGGGTGGACCGCGGGCATGGGCAAGGGTAGCTTCGCGGTCGTCTCGGCGCCGGCGTGGATGCTCGGCTCGATCCGGACCAACGCCCCCGGCACCACCGGTAAGTGGGACGTCGCCACCATCCCCGGTGGGTCTGGAAACTGGGGCGGTAGCTACCTCGCCATCCCGAAGCGGGCGAAGAACCCGCAGGCGGCCTGGAACTACATCACCGAGATGCAGTCGCCGGAGGGCCAGCTCGAGAACTTCGTGGCGAAGGGGAACCTGCCCACGACGCCGTCCGTGTACACGGACCCGAAGCTCGTCGGCAGGCAGGACCCGTTCTTCTCCAACGCGCCGGTCGGCAAGATCTACACGCAGTCCGTGGTGAACGTCAAGCCGTTCTACATCGGTCCCGAGGACGGCACCATCGGCACGGAGTTGCTGAACGTGCTCACCAGCGTCGAGCAGGGCAAGGTCGCTCCCGACAAGGCGTGGGACACCGCGATGACCAACGTCAAGAACGCCATCCGCGGCTGAACAGACGACTGATGCGCGGCGGCCGGGGCTGACCCGGCCGCCGCTCGTCGGGAAGGTGACCGCTGTGACCATCATGCTCAGTCCGGCCGCGGGCGCCGAGGCCGCCACCGCGCGGCCCGCCCGGAACCGCCGCATCCAGCAGGGGATACGCGAGCGGCTGGCGCCCTACGCGTACATCGCGCCGTTCTTCCTGCTCTTTCTCATCTTCGGCCTCTTCCCGCTGCTGTTCACGTTCTACGTCGCCCTGTTCGACTGGAACCCCATCGGCGAGCATCGCTTCGTGGGCCTGGCCAACTTCAGCCAGCTCATGCAAGATGCGCGGTTCTGGGACGCGATGCGGAACACGTTCGTCATCTGGGTGCTGTCGACGGTGCCGCAGCTGTTGCTCGCGCTGGGCACGGCGCACGTGCTCAACCACCCCCGGCTGCGGGGGGCCACGTTCTTCCGGATGTCGGTGCTGGTTCCCTACATCACCTCGGTGGCGGCGACGGCCATCGTGTTCGCCCAGCTCTTCGACCGCGATTACGGCATGCTCAACTGGTTCCTCGGGCTGCTGGGCTTCCAGCACATCGACTTCACGGCCTCGGCGTGGGGCAGCCAGATCATGATCGCCGTGATGGTCGCCTGGCGGTGGACCGGATACAACACCCTGCTCTACCTCGCCTCACTCCAGGCGGTTCCCCGCGAGCTGTACGAGGCCGCCGCCGCGGACGGCGCGAACGGTTGGAAGCAGTTCCGCCACATCAGCGTTCCCATGCTGCGGCCGATCATCGTGTTCACCGTCATCACCTCGACGATCGGCGGGTTGCAGATCTTCACCGAGCCGCTGCTGGTCAACCCGGTGGGCGGCCTCACCTGCGGGGCGGCCCGGCAGTGCCAGACCCTCACCCTGTTCCTCTTCGAGCAGGCCTTCGGCCGGTTCCACTTCGGCTACGGCGCCGCCGTCGGCGTGGCGCTCTTCGTCATGGTCGTGATCATCACGGCGATCAACTACCTGCTGGTCACCCGCATCCGCTCGGAGCGCCGATGAACCCCATCTCCTCGACCGCCACACCCGCAGCGCGGCGGCGGCGTAGCGTCAACCGCGTCTCCCTCGGGGTGTACGTGCTGCTGTGCGTCATGGCGTTCCTCAGCATCTTTCCGCTCTACTGGATGTTCGTGGTGGCCACCACGGACTCGGCCACCGCGTACAGCCTGCCCCCGCACGTCCTGCCCGGCGGCAACTTCTTCCATCTGGCCGGCCTGGTGTTCGACACCGTGCCGTTCGTGCAGGCGCTGATCAACAGCATCGCCATCGCCACCGCGATCGGCGTCGGTCAGGCACTGCTGTGCGCGCTGGCCGGTTTCGCCTTCGCCAAGCTGTCCTTCCCCGGTCGCAACACGCTGTTCCTCATCGTCGTGCTGACCATGACGGTCCCGGCCCAGCTGGCGGTCATCCCGCAGTACCTGATCATGTCGAGGCTCAACTGGGTGGACACCCTCCAGGCGGTGTTCGTCCCCGGGCTGGTCAGCGCGTTCGGCATCTTCTGGATGCGCCAGCACATCGGCAACACCATCAACGACGAGCTGATGCACGCGGCCCGGGTGGACGGCGCCACGACCTGGCAGATCTTCTGGCGCATCGCGTTCCCGCTGGTCCGCCCGGCGGCCTTCGTCCTGGGGCTGTTCACGTTCGTCTACAGCTGGAACGACTTCCTGTGGCCGTTCATCGTGTTGAAGTCCCCGGAGCGCTACACCGTGCAGATCGCCATCAAGGCGCTGCAGAACCACCGGGACATCGACCTGGGCCTGGCGATGTCCGGCTCGTTCCTGGCCACGTTGCCGCTGCTGGTGCTGTTCGTCTTCGTCGGGCGGCGCCTGGTCCAGGGGATCATGGAAGGAGCGTTCAAGGGTTGACGAACTCCAGCGTCGCCACCCAGGTCCGGGTGGTGCTGCCGCCGGTCCTCGGCTCGGGTACCGCCATCCCGGCCGGTGTCCAGCTCGACGCCGACCACCCCGACCTCGACGTCACGGCCGGCGTGCTGACCAGCCGGTCGGCGACCGAGGTCGTCACCCGGATCAGGGTACGGACCGTGCCCGAGGCCGCCGACGGCCGCGAGGCCACCGATGGGCCCGAGGCCGCCGACCGGTCCGAGGCGACCGACCCGGCCGAGCAGACCGGGACGTACGAGGTCACCGTGCTGCCGGCGGACGCGCCGGTGCTGCTGGTCGGCACCCGGACCCCGGACCCCGACCCGGCGGTCTACGCGCCGCAGATCGCGTTCAGCCTGCACCTGGCGTTGGCGACGCCGGACGGCGCGGTGAACCGGCTCAACGACGACCGTGGGGTCCTGTTCCCCCGCGCGGTTCCCACCGAGCACGTGGACAGCTACCGGCTGCGTACCCTCACCGATCCGTGGGTGTTCGCCGTCCCCGGCGGGTACGTCGTCGTCGCCTCGCCGGCCCGGTCGGATGGAACACCGGAGCCCTCGGCCGACTCGGCGGTGCTGCTGTTCGACTCGCCGGACCTGATCACGTACCGGGAGATCGGCCTCGTCCCGGTCGCGGCCGGCGGCGGCGTGCGGCGACCGCGCGGGGTGTACGACCAGGCCCGCGCGGAGTTCCTGCTGTGGTGGACCGACGACGAGGACCGGGCGTGGTCGGCCGGCGCCACCGAACTGCCCGGCCCGTGGACGTCCCCGGTTCCGGCGGCGCCCGTGGTGCTCACGCCGGCGGTGCCCGACGGGGCGCCCGGACACGTCCTGACCGGTGCGCTGCCGATCGGCGAGGCCGACGCGATGCGGCTGCGGCACCGGTTCGGACGGATCCGCAACGTCGCCGTCGAAGTCCCGCCGATCGAGACCACGGCGGGGGAGGCCCCCCGTGAACTGCCGTGGGCCCGGCTGAGCTACGACGACGGTTCCACCGCGCGACGCCCGGTCGACTGGGATCCGGACAGTCTCGCCGGTGTCGAATGGGATCAACCGGGCGAGTACGCGGTGACCGGCACGGTGCGGCAACGGGTCTACCCGTTCCCGTTCGTCGTCGATCGCGCCGATCCCACGGTGCTCGCCTACGGTGGCCGGTACTACTTCATCGCGACCGACGACCTGGGCGGTGACTGCGTGTCCCGGACCGGGTTGCTGCTGCGCGTCGCGGACAGCATCGCCGGGCTCGCCACCGCGCCGGACCACACGATCCTCGAGGTCGGTCCGGCGGACATCGCCGGCTGCTTCTGGGCGCCCGAACTGCACGTGATCGGGGGTCGCCTGTGTTGCCTGTTCGCCCCCAGCGTCGGCGCCGCGGACTGGACGAAGGTGCGCTGCCACGTGCTGCGGCTGCGCGACGGCGGCGACCCGGTGGTCGCCGCCGACTGGGAGGCGCCCCGCCCGGTGCTCCAGGCCGACGGCGCGCCCCTGCAACGTGACCCCGAGCACCCGGGGCTCAGCCTCGACATGACGTACCTCGAGGACGGTGGGCGCGGCTACGTCATCTGGTCCCAGCGGTACGTCACCGACCACATCGGCGACGCCGAGCTGTGGATCGCGACCATCGACCCCGCCGACCCGTGGCGGCTGACCAGCGATCCGGTCCGCATCGTCACGGCCGGGTACGGCTGGGACCACCCGGTCGCCGAGGGGCCGTTCGCGCTGCGGCACGACGACCGGCTGGTGGTCACCTACTCCGGTTCCCAGGTGGGGCCGACGTACGCGGTCGGGGCGATCGAGGCGCGCAGCGGTGCCGACCTGCTCGACCCGGACGCCTGGACCAAGGCCGCCACGCCGGTGCTCGGCACGGGCAGCAACTTCAGCCACTGGGGACCCGGCCACAACACGTTCAGCCGGGACGAGGACGGCGTCGAACTCGTCGTCTTCCACGCACACCCGACAATCACCACCCGCGGGCGGTGCTCGGCGCTGCGCCGGATCCACTGGGCCGCCGACGGACACCTGGTGCTCGATCAGCGGCCCGACGAGGAGGTCGCGCCGCACCTGCGCCGGGTTCACGCGGTCGTCCGGGTCGGCGCCGAACACTTTCCGACCCGGACCGACAGCTCCTGACGGTGTCGAATCATCCGTCCCGCCCGGCGCTCGTCGAGTAGCAGGGCGGCGACGGCCTCCGGTGCCTCGTGCATCGCGTCGTGGCCGGTTGGCAGGTCGTGGACCTGCCAACCGGGATCGGCTCCGAGTCGGGACCGGAGTTCGGCGAAGGGCGTGCGGTCCCAGCCGGAACAGAAGACGAACTCGCGGCGCGGGACCTGGGCGAGCACGCCGCTGAGCCGGATCTTCTGCAGGAACGAGGCGAGGGGATGCGGACGGCGGCGGGGATCACCGCCGTCCGGTGGCTGGACGGCGTACCCGGTGATCGCGGCGCCGGCGGCGAACAGGTCCCGGAAGTGCTCGTTCGTTGCCGACCAGCACGAGTCGCCGTCGCCCGGGACGTAGGCGTCGAGGTGGACCAGCCGGGAGACCCGGCCCCCGGCGCGATCGGCCGCGGCGGCGATCACCATCCCGGCGTAGCTGTGGCCGACCAGCGTCGCGTCGGTGATGTGGGCCCGATCGAGGCGCCGCAGCACGTCGTCGGCGTGCGTGTCGAGGTTGGCGGTCGCGACCGCCGCGTTGTCGTCGTCCGGGCGCAGGCCGGTCAGGGTCAGGGCGTGGACGGTGTGACCGGCCCGCTCCAGCAGCGGAACCACCGCCTCGAACGACCAGGATCCCTTCCAGGCACCGGGTACGAGAACGAACGTCGCCATCTGTTCCTCCACTCTGGGGATCGCTCCACCTGGGGGAAGTCTCACCGGATCGAGGGATGGCCCACCACCGGTAGAATGCCAATCGATGCCCGTTCCCCGCCAACCTCGCCGGGCCACCGGCGTGACGTCACAGCTGTGGCCCTCCGGTGGGCGCCACCTCTGGCCCTCCGGCGGGACCAGCGCGGCCCAGTCGCACACCCGGGGACACCTGGTGTACGCGGCCAGCGGCGTCCTGGCGGTGCACAGCGAGCACGGCACGTCGGTCGTCCCCGCCAACCGGGTCGGCTGGACCCCGGCCGGGTTCACGCACCAGCACCGCGCCCACGGCGACACCGACATGCGGATCGTCTTCCTCGCTCCCTCCCTCGCCCGGCTCATGCCGGCCCATCCCGCCGTGTTCCTGACCTCCGACCTCGCCCGCGAGATCCTGCTCGCGTTGACCGGCCCCCGGGACCATCCCGACGCGGCACCCGGTCCGGTACCCGCCCACAGCCGCGCCGCGCGTTCCCGCCTGCTTCGGGTGCTCGTCGACGAACTCCGGGAAACCCCCGAACAACCGCTGCGACTGCCGGAGCCCCGGGACGACCGGCTGCGGGCGATCGCCCGGGTGCTGCGCCAGAGGCCGGCGGACAACGCCACACTGGCCGAACTCGGGAAGAGGGTCGGCGCCAGTCCCCGTACCCTCAGCCGGCTGCTCCGCGACGAACTGGGCATGACCTTCTACGAGTGGCGCACGCAGCTACGGGTCTACCACGCGCTCGTGCTTCTCGCCGACGGTCTCGACACGGCCCAGACCGCGCACGCCTGCGGATGGGCGAATCCCAGCAGCTTCATCGCGGCGTTCAGCGGCATCATCGGGACCACTCCCGGCCGTTACCGGGCCAGTCGCGAAACCACCGGTTGAGGGTTCAGTTTTCGTAAAGAGCGGGCCGATACGGTTGTCCGGACGGGCCATTCGGCGACGAAGCGCTGAATAGCACCCGAACTGCCGAATGACCAATTGCGGTGCTGAACGGCCACCCGTGGGGCTTGGGTCGTCGCAGAACGCGACCCCGTTCCACCAGCATTCTGCCTTCAATCGAGACGGAGAGAAATACATGGCCGACAGCCGTGACATGTACGTCGTCCACAGCGCCTTCCGGCGCGAGTTTCCGGCCGCCGCGGTCCTGATCCGGAGCGTGGCCGCGAATGACAGCGCGTCCGCCGCACGGGTCGCCGACCATGTGCTCCTGCTCACCGGCATGCTGAACCTGCACCACACCGGCGAGGACGAGCACGTCTGGCCGAAACTGCTGCGGCGCGTCCCGGACGAGATCGCGCCGTTGGTCGAGACCATGGAACGTCAGCACGAGGGTCTGCACGAGGCACTGACCGAGGTGGAGAAGCACGCCAGCGCCTGGGCTCGGACCGCGACACCGGCCGACCGGGACGCGCTGGCCACGGCCGTCGACGCCATGATCGCGCCGATGCTGGAGCACCTCGCCACCGAGGAGACGCACGTGCTGGCGTTGATCGACAAGCACCTGACGGACAGGGAGTGGGCCGAGGTGGGCGAGGCCTCGATGGCCTCGGTGCCAAAGAGCCGGTTGCCGTTGGCCTTCGGGATGGTGCTGCGCGACGGCCGGCCCGAGCACATCGCCGCGCTCAGGGCGGTCATCCCGGGCCCGGCCTGGTTCGTGCTCTCCCGGCTCGGGCCCCCTGCCTACGCCCGGTACGCCCGCCGGCTGGGCCTGGACCGGGTGCGCAGCGTCGGCTGACCCGGATCGGGCAGTTCCGTGAGGAGAGGCAGCCGGTTTCCCGGCTTCCTCACCTCACAGCCCCACCGGATACTCACTCGGGGAGTTCGTAGAGGCGGTAGCGGGCCACGGTTTCGAAGCCGATCTGCCGGTACACCGGCTCGCCCTCGCTGCTCGCCTGCAGGGTGACGATCCGCCGACCGGACTCGCGCGTGATCCGCAGCGCCTCCCGGGTGAGCGCGGTCGCGATACCGCGCCGGCGGAATCCGGGATCGGTGGCGATGCAGTACAGGGCGCCGACGTCGGTGGCCAGCGACAGGGTGCAGGTGCCGACGGTGCGGCCGGCCACGGTGCCGGCGAGCCGGACCACGTCCGGGTAGGCGAAGTCGCGTTCCCGCTCGGCGACGAGCCCGAGATCACCGGAGAAGCCGAGCGGTTCCGCGTAGGCGCCGACGTACTCCCGCAACTCGGCCGGGTCGACGGCGGGCCGGATCTTCAATTCGGCGGGCGCCTCGGTCTCGGCCACGGTGGTCACGTCCACCGCCATGACCGGCATGTCGCTGATCTGCTTCGCACCGCGCGCGAGCAGACCCTCGGCGGTGCCCTCGGCGCTGTCCGCACCCACCCACCAGGCCCACCGCGAGCCGGTCAGGTGCTTGCGGGCCTCCTCGATCGCGTCGTCGAGTTGCCGGTCGCGGACCCGAAGGACCCCGTTGAGCAGGGGATGGGGGAGGTCGGTGCGATAGGTCGGCAGGTCGACGTCGGGATCGGAGCCGGCCCAGCCACACCAGTACCGGCGGTTGGCGGCGAGTTGCGGTTCGAGGTCATGAATGGAGGTGGTGGTCATACCTTCAAGAGGTGGGCCGGCGGGCAGAAGTTCGGTTCTCCCGGCAGGTGACCTCCGGTCGGTCCGGTCGCGGGGTGTGCAGCAGGCGCACCTCGCGCACGATGCCGGCCTTCTCGCGCAGCAACCAGGTCCCGCCGGGTGGGCAGTGGTACGGGTCCTCCGGCGGGTTGATGAAGGCGTTCTCCCAGATCGTGATGCCGGAACCGGCCACCACTCCGGTGATCCTGGCAGTCACCCCGGAGTCGTAGTCCCGCCGCATGGTGTCGAAGAGCGGTTCTCGGCCGATTGTCCGGGTGCCGCCCGGCCAGCGGAAGGTGACGTCCTCGGCCCAGCGCGCGGCCACCTTGTTCATCGGGGCGCCGTCGGGCACCGCGGACAACATGGTCATGGCCTCGTCGCGGCGTTCGGCGGTCAGCGCCGCGGCGTCGTCGTGCCGCTCGTCCCGGACCCGGGGGAGGACCTCGGCCAGTTGGCGGCGCGCGTCGCTCAGCCGGCTGCGCACGGTGCCGATCGGGATCCCGCACAGTTCCGCGATCTGCTCGTACGAGTTGTTCTCGGTGAAATAGCGCAGCATCGCCACCATCTGGGCGGCTGGCGACAACTGTTGCAATCCGTGCCAGATCCAGTCCCGCAGCGCGCTGCGTTCGATGCGGGCGACCGGGTCGTCCAGCTCCGAGGCGAGCAGGTTCTCCCCGGCCACCCCGACCGGCACGGGCCGGCGGGCGCGCAGGAACGACCGGCAGTTGTTGCGGACGATGGTGTGCAACCAGGGGCGCACCGCGGCGGGGTCGCGCAGCTCACCGATCCGGCCGAACGCCGTGATCGCCGCATCCTGGCAGGCGTCCTCGGCCTCGGGCACGGCACCCAGAATGTGGTGGGCCACCGCGAGCATGCCGGCGTAGTGGAGTTCGAACAGCAGCGTGAAGCCTCGAGGATCGCCCTGTTGGGCGGCCCGGACCAACTGCTCGGTCTCGTCAGCCGTCATGGGTCCCGTGGTTGACAGCAGCATGTTCCGAACGCTAGCTCGGCCCAGTGGAAAACCTCTGTACCGGATCGAACTTCCGTCCGGGCGACCGCATCTTGCAGGACATGAGTATCGACACAGGAGGGAACCACGGCCCCGGTGCGGCGACCGGGGAATGCCTCGGTCAGCCCCGAAGTCCGTTTCGGCGGACCCGACAGGTTCCGGTTCCGGGCGCCGGATGACTGGCGCGTTACGCCTGCAGATCATGGGCCCGCTGCGACTGTGGCGCGGCGAGGTCGAGCTCGACGCGGGACCGCGCCAGCAACGCTGCCTGCTGGCGGTTCTGCTGGCCCGCGCGGGGCGTCCGGTCAGCACCGGCGACCTGATGGACCTGATCTGGGGGCCGGAGCCGCCGGCCAGCGCCGTGAACGTGATCCACAAGTACGTCGGGGCGTTGCGCCGCCTGCTCGAACCCGGGTTGCCCGCCCGAGCGGCCGGCTCGTACCTGCTCCGGCACGGCAACGGTTACCGCTTCGCGGCCGGACCGGAGACCCTCGACCTCGTCGAATTCCGCCGGCACGTCTCGGCGGCGCAGACCAGCCTGGGACAGGACCGTCCCGCCGAGGCTCTCGACCACTACCTCGACGCCCTTGAGCTGTGCCACGGTTCGGCGGGTGACACCCTGGGCGGCGGCGGCGCGGCGGCGATCTTCGCGGGCGTCGACGGCGAGTTCTTCGACGCCGCGATCGCCGCCGCCACCATTGCGGTGCGGGTGCGCCAGCCCGCTCGGGTGCTCGCTCCGCTGCGGCTCGCGGCGGAACTGGGCCGGCTCAACGAGCCGGTCCAGGCGAGCCTGGTGACGACCCTCGCCGCGGCCGGCCATCAGGCCGAGGCGTTGGCGGTCTACGGCGTGGTCCGGGCGCGGCTGACCGGGGAGCTGGGCATCGATCCCGGCGGCGACCTCCAGGACGCCCACCGGCGGGCCCTCACCCAGACGGTGCTGCCGCCCGCCGGGGAGCCGGGTCCGACGCCCCCGCCCCCGGGCCCGGGTCCGGCGGTTCCGGCTCCGCCCTCGGCCTTCCGGGAGCCGGGTCCGGCGGCCTCGACCCCGTCTTCGGGGATCCTGGAACCGGCGGTCGCGGAAGTCCGGCCGGCTCCACTGGTACGCCCGGCCCAGCTTCCCCCGGACCTGCCCCGCTTCGTGGGTCGCGGTGCCGAGCTGACGATCCTGGAGGATCTCGTGACCGGGCTGCGGGCCGCCGGACGGACCAGCCCGGTGGTGATCGCGCTGGACGGCATGGGCGGAGTGGGCAAGTCGACGCTCGCCACCCATTTCGCGCACCGGGTGGCCGACGCGTTCACCGACGGCCAGCTCTACCTCGATCTTCGGGGCTGTGCCGGCGACGCGGCGGTCCTGCCGGCCGGGGAGGCACTGCGTTCCCTGCTGTACGCGGTGGGTGTGCCCGCCTCGGACGTACCCGACATCTTCGACGCGCGCCTCGGGATGTACCGCAGCATGACCGCCCGAAAACGGATCCTGATCCTGCTGGACAACGTGCACGACGCCGCCCAGGTGCGTCCGTTGCTGCCGAACTCGGCGGAAAGCCTCGTGCTCGTCACCAGCCGGCGGCCGCTGGTCGGCCTGGCCGCGTTCGACGGTGCCCAGCTGCTCCGGGTCGACCTGCCCGACCCGGTGACCGCGCGGCGGCTGTTCGTGGATCGGCTCACCGGTCCGCCGAGTCGGATCGTCGACGACGCCGCCAGTGCCGAGCTGATCGACGAGATCATCGAGCTGGGCGGCCGGCTTCCGCTGGCGCTGGCCCTGCTGGCCGCCCAGCTCGCCGCCAGTCCGAGGCTGTCGCTCGGCACCGTCGTCGCCGAACTGCGCGACGGGGTCCGCCGGCTCGACGCGTTCCCGGGCGGCGAGGGTCGCCACGATCCGCGTACCGGGTTCTCGTGGTCCTACCGGCGGTTGCGGCCCGGAGGTACCGGCCCGACGAGGAGGGATCAACCTCACAGCGGCGGGGCCGCTCCGAACCTTCGCGCGGCGAGACGCATCGGTTAGGCGATGACCCTCGAACCCCATAGGGAGTTTCGCTCGATGAGCAACCTCGCCCCCGGCACCCACACCTTCACCGCCGACGGCGTCCGGCAGGTCTATCACGTCGCCGGTACCGGCCCGGTGATGATCAGCCAGTCGGGAGGACCCGGTACGGAATACACCTACCTGCGCTCCACGCGACTGGAGCGGAATTTCACGATGGTCTATCCGGAGCTGCCCGGTACCGGCGCGTCCGGACCGCTTCCCGAAGGCTCAACCTTTGTGGACGCGTACGTCGGTTTCCTCCGCGCTCTCCTCGACCATCTCGGCGAGGCGCGGGCGTACCTGCTGGGCCACTCCCACGGCGGCTTCACCGCCCAACGGTTCGCACTCGACCATCCCGACCGGGTAGCCGGTCTCGTCCTCTACAGCACGTCCCCGACCAATGGCGCGGAGTTCTGGGACGTCGGGCGGGCGGAGATCGACAAGTACCTGACCCGGCACGCCGACAACCCGGAGATCCCGAGGGTGGCGGCGATCCGCAGCTCCGTCCCGGCGCAGACCCACGCGGAGAAGACCGCCCAGCTCCGGGACTACCTGCCGATCTACTTCGCCGACTTCTGGGGCCGGCGCGCCGAGTTCGAAGCTCTCCGGGAGAACGTGCTGGCCTGGGTGGTACGGCTGGCGGACACGACGTTCGACTACCGGCCGGAGCTGTCCTCGATCACCGCTCGCACCCTGGTGATCACCGGCCGGCACGACTTCATCTGCGGTCCGGTCTGGTCCGAGCTGCTGCACGAGGGCATCTCCGGCTCCCGGCTCACGATCCTGGAGAACAGCGGTCACTTCGGCCACCTCGAAGAGCCGGAGGCGTTCCACGAGGCGGTGGACTGGCTCCTGGCCGACCGCTGAGCGCCGCCGGCGAGGTCGTCCGGATCGAGGCGTTGGCGCTGCGCAGGTTCGTCGCCCGACTCCTCTTGTCGAACACCTGGTTGGACGCCTGGTCGTTGTCCGGACGCGCGCTGATCCGGTCGGCCGGTGCCGGCGAGGCGGACCTGCCGATCGTGGTGATCGACGGCGCCGGGAACCGGCCGACCGTCGTTCTGACCGATGGTTCCCGGGTCCGGGCGGGCGCGGTGATCGCGGCGACCGACGCGCACCACCGGCGCATCGACATCCCGCGCTGGGCCGAGTTGGAGGGGATCAGGATCCACGCCGACAGCACGGTCCGGGACCTCGACGGGGACGGGATGCTCTCGTCGGTCACCGTCGAAGGACCCGACGGTGGCCGGGAGCGGCTGGACTGTCGATCACTGTTCTGCCTCATCGGCGCCGACCCGGTATCCGGCGCCTCGGTCGACGAGTTGAGGGCGCCGATGGCCAGGGCCGGTGTCAAGGATGGCCTGTCGGTTCGGTGGGGCGCCGCCGGCCGTTCGCCGACGACACCGTGAGTGATGACGCCGGCGAGCATCACGTCCGTGACATTCGGTAGTCGCCGGGGAGGGCTCGTCCACCGCCTGTTCCTCGCTTTGCAATGCTTCCCTCCCGGCGACACCGGCACTGGTCTGCGGTTCTGGCTCGGCGCCGGGTTCCTTCGGGCCAGACCGCTGGTTACGCGGTGTGCCTGTTGCCTGGAGGGAAGCATTGCAAAGGCGGGTGAGGGCACCCGAGCGGAGGGCACCTGGCGCTCACTTTCGGTGAGCGGGCGCTCCCGGAGAATGGTTCGGTGACCCGATGCAGGCTGGTGGACTGCTGGTGGACACCGCACCGGCGCGCTACCCGGCGTTGCCCGTGGCCTCGGACTCCCGCTATTCCTGGTCGCGAAGCTGACTCCACGGACGGCCCTCGTCGCCCGGAAGCGACGTGGTGGCGAAGCGCTCGTTGATGGCGGCGAGCTGATCCGCCGTGGGGTCGGAGCCGAGTTCTCCGAGCTCGACGAAGAGCTGTTCGTTGCCGGCGGGCGCGCTGACGAACAGGAGCTTGCCGCCGGTGGGCGTCACGAAGGTGTGATAGGAGCCGCGCGGAACGACGACAGTGGTGCCCGGCCCGCCGGAGAATTCGGCGTCACCGACCCGGAAATGGTATGTGCCTTCGATTACGTAGGCGATTTTCATGAAGTCGTGGTGCGCGTGCGGCGGATTCTGCGTAATGACGTCGTGGTGGAACACGAACGCGCCGAGGGCCCCGTCGACGTCCGCGCCGGACACGAGGATTTCCGGCCGGTGTGGGCCCCCGAGCTGGATCGACGTTCCCGTGCCGGACTGAACAGCCCAGCCGTCCCGACCCCAGTCCTTCCGTTTGGTCATGGCCGGAAACCTAACATCGCGCCACACAACTCCGAGTGAACTCTCCGTCCACTCGTGCCGCTGGTCCGATGAAGTGGGTGTTCACCGGGTGTCCACTGGATCCTTTTACGCTGCCAACAGCGGCGGTCCTTAGGTGCCAGCCCGAAATCATGTGCCAGTCCGAAATCGTCCGGTGGCACCCGGGCGGGTCCCCGCGCAACACCCGGACCACGAGAGAGAAGCGAGAATGACCGCAACGGTGTACTACGACGCCGACCTGTCCGTCATCCAGGGTCGGAAGGTCGCCGTGATCGGCTACGGCAGCCAGGGGCACGCGCACGCACTGTCGCTGCGCGACTCGGGTGTCGACGTGGTTATCGGTCTGCCCGCCGACTCCAGGAGCCGGGCCAAGGCCGAGGAGCAGGCCCTGCGGGTCTTCTCACCGGCCCTGGCGTCCGCCTGGGCAGACGTGATCATGGTGCTCGTCCCGGACACCGCCCAGCGTTCCGTCTATGCCAACTCGATCGCCCCGAACCTGCACGCCGGGGACGCGCTGCTGTTCGCGCACGGGCTGAACATCCGCTACGACCTGATCAAGCCCCCCGCCGACGTGGTCGTCGCGATGATCGCGCCGAAGGGACCCGGCCATCTCGTCCGCCGGCAGTACGTCGACGGCAAGGGCGTGCCGTGCCTGGTCGCCGTCGAACAGGACCCCACGGGCCGGGGCCTCGAGTTGGCCCTGTCGTACGCGAAGGCGATCGGTGGCACCCGGGCCGGGGTGATCGAGACGACGTTCACCGAGGAGACCGAGACGGATCTGTTCGGCGAGCAGGCGGTGTTGGCCGGCGGCGTCACCGCGCTGGTCCAGACCGGCTTCGAGGTGCTGACCGAGGCCGGCTACGCGCCGGAGACCGCGTACTTCGAGTGCCTGCACGAACTCAAACTGATCGTCGACCTGATGTACGAGGGTGGCATCGCCCGGATGCGGTACAGCATTTCCGACACGGCGGAGTTCGGTGACTACACCCGGGGACCCCGGGTGATCGACTCCCGGGTCAAGGACGTGATGCGGAAGATCCTCTCCGAGATCCGGACCGGCGAGTTCACTCGCGAGCTGATCGAAGACGACGACAACGGCCGCCCACTGCTGACCGGGTACCGGCGCCGCGCCGCCGAGCATCCCATCGAGATCACCGGGCGAAAACTGCGCGAGATGATGAGCTGGGTGGACCGGCCGATCACGGAAACCGCATGAGTTCGCGGCGATGCCCTGTCCGGCACTGCGGGTCCGGGCCGAAGCCCGGCGTGGCCAACGGTGGATGGACGGGAAGCAGGTGTGGCCGGCAGTCGAGGAGACACCCCTCCGGTGCGACGGGTGGCGGTAACCGATGAAGACCCCGGAGGAGGCTCGGCGGTGACCGGCTCCGGCTCGAACCGACCGTGGGAGCGCCGCTGACCGTGGCATCGCTTCCGACCGCGGGTTCGCCCCGGAGGGGGCCTCTCCGAATCATGGCCAACGGCCGTGAACCGGCTGTTAGCCTGCGGCAATGTCCGGATCTCCAGGAGAGGCGTCGCCGACCGGGCCCGGACACACGGTGGCCGATGCCGGCCGGCTGGCGGCGTTCAGCGACGGGGTCTTCGCCATCGTCATCACCCTCCTGGTCCTGGACCTGCGGGTGCCCGACTTCCACCGGGGTCAGCTGGCCGATTCGCTCGTCGGAGAGGCTCCGGCGTTCCTGGCGTTCGCCGTCTCGTTCATCTACATCGGCGTCCTCTGGCTCAATCACCACGCGGTGCTCCGGCTGGTTCGTGGCACCACCCTCACGCTCAACTGGATCAATCTCGGTCTCCTCTTCGGCGCGGTGATCATTCCGTTCCCGACCGCGGTCCTCGCGGCGGCACTCGCCGACGGCGACGCCGAGGACCTGCGGGTGGCCGTTGTCATGTACGCGGTCGCGGCGGCGCTGATGTCAGCACCCTGGCTGGGGTTCTTCGGCTACCTGCGTCGCCATCCCACCCTGCACGGGGAGCATGTCGGCCGGGATCAGGTCCGCGCGCAGGAGGCGCGACCGATCACGGGCCTCGTCGTCTACAGTCTCACCGGACTGCTCGGCTGGTTCGTGAATCCCCTGCTCGGGCTGCTCGGCATCATTGCGATGATCATCTATCACGGGGTCACCAGCGAAGGCGTCCGCCCCAGACGGGTCCGTCGGACGCCGGCTTCCCGCGGGGACTGATCGACAGCACGGTACGCGGAACCGGTCGCCGAACGATTCGGGGTTATGCTCTGCTTTGTCCGTTCGTTGCGATGTCGGGCCTGGTCGGCGCGGCCGGACGTAGGCTTGCCGACAGAGGTAGCCGCGAGAGGCTCGCGATCCGTCAACCGCAACAGGAGATCGAATTGTCGAACTCGGCCGGCGCCCGCCGGTCCGACGACGAACCACGGCCGGCCGGCGGCGCGCCGTACTTCCAGATCCTGGGCCCCCTGCGATTCTGGCGCGACGGTGTCGAGGTGGACCCCGGCCCGCGGCAGCAGCGCCAGCTGCTGGCCCTGCTGCTGGCCCGAGCGGGGCGACCGATCAGCGTGACCGCCCTGATCGAGCTGGTCTGGGGCGAGAACGCGCCGGCGAGTGCCACCAATGTCATCCACAAGTACGTCGGCGCGTTGCGACGGATGATGGAACCCTCGCTCCCACGGCGGGCGACCGGCTCGTACCTGCGGCGGCACGGTGGCGGTTACCTGTTCGTGCCGGACCCCGGCACGCTGGACCTGGCCGCTTTCCGTGAGCTGACCGGCGCCGCCAGGGCGAACCTCGGCCGGGGGGACCGGGACGCGGCGCTCGATCGTCACGTAGAGGCACTGGACCTGTGGCGGGGACCGGCCGGCGACACGTACGCCGACGGGACGGCGGCGACGTCCATCTTCACCGCGCTCGACCGCGAGTTCCTCGACACCTGCGTATCCGCTGCCGAACTCGGGCTGTCGCTGGGCCGGCCGGAGCGGGTCCTGCGACCCCTGCGGCTGGCCGCCGCGATGGCGCCGTTGAACGAACCCGTGCAGGCGAACCTCATCTCCGCCCTGGGCGCGGCCGGTTACCAGGCCGAGGCGCTGGAGGTGTTCCGGACGGTACGCGTCCGCCTCGCCGAGGACCTGGGCATCGATCCCGGTGTGGTCCTCGCGGAGGCCCAGCGGCAGGTGCTGACCCGGTCGACGGCGCCGGTGGCGGTCAACGGTCCGGCCACCGATCAGCCACCGACCGTCGACCGCCTCCCGCCGGTGCCGCCGGTACACCCGGCGCAACTGCCCCCCGACCTGATCACCTTCGTCGGCCGCACCGAGGAGCTGGCGACGCTCGGCGCCCTGTGCGCCGGCCCGGACCCCGCCCGGACCGCCCGGCAGACCGGCTCGGCCGCCGGCCGGACCGCCCGGCAGACCGGCTCGGACCCCGCCCGGACCGGTCCGCTGATCATCGCTCTCGACGGGATGGGTGGGGTCGGCAAGTCCACGCTGGCCGCCCACTTCGCACACCTGGTCGCCGGCGGGTTCACCGACGGCCAGTTGCACCTGGACCTGCGCGGCGACCAGGCCGGGAGCGAGGGCGGGTCCGCCACGGAGGCGCTGGGTTCGCTGCTGGCCTCACAGGGCTTCCACGTGTCCAGCATTCCGGAGGCGCTCACCGCGCGAATCGGTGTCTATCGGAGCCTCACCGCCGGTAGGAGCGTCCTGGTGCTCCTCGACAACGCGCGGGACGCCGCGCAGGTGCGCCCGCTGCTGCCGAACTCGCCGGAAAGCCTGGTGCTCGTGACGAGCCGCAAGCCGCTGGTCGAGCTCGCCGCCCTCGACGGAGCCCACCTGCTGCACCTCGACCCGCCGGACCTGCGGACCGCCCGCGAGCTGGTCCGGCGCCGACTCGAACACGCGCCGAACCGCTGCCTGGCCGGCGCGGCCGTACCGGCCGACCTCCTCGACGAGATCATCGAGCTGTGCGGCCGGCTTCCGCTGGCGCTGGCGATCCTGGCTGGGCGGCTGAGTGCCCGGCCGCGACTCGCGCTCGCGGATGTGGCCGCGGAACTCCGCGACGACACGCGGCGGCTCGCGGCCTTCGCCAGCGGTCCCGGCGGGCATGACCCACGGGCCGCCTTCGCCTGGTCGTACCGCCAGCTCAACCCGGATGCCGCCCGGCTGTTCCGGCTGTCGTCCGTCGCCATGACCGCCGGCCTGTCGGCCGCGGCCGCCGCGAGCCTGTCCGGGAGCCCGCCCCGGGTCGCGGGCGCACTGCTGCGGGAACTCGCCGACGCGGCGCTGCTGGACGAGGACGACAAGGGCCAGTTCACCTCCCACGTGCTGGTCAGGGCGTACGCGCAGGAGCTGTTCCTGGTGGCGGAGTCCGCCCCGGACCGGACCGCGGCGCTCACCCGGCTCCTGCGGCACTATCTGCACAGCGGTCACCACGCGGCGCTCATGCTGGCGCCGGACCACTCGATGGTCCCGCCGTCGCCGCCACCGGCCGGGGTCTACCCGGAGCGGCCCGTCAGCTACGCCGAGGCGATGCGCTGGTTCGACAACCACCGCGAGGTGTTGCCCGAGGCGGTCCGGCGGTCGGTCGAGGGAAACCTCGACACCCTCCCGTGGGAGTTGGCCCTCACCATGCAGCCGTGGTTGCGGCGCAGCGGACGGTTCCACGACTGGCAGGACGTCATGCGGGTCGCGCTGGAGTCCGCCCGCGACCGGGGGGACCGGATCGGCGCGGCACAGGTCATGCTCAGCCTGGCGGACTCCCGCTGCTACTTCGCCGCCTACGACGAGGCCCTCGACCTGCTCTCCCGGGCACAACAGATCTTCGCGGCGCACGGCATGCTCCCGGAGCAGGGCAGGGTCCACACGATCCGACACCGGATCCACAGCGAGCTGGGCCGGCACGAGCAGGCGCTCAGGGAGATCGATCGCGCGTCGGCCCTGTACCGTGCCGCCGGCGTCGAGCAGGGTGAGATCCGGGCATCGGCGGCCCGGGGACGTTCGCTGGTCCGGCTCGGCGCTTCCGGGGCGGCACTGCCGTACCTGGAGGAGGCGCTGGCCCGGGGGGAGAAGAGCGAGCGGAACACCGACGAGGCGGAGCTGCGCATCGCCATGGCCGAGGGTCTGGGCGCGACGGGTCGTCAGCGTCAGGCCGTGACCCAGCTCGAACGGGCGGTCGAGGCGGCGGCCGAGGCACGGAACCGGATCACCATCTTCGGCGCGTCGATCCTGCGCTGCGAGGTGCTCCTGGATCTCGATGACGTGTCCGGCGCCTGCCAGGCGTGGCGGCATGCCTGCGACGCCATGCACGCCATGCAGAACGGTGGGACCCGGACCATGCGGGAGAGGGTCTGCGACCTGGGCGGCAGGCTCACCGAGGTCAGCGAATTCGCCCCACGGTCCCGCGACGCCCAGAGCTGACCCGCACCGTCGGGTGGGAACGGTCCGCACCGCGCCGCCAGGCGCCGGGTGCGCCGGGTCGACGGCGGGCGCGGGTACGTCGCCAGGCGACTCACCGGGCATCTACGCTTGCCGAATGATCCTCTCCGACTTCGCCGGATCCTGGGCCGGCACCAACGGCTTCCGGTTGATGCCCGGCGACCCGCTGGTCGAGTTCCCGGCCACGATGACCGTGACGATGGCCGCCGGCGGGCACCTGACCTCGGTGGCCTACTCATGGCAGCACCCGGACGACGGTCCCCAGGACGGCCTGCTCGTTGTCGGTTCCGCCGGTGAGGGTGGCTCGCTGGTCGCCGTGTGGGGGGACTCCTGGCACCAGAAGCCGGCGCCGATGTCCTTGCCGGGCGGACCGGGCCCGGGTGGGACGTACGAGTTCGACGGCGACTACGGCGACGGATGGGGCTGGCGGATCGTGCTCATCGGCACCGGCACCGGCACCACCGCCGGCCTTGGCGCTGCCACCGAGGTCGGTCCTGGTCCCGATTCCGGCGTCGCCGGTACCGGCGCGCTGCGGATGCGGATGGACAACGTGATTCCCGCCGCCCAGGCGACGGCCGAGATGGCTGCCGGGCCGTACCCGGTGATGGTCATGGACGTCCGCCGCGGCTGAGCGGTAGCGCCGGGGCGGGTCGTGGGGTGTTCGTCGGAGACACCGCCCGCACCGCCAGGAATTGGATCACGGTGGGGAGAATCGGCTCGCCGGACGGGCCGAGTGGGGCCCGCACAAACCGGATCTCGATCGCCGTGCCGGTTATTCTGAAGGCCGCGCGAGGATAGCGCCACTGGTAGAGTCACGGCTCGTGACTTCCCCATCACCCGGTTCCAGTGAGTCGATCAAGGCTGATGTCCGGCGCCACCTCGACAGTTTGGGTACGCCGTACCGGATCGTGGAAATCGATCCGGCCTATTCGGACACCGCTTTGTGTTGCGAAAAGTACGACTTCACCCTCGAGCAGTCGTTGAACTGCATCCTGGTGGCCGCCAAGACCGAACCGCGCCGGTACGCGGCCTGCCTGGTGCAGGCCACCCGGCGGCTCGACGTCAACGGCACGGTGCGGCGCCAGTTCGACGTCCGCAAGGTCTCGTTCGCCACCGCGGAGGAGACCGTGGCGCTCACCGGCATGACCCCGGGCGGCGTGACCCCGTTCGGGCTTCCGCCGGAGGTGCCGCTCTACCTCGACGCCTCGGCGCTGGAACTGGCCGAGGCGGTGCTCGGCGCCGGCGTCCGGGAGGAGAAAATCGTCATCGCGGCGTCCGCTCTGGCGAAGCTGCCGAATGCGACCGTGGTGGAGAACCTTTCGAAACCGCCGGTGGCCGCCTGATCCACCGCCGATCCAGCGATGCCACCCTGGCGGGTCACTCGCCAGGGCGGCATCGCGGTCGTGCCGTCATTCGATTACGCCGCGGTCGGCCGTTACTCGATGACGGCGACCAGCAGTTTCCGGGCCTCGTTCATGCTGTCGAGAACCCCGTCGTACGTCTCGCCGCGAACGAGGACATGGGCGAAGTTGACCCGAGGATTGCGGGGATAACCCTCCGGCACCACCTGGCCGGGAACCATGTCCCACTTGATGTCCACCACCCCGGGCAGCGCCCGCACGGCTTCCTCGCCATCGAAGCGCGCGATCTTCCGACCGAAGACGTCGACCGAGAGGCTGACGAAGCCGGCCGGTTGCTGCCGCCCGGTCGGGGGCGTGAGTGGCCGCCCGCTCACGGCGTTCAGGTATTCGCGGAAGCCGTACCGGCCGGTGGACAGTTCGAAGGTCTCCTGGACGTGTACGGCCATCCCGCCGAGCCGGCCGTTGACCTCGATGATGACGGGCTCGCCCCGGTCGTTGATCCGCGCCTCCACGTGGGCCGCGCCGCACACCGCACCGCTGGCCCGCAGGGCGCGGATGGCGGTCTCCCGGATCGCCTGCTGGGTGGACTCGTCGAGCCGGGACGGCGTGACCACGAGCCGCTCGAGGAAGTAGGGCTCCTCCCACTCGAACGGCTTGTCCATGATCCCCAGCACGTCGAACTGGTCGTCGCGGTACACGATGTCGAGGCAGACCTCCGGGCCCTCCACGTAGGACTGCAACAGGACGGCGTCCGCCCCGGGGTAGGTCAGCACCCGACCCACGTTGGGGACGCTGGCGTCGCCCTCGCCGAACGCGGCGTCGTCGTAGATCCGGTCCACGACGCCGAACGCGCGCCGCAGATCAGCGGCGTCGTTGACCTTGATCACGCCCTGGCTGGCCGCGCTGGCCTGGGGCTTCACCACGATCGGGTAACCCAGCCGCTCGGCCGCCGACTCGGCCTCGGCGAGTGAGTGGGCGATCTCGGTGGGCGGGGTGGGGACCCCCGCCGCGCTGAACACCTCGTAGCTGCGGAACTTGTCGCGCATGTTGCGGACGGCCTCGGGCCGGTTGCCGGGCAGCCCGAGCCGCTCGCACAGCTGCGCGGCGATGTGGATGCTGCCCTCGTAGTAGCAGGCGATCGCGTCGATCCGGCCCCCGCGATCGAGGTACTCGGTCACCGCCGCGATCACCGCGGCCTCGTCGGTCTCCGACGCCTGGATGAATTCGTCGTACAGCGTGGCGTCGGCCGGCGGTTTCGCTGCCACCACGGTGAGGTGGAAGCCCATCTCCCTGGGCGTACGCAGCACCTCGGGGCGGAAACCCGGCGCGATCAGCAGGAGGTGTTCCATGTTCGACATCGAGCCTCAGCAACCTTCCGGACGTGTGCGGGATCTGGGCGCAGGGCGAGGCTCGGTGCCCTGCAACTGCCCACACGTCACCCGTTCTCCGGGCCTGACCCCCGCTTCGCCGAGGCTAGTGAGCGGTAACCGGGCGTGTCTACGACCAAAAGACGGCAGGGATCTGCCATGACCGTAGGGTCGGCGATCCCGGCACGATCCGGATAATCGGGCCCATGGTTCCCTCTCTGCGTCGTCGGCCACCCGGTCCGGCACAACGTCTGCCTCGGGCCTTCTGGGTGCTGTGGGCCGGGATGCTGGCCAACCGTCTCGGCGCGATGGTGGTTCCGTTCCTGTCCCCGTACCTGACCAGGTCGCAGGGCCTGTCGGTGGTCGCCACGGGGTGGGTGATCTTCGGGTTCGGCGCCGGTTCCCTGGTCTCCTACCTGGTCGGTGGCTCCCTGGCCGACCTGCTGGGACGTCGGGTGACGGTGCTGATAAGCATGGTCAGCACCGCGGCGATGCTGGTCACACTGTGTTATGTGAACGGCGTTGTCGGCGTCGTCGCCACGGTGTTCGCACTGGGCATCACCACCGACATGTACCGGCCGGCCGCCACCGCGATCGTCGCCGACATCGTGCCGCCGGCCCAGCGTCCCTGGGCGTACAGCCAACTGTACTGGGCGGTCAACCTCGGCTTCTCCATCGCGACCGTCACCGGCGGGCTGCTCGCCACCGTCGGTTTCAGGTGGCTGTTCTGGGTGGACGCGGTGACCTGCCTGGCGTTCGCGGCCGTGGTGTGGTGGGGGGTCACCGAGACCGGACACCGCCGCTCCGCGCCGGGGCCGGGCTCCGCCGCGCCGGAGTCCGCTGCCGCGCCGGGGTCGGCCGCCGCGACGGCCGGTTCGTACCTGACCGTCCTCACCGACCGGGTGATGCTCGGCTTCACCGGCATCAGTGTCATGTACGCGGTGGTCTTCATCCAGGGCACCACCACGCTGCCGCTGGTGATGAGCTCGGTGGGACTGTCCTCGGGAGCGTACGGCGTGGCCATCGCGGCGAACGGGGTGACCATTCTGGTCGCCCAGCCGCTGATCGCCCGCGGTGTCGCGCGGCTCGACCACAGCGTGGTCGCCGCGGCCGGGATGGCGCTGCTCGGCGGTGGTTTCGGCGTCGCCCTGTTCGCCCACGAGACCTGGCGGTTCGCGCTGTCGGTCGTGGTGTGGTCGCTCGGCGAGGCGACGGTGATGGTGGTGGCGCAGACGATCGTCGCGCAACTCGCACCGGTCCAGCTGCGCGGGCGGTACAACGGCGTCTACGGCGCCACCTGGTCCGCCGGCCTCATCATCGGACCGGTGCTCGGGACCTGGCTGATCGGTACGACGGGCAGCACCGCACTGTGGGTGGCCTGCCTGTCCACCGGGCTCGCAGGGGCCGTCGCCCAGCTCGCGCTCGGCCCGGCGGTGCGGAGCCGGGGCGAGCGGTCGGCAGCCGCCGGGTCCGCCGCCGACACGCCGACCGGCACGCCCGGCGGAGCCGGCCAGGCCGTCATGGACGCCACGGCGGGATGACCGGGCGACCGACCGCGACAAGCAGCCGGACCGCTACCCTGGTCAGGCCGCGGCCGCTGCCGGAACCGGGGTCCGCTACCAGACCAGGCCGCGCTGCGCCGCGTGGACGATCGCCCGGGTACGGTTCTGCACGCCGAGTCGGGAGTAGAGCTGATTGAGCAGTCGGTACATTTCCCGTTCGGAGTATCCTTCCGCGACAGCGATCTCCGATACGGTGGAACCGTCGGCGAGCGCCTGCAACCACCGGGTCTCCCGGTCACCCTTCTGGACGCCGGGCTGTCGAACGTCGGAACCCAGTGAGATGGCGGTGGACACCGCAGCCGGGAGCAACAGCCAGCCGTCCGCACTGGCGCGTACGACACGGCAGATGTAATCCAGGCTCTCGTTCTGGTCGACCATGCCCGCCGCGCCGGCCAGCAGGCATCGACGATAGACGGCGATCGAGGCATCGGCGAGTAGGACAACGACCGGGACCCCCTCGTACCGAGGAGTGTGCAACCGCGCGAGAAGCTCCATCTGGTCGCTGTTGCGACAGGTGCCGAGAAGGATGAGTCGGCGTCCGCCGACGGTGAGCCACTCGTCGATGTCCGTCACGTGTTCGTCGACCAAAAAGTTGTCGGCTTCCAGGGTGATGGTGATTCCGCGAGAGACGGCGGGTCGATCGTCGACTATTCCGACGCGCGTCGTCAAGGTCTCGTCAAAATCATGATCGCGCTCGGTGACGACTCGGCCTGCAGCTTCGAGGTGCAGCTTGTTCCCTCGCTTCGCAGACAAGGGTTCCCCCAAAAATGACATTGAAAAGCCCGGTGAAGCATTCCGTGGCGGATAACATTAATATCCTAGGCTCACATCGGCCGAAGGCCAAACGCCGCGGACCGACGGCATTGATCACCGGCCGCGTACCGATGGCATTGATCAACGGCCGCGTACCGGCGGCATTGGTCACCGGTTGTGCCGGACGCCGGTACGGCCCGGGCGGCGAGCGCGATCCGCCTGGCTCAGTCCGACGGGCGACCCGGCCCGTTCGGTCCGGCGCCCGGGGCGAGCGACCGCATCCGGCGCCGGGACACGATGACCCGGCGCAGCACCTGGTCCACGGTCGACAGCAGCGTGTCGGCCGAGTCACGCAGATAGAAGTGGCCGCCACGGAACAGGTACAGCCCGAACGGTCCGGTGGTCTGCTGCTGCCAGGCCATCAGCCCCTCGCAGTCGACGTCGGGGTCGTTCAGCCCGCCGCAGGCCGTGGTCGGGCAGCTCAGCTGGGGCCCCGGCCGGTAGACGTAGGCGTCGTTCACCGCGAAGTCGGCGCGCAGCACCGGCAGCAGCGTGGCCATCAACCGGGGGTCGGCGAGGATCTCCTCCTGGGTGCCGCCCAACCGGCGGACCCCGGCGAGGAACTCGTCGTCCGGCAGTGTGTGGATGGCCGGCTTGCTGGCCGGCAGGTGCGGTGCCCGGCGGGCGGAGACGAACAGGTGCGCCGGCTCGGGCAGGGCGCGCTCCTTGAGCCACCGGGTCAGTTCGAACGCGACGAGGGCGCCCATGCTGTGTCCGAAGAAGGCGAAGGGCTCGTGACAGTGTGGGACCACCGCCTCGGCCACCGCGGCCACCGCCGGGGCGATGTCGGCGAACGGACGCTGCATGATCCGCGACTCCCGCCCCGGAAGCTGTACGGCGTACAGCTCGACCTGCGGCGACAGGTGCCGGTTCCAGCCGGCGAACACCGAGCTGCCCCCGCCCGCGAACGGGAAGCAGAACAGCCTCAGGGACGGGTTCGGGTTCGGGTTCAGGCGGACCAGCCCGACCCTGCCTGTGGAGATCGACATCGCTCCTTCTCCTCGTCGGCGACCGTGGTGGGGCGAACGGGCCGGCCGTCAGGCGGGTACGTCGACCCGCACATAGTCCGGAAACCCCGGGAGATTGGTCGGGTCGGATTCCAACCGCACCAGGTCGCCCTCCCGGCCGATCTCCCGGAAGCCGTTGAACCGGTAGGTGACGTGCATCATCCGGTTGCGGCCGTTGGGCAGGAACTCCGCCTGCAACCGGGCCCCGGCGTCGTGGGCGATCCGGCGCAGATAATTGATCATGATCGTGCCGACGCCCCGGGACATCACCCGGCAGGACATCAGCAGCAGCTTGATGGTCCACACCGGGCCGTCCAGCTCGAGCAGCGCGAGCCCGATCGTGCCGTACGGCCCGTACCGGTCATCGAGCCGGGCCACGAACAGCCGGTGCCGGCTGGACGTGCGGAACCGGTCGAGTTCCTCCCGGGAGTAGGTGTACCCGGTCGTGTTCAACTGGTTGGTGCGCACCGTCAGCTCCTCGGCTCGGAGCAGATCGTCGGGTCCGGCGACCTTGATCCGGAAGTGCATCCGCAGGGTGGCCAGGAACTCCTCGGTCGGCCCGGCGAACTGCTCCTCGGCCGCGCCCCGGGCCTCGTCCGCGCGGTACATCAACCGCCGGCGCCGGGCGTCGTCGGTGACCAGCACCGGACGGAACTCGGGCCGGTCGGCCAGGCCCGCGGCATCCACCGCGTCCAGGCACCACACCTCCGGGATCTCGAAGGCCACCTCGTCGCGCTCGAACGAGTCGTCGTCGACGAAGACGAGCGCGTCCAGCCCGATGTTCAGGGATTTCGCCACCGCGCGCACCGACGCCGACTTGGGGCCCCAGTTGATCTGCGGATGCAGGAAGTAGTCGAGCAGGCCCAGTCGCCTGAGGGCGGCGACCGCGGTGTCGTGGTCGTTGCGGCTGGCGATGGAGTGCAGGATGCCGCGCTCGTCCAGCGCGGCGATCGTCTCCGCCACCCCGGGACGCAGGCGTACGTCCGGGTCCTCGAGCAGGATGCCGTCCCACACGGTGTTGTCGAGGTCCCAGACCACGCACTTCACCGGCTTGCGGTCGGACGGGGCGGCTGGCGTGGACGTGCCGTCGTTCATGGCGTGACACTCTCCCTAACGGCGGTCGCCCTGAGCCGCCGATCACGGTTCTGGTAGGCGGAACTGGCGATGGTGATCTGCTGGAGCTGGGTGTTTCCCTCGATGATTTCCATGACCTTGGCGTCCCGCAGATAGCGGGCCACCGGATGGTCCCCGCCGATGCCCTGCGCCCCGTGGATCTGGACCGCGTCGGTCGCGGCCTTGAACGCGGTGTTGGCGGCGAAGTACTTGGCCAGCCAGGTGGCGTGGACCGACCCGGGGTCGCCGGCCTCGCGCAGCCGACCGGCCTGCTGGCAGAGCAGCCGGGCGGCGGCGGTGTTGGTGACCATGTCGGCGAGCATCGCCTGGACGAGTTGGTGTTCGCGCAGCCGCCGGCCGAACTGCTCGCGCTGGTCGGCGTAGCTCAGGGCGGCGTCGGAGCAGGCGGCGGCGATCCCGACACACCCCCAGGCGACGCTGTAGCGGCCCACCTCCAGCGCGCTCGCGGCCACGGCGGACAGTCCGAAACCGGGCCGGGACAGCAGCGCCGTGGCCGGCACCACGCAGTCACGCAGCCGTACCTCGGCCAGCATCGACGCCCGGGTGCCGAACACATCGCCCTGCGGCACCACGGTCACGCCCGGTCGGTCCCGTTCCACCAGGAAGGCGACCTCCCGGCCGGCCAACCTGGCGAACACCAGGAACACCCCGGCGTACTGGCCGAACGTGATCCACCGCTTGTCGCCGTTGAGGACGAACCCGCCGTTGGCCTGCTCGGCGCGGGTCGCCAGGCCGCGTACGTCGCTGCCGGCCTCCGGTTCGGTGAGCGCGAAGGCGCCGACGCACCGGCCGCTGGCCAGTTCCGGCAGCCAGCGCTCGCGTTGCTCGACGGTGCCCCAGCGGCCCACCGCGTACGCCACCATGCTGTGCACGGTCAACAGGCTCCGCACCGACGAGCAGGCCCGGCCCAGCTCCTCGTTGAGCAGCCCGAAGGTGACCTCGTCCAGCGGCTGCCCGCCGTGTTGCTCGGCGATGACCGCACCGAGGTAGCCCTGCGCGCCGAGCAGTCCGACGACCTCCCTCGGCAGGTGCTCGGTCCGGTCCCACTCGCCGGCGTACGGGGTGACGTGCCGGTCGGCGAACGCCTCGAACGACGCCTGGGCCAGTCGTTGCTCCGATGTCAGTTGCACTCTCATCCTCTGTGGTTCATCGCCCTGGTCGCGGTGCCGGTCGGGGCGGGTTCAGCGCACCCCGATGGCGGATCGGTGCCGGGCGACCATGCCCGCGATCGCGTTGACGCTGCGGAAGTTGTCCATTTCGAGGTCCTCGTCCTCGACCGGGCAGGCCAGCTCGCTCTCGACGAACAGCACGAGCTGCATGACGAACAGCGAGTTCACGTAGCCGGTGGCGAAGATGTCCTCGTCGTCGCCGAGCTGGTGGTCGCCGAGAAAGCCGGCGAGGAATTCACGGGTCCGGGTCTTGACGTCCTCGATGCCGGTGTCGCCCATTGGTACTGCCTCTCCGTGGTGGGTCAGAATCGTTACTTTCCGAGGGTTCCGGCGGCAGGATTGCCGTACGAGTAGAAGCCCTGCCCGTTCTTCCGGCCCAGCAGGCCGGCGTGCACCATCTGGCGCAACAGCGGGCACGGCCGGTATTTGCTGTCGCCGAAACTGTCGTGCAGCCCTTCGATCGACTGCAGAATGGTGTCCAGCCCGATCAGGTCGGCCGTCTCCAGCGGACCCATCTTGTGCTCGAAACAGCCCTTGAAAATGCGGTCGATGTCCGCGACCGGGGCGACCCCCTCGTGTACCAGGAACGCCGCCTCGTTGATTGTCAGCATCAGCACCCGGTTGGTGACGAAGCCCGGCGAGTCGCGTACCACGATCCCCTCCTTGCCCATTCGGGCCAGGAGCGAGTGGGCAAGGTCGACGGTCCTGTCCGAGGTGTGGTGTCCGCGGATCATCTCGACCATCGGCTTCAACGGCACCGGGTTCATGAAGTGCATGCCGAGCACGTTCTCCGGCCGGCGGGTCACCCCGCCGAGCGCCGTGATCGGGATGACCGAGGTGTTCGCCGCGAAGACGCACTCCGGACGGCACACCGCGTCGATCGTCCGGTAGACGGCCTCCTTGGTGGCCCAGTCCTCGGTCACGTTCTCGATCACGAAGTCGGCCGGTGCCAGCTCCTCCAGGTTCGTGGTGTACGTGATCCGCTTGAGCACCTGGGCCCGGTCCTCGTCGGAGGCGTCCGGGCGCAGCAGCCGTTGCAGGCGTACCCCCGCGCGGATCTGCTGCTGCGCCACCGTCAGGATCTCCGTCGACCGGTCCGTCAGCACCACGTCGAACCGCGCCTGCGCGAGGGCCTGGGCCACGCCGGTTCCCATCACCCCGGCGCCGACCACACCGACCGTCTGCAACGAACTCATGAATCTCCCTCCTCGCGGGACTCGGCCCGCTCCGTCGACTCGGCCCGCTCCGTCGACTCGGCCCGCTCCGTCGACGACCGCGCGCCGAGCGGATCGGCGGTGGCCCGGATCAGCTTTGCCAGCTCGGCTATGGTTCGGGCTTCGAACAGGTCGCCGAGCCCGATCTGGACGCCCCACTCCCGACGCAGCCGGCCGATCAGTTCGAGACCGAGCAGCGAGTGCCCGCCCAGCTCGGCGAAGAGGTCGTCGACACCGACCTGCTGCACGCCGAGCAACTCCTGCCACAGCTGGGCGAGCCGCTGCTCGGTCGGATCGGACGGCGCCCGGTACGGGGTCAGGACGTTGGGCCGGGGGTGCGGCGCGGCGCGTTCCGTGGTGATCGCGGTGGCTGGGTCGAGCCGCGCCCGCGCCAGGTCGGCGATCACCGCGGCCAGATCCTTGGCGACCACCACCACCCGCGGTCCGATGTCGGCCGCCAGCACCCGGGCGAACGCCTCCGCGCCCTCGTCCGGCCGGATGCCGTTGGCCAGGTGCGTGCCCAGCATGCCGCCGCCCGGACTTCCCGACTGTCCGGCGGCGGGCCCGGGCCGGGGGTAGGTGAAGAAGGCCACCTCCGCCGAGCGGCCGGCGCGGGCGCCGTCGAGCGTCTCGCGCAGCGCCGGTACCCGCTTGAGCACGAAGTCGTCGATCCGCACCAACTCCCGCCCGTCGGCGTCGAGCAGGACGATGTCCGCGGAGATGGTCTCCTTTCCGGCCCGGTCCGTCTCGCGGTAGTGGTGCCTGCTGAACATCCGCCGGGTCAGCGGCCGGAAGCAGCGCAACCGTCCGTACGAGATGGGGATGCGGAACTCCTTCGCCAGGTAGATGCCGACGAAGCCGGCGGCGAGATCCAGCAGCGAGGGATGCAGCAGCAACCGTTCGAGGTCCTCGGCGTACCGCTCGGGCAGTTCGAGTTCGGCCAGCGCCTCGTTGTCGCCCAGCCAGACCCGCCGCAGACACCGGGACCGCGGGCCGAAGCCCATCGGTCCGTCGTGCACCGGCTGGCCGAGATCGGTCAGCCGTCCGCCGTCGATCAGCCCGGTCAGGTCGTACGGCTCGACCCGGGCCGGAACGGTGACCGGGCACACGGTTCCACTGGCGTGGGCCTGCCAGCGCGGCTCCTCGGCGGCGCCGTCCTCGGGATAGCGGGTCACCGTGGTGAACCGCATCGGCACGGTGGTCTTGTCCAGCACGACGTGCAGTTCCCGTTCCTCGCCCTCGGGCACCACGACCGGCGTGTAGAACCGGACGTCCCGCAGTTCGGTGGCGTCCGCGTCGGTCAGGTGCGTGAAGGCCGCCCGGACCAGCTCCAGGTGTCCGGTGCCGGGCACCACCGCGTCGCCGAGCATCCGGTGCTCGTCCACCAGCCAGGAGCTGTCGATCGCGAAGGTCGCGCGGTAGACGGCGTACTCCGGCTCGTCGACGAGGCACCGGTCGAGCATCGGGTGGCCGGTCGGGCCCACCCGGCTGCCGGCGCCGGGGGAGTCCCCGGCGCCGACCGTGCGCGCCGCGATGCCCACGTCCTGCCAGGCGTCCCAGTTGACGGAGACGAACTCGGGGCCGTCGGTCGTCCCGGCGTGCTCGGCCACGGCGTCGAGCACCGCGTTGGCGGCGACGTAGTCGACCTGGCCGACGCCTCCGGTGATGGCGAGCGTCGAGGAGCAGAGCGCCACGAAGCGTGCCCGCTGTTCGCGGGCGATCCGGGCGACCGCCATGGTGCCCCGGACCTTCGGGGCGAGTACCCGTTGCGCCTGCGCCGCCTGCTTGAGTTGGATCAGGCCGGCGCCGGGCACCCCGGCCGCGTGGATGATGCCGTGGATCGGCCCGAGGTCACGGCTCGCCCGGGCCGCCGCCGCGGACAGGGCGTCCGGCTGGGTGACGTCGGCGGCGAGCACGAGCACCCGCGCGCCGGCACGTTCCAGCTCGCGTACCTCGCGGATCCGGTCGACCGTGCCCGGGTCGGTCGCCGGGTCGTCGAGCAGCCGGGACCACTCCTGCGGGGCGGGCAGCGCGGTCCGGGTCACCAGGGCCAGACCGGCCCGCTCGGTCTCGGCCAGGTACCGCGCGAGGGTGAGCCCGACGCCGCCGAGCCCGCCGGTGATCAGGTAGGTCCGCCGGGCTCCGGACGGATCCGGGGACCCGGCAGGTCCCGTCGAGTCCGCCGCCGGCCCTGCGGGTTCCGTGACCGGTCCCGTCGGTTCCGCCGCCGGTGGGGCGGTCGGGCCGAGCCGGACCGGTTGGAACACCTGCCGCCAGCGCCGGGTCCCGCGCAGCGCGATCACCGGCTCGTCCACCGGGGACAGCAGTTCGGCGAGCAGGTGTTCGACCGCCCGGCCCCACCCGGGCGGATCCGCCGGTGGCGCGGGGTCCGCCGGCAGCGCGATGTCGACGCTGCGGCAGGCGATCTGCGGATGCTCCAGCGGGAGCACCCGGCAGGGACCGAGCACGGCCGCCTGCCGGGGATCACCCGTCTCGGCGCCCGTGACGACCTGCGTCTCCCGGGTGACGACCGACAGCCGTACCGGTTCCGCGCCGGGCTGGCGGCCCAGTGCCTGCGCCAGCGCGAGGAGGCTGAAGAAGCCGCGGTTCAGGGCGTCGTCCCCGGCGCCGTCCGTACCGGCGCCGTCCGTACCGGCGGCGTCCAGCGCCGGGTCCGGGTGGAGGTCCAGACACCACAGGTGGACGATGTGGTCCGGATAGCGGCCTTCCTCGCGGAGCACGGCCAGCAACTGGTCGTAGTCGCCGTGACCGGCGGGCATGGTGAACCGGTGCGCGTCGACCCGCAGCGGCGCCGGGTGGGCGTCGGGCGGCGCGGACACCGGATGGGCAGCCGAGGCCAGCTGAACCGTGGTGACCGGCCGGCCGGCCGCCTCGATCCGGCGGGCGAGTTCGGCACCGACCCCGCGCTCGTCGGCCAGGACCAGCCAGGTCCCCGAGATCCCGGTGACCCCGCCGACCGGGCGGGCGTGCGGCGGAAGCGGACTCCACGCCGGCACCTGGAACCAGTCGGCGAGGTCCGGCTTCTTGGCCAGCGACAGGGCCGGCGCGGGTGGCTGCCCCTCCGGCGCCGGGTCCACCCAGTACCGGCGGCGCTGGAACGGATAGGTGGGCAGGGGCACCCGGCGTGCGGCCGGCGCCGACAGGGCGGTCCAGTCCAGGTCCACCCCGGCCAGCCAGGCCTTGCCGGCGGTACGCAGGAAGAACACGTCCTCCGGCTCCCGGTCGAACGGGCCGGGCAGGCTCGCGAGCGCGTAGCTGACCGGGGAGGTCGCGCCGGTGGCCGTACCGGTGGGCCGCAGTGGCAACGCCATGCTGCTGAGCGACTGTCCCGGTCCCACCTCGACCAGCAGCCGGTTGGGGTCCTGCCAGAGCGTCGCCGCCCCGTCGGAGAAGCGGACCGCCTCCCGCAGGTGCCGCCCCCAGAAGGCCGGGTCGGTGGCCTGCGCCGCGGTCACCCACGTCCCGGTCACGTTGGACACGTACGGGATGCGCGGCGCCCGCAGCCGTACCGACCCCATCAGCTCGACGAACGCCTCGACGATCGGCTCCATCATCGGCGAGTGGAAGGCGTGCGTGGTGGGCAGCCGGCGGGCCGGGATGCCGCGTTCCGCGCACCGGTTGGCGACTTCCGCGATGGCCGGCACCGAGCCCGCGACGGCGCACAGCCGGGGACCGTTGACGGCAGCCACGGCCGCGCCGGGCACCACGAGATCGGCCGCCTCGGCGGCGGACAGCGGCAGGCCGAGCATCGCGCCGGGTGGCAACTGCGCGATGAGGTTGGCCCGGCCGGCGACCACCCGCAGCGCGTCGGGCAGCGACAGCACGCCGGCCAGGCACGCCGCCACGTACTCGCCGAGGCTGTAACCCATCAGCGCCGCCGGCTGCACGCCGACGGCCAGCCACAGCCGGGCCAGGGCGTACTCGGTGACGAACACCGCGGGGTGGGCGTGGTGGGTCTGGTCGAGCCCGGACTCCGTGACGGGTTGCCGGCGCCGGCCGAGCATCCGGCGCAGGTCGATCTCGCCACCGGTGGCCGCCGGCGGCTGGTCCGGATCGCCGGCGGACGCCCGCGGCCGGTCCCGATCGGCGGCCGGTGGGTCGGGATAGAGCACGCCGCGCAGGTCCATACCGAGGATCGGGCCCAGCAACTCGGCGCACTCGTCCACCGCGGCGCGGAAGACCGGCTGGGTCCGGTAGAGCCCGGCGCCCATGCCCGGGTGCTGGTCACCCAGCCCGGGAAACACGAACGCCACGTGGCGGGCGGCCGTCGCGGTGCCGCTGGCCACCCGGCGGGGATCACCGGACCGCAGCGCCTGGGCGGCCTCCGGCGCCTCGCCGGCGACCACGACGCGGCGGTGGGTGAACGCCCGCCGTCCGGACTGGAGGGTGTACGCGACGTCGGCCAGGTCGAGGTCGGGGTGTTCGGCGAGGTGCTCGGCCAGCCGGGTGCTCGCGGTGTCCAGCGCCTGTGGGTTGGTGGCCGAGACCGGCAGCAGCAGCCGGCCGCCCGTCGTACGCCGTCGGGCCGCCCGGGTCGGCGCCTGTTCCAGCACGACGTGACCGCCGGTCCCGCCCATCCCGAACGAACTCACCCCGGCCCGGCGCGGCCCGTCGACACTGGGCCACGGCCGGGCCCCGGTGTTGACGAAGAACGGCGAGCTGGCGAAGTCGATCGCCGGGTTGGGCTCGCTGAAGTGCAGGCTGGCCGGGATGAGATCGTGCTTGAGCGCCAGGATGGTCTTGATCAGACCGGCCACCCCGGCCGCGGCGTGGGTGTGCCCGATGTTGGTCTTGACCGAGCCGATGGCACAGCCGCCGGTCCGCGCGCCGCCCGCCTGGAACACCTCGGTCAGCGCCTCGACCTCGATGGGGTCACCCAGCGGGGTGGCGCTGCCGTGGGTCTCGACGTACCGGATCGTGCCCGGGTCGACCTCGGCCATCGCCTGCGCCGCGTGGATGACCCGGGCCTGGCCGGCGACTCCCGGGGCGGTGAAGCCGACCCGGTCCGCCCCGTCGTTGCCGATCGCCGAACCGAGGATCACGGCGTGGACGGTGTCGCCGTCCTCGAGCGCGTCGGCCAGCCGTTTCAACAGCACCACCCCGGCGCCGTTGCTGGCCACCGTGCCCTCCGCGCGGGCGTCGAAGGCCCGGCAGTGCCCGTCCGACGAGAAGATCCCACCGGGCTGGAAGTGGTATCCGGCGACCTGGCGGGCCCGGACGGTCGCCCCGCCGGCCAGGGCCAGGTCGCACGCCCCGCTCAGCAGCGCCTGGGCGGCCAGGTGGACCGCCACCATGGACGTGGAACAGGCGGTCTGCACGGTCAGCGCCGGTCCCGACAGGTCGAGCTTGTACGCCACCCGGGTGGCCAGGTAGTCGCTCTGGTTGGCGATGTTGCGGGCGAACTGTTCGGCGGGGTCACGGGCCAGCGGCAGCTGCGGAAGGTAGCTGTTGTAGTAGCTGCCGAGGTAGACCCCGATCGGTCCGGTGGCTCGGGCCGGGTCGTAACCCGCGTCCTCCAACGCCTCCCAGCCGCACTCCAGCACGACCCGGTGCTGCGGGTCCATCACCGAGGCCTCGTTGGGGCTGATCGAGAAGAACTCGGCGTCGAACAGCTCCGCGTCGGGCAGCACGCCCTGGGCGCGGACGTACGAGTCGTCGGCGACCGTGTCGGCCGGGACACCCGCGCTGAGCAGCTCCTCGGGGCTGAAGAAAGTGATGGACTCGGTGCCGGTGGCCAGGTTCCGCCAGAACTCGGCGGGGGTACGCGCACCGGGGAACCGGCACGCCATCCCGATGACCGCGATCTCCAGACCGGTCGACATCAGCTCACCTCCGGACCGCGCGCGTCGCGCTGGTCCCGGGCCCGCACCCGGCGCTGGCGCGACATCCGGTCCCGGCCGTCGGCCAGCCGGCGGACCTGCCCGGCGTCCGGCCGGAAGGCGGGCTCCTCGGTGCCGCTCAGATGCCGGGCGACGGCGGCGACCGTCGGGTAGCGGGCCAGCGTGGCGGCTGACACCTCGACGCCGAGTTCCGTGCCGAGCTGGGCGCTGATCCGGGTCAGCATCAACGAGTTGCCGCCCAGGTCGAAGAAGTTCTCGCCGGTGCCGACCTCGGGTACGCCGAGCACCTTGGCCCAGACCCGGGCGATGGTCTCCTCCACCGGGCTGGTCGGCGCCACGAGCGGCTCCCGTTCGGCGGTGGCGAACCGGTCGGTCAGCCGCAACCGCTGCACCTTGCCGGTGGCGTTGCGGGGCAACGCGTCCACCAGGAAGACCCGGCTGGGCACCTTGTAGTCCACCAGCCGCTCGGCCGCGTAGCCGCGGATCTGCTCCGGGGTCACGGTCCGGCCGGCGCGGGGCACCACCGCCAACGCGACATCCTCGCCGAGCGTGGCGTGCGGCAGCGCGAAGGCGGCCACCTCGGCCAGGTCGGGATGCTCGATGAGGACCTCGTCCACCTGGGCGGGGGACACCTTGGACCCGCCCCGGTTGATGATCTCCTTGACCCGTCCGGCGATGAACAGGTAGCCGTCCTCGTCGAAGGAGCCGTAGTCGCCCGTCCGCAACCAGCCGTCCACGAACGCCGTGGCGTTGGCGGCGGGATCGTTGCCGTATCCACCCATCACGTTCGCGCCCCGGATGGCGATCTCGCCGGGCTGGCCGGGTTCGACGGGCGAGCCCGCCGGGCCGAGGATCGTCACCTCGGCGCCGATCGGTACGCCCACCGAGCCGCGCTTGCGGACGCCGGGCGGCAGCGGGTTGCTGGTCACCAGCGAGGCGGCCTCGGTCATCCCGTACGCCTCGATGACCGGTGCCTGGAAGACCCGCTCCAGCTCGTCGAGCACGGGTCCGGGCAGCGGCGCGGAGGCCGAGCGGATGAACCGCAGGCGCGCGGCGGTCAGCGCCTGCGGAAACCTGGCCGCGACGTCGAGCAGCGCCCGGTGCATCGCCGGGACGGCGCTGTACCAGGTGGGCTCGAACTCGGCCAGCCAGGCGGGGAAGCGGTCGGCGTCGAATCCGGGCGTGCAGACGACGGAACCGCCCACGATGATCGCCGCGAGCAGGGTGCTGGTCAGCCCGTGCGCGTGGAACAGCGGCATGATGTTGAGACAACGGTCGGCCGGGCCGAGCGCGAAGGCCCGGGCGGTGTTCGTCGCGGCGACGCTGAGGTTGGTGTGCGTCAGCGGGACCAGCCGGGGCGCGGCGATCGTCCCGGAGGTGAACAGGATCATGGCGACGTCGTCCGGTCCGCCGCCCGCGCCACCGGCTCCGCCGGGCGCCGGGTCCGTGGTGCCGGCTGTGCCGGAGGCGGGGCTCGTGGTCCCGGCTGCGTCGGCGGCCAGGTCCGTGGTGCCGGCTGCGCCGGGTTGCCCGGGTACGCCGGTCAGCGTGAAGTGCCCGGCCGGCGCGTCGGTCCGGGGGGTCAGTTCGATCACCCGTACCCCCTGCGCCTGGGCGACCTGCCGGAGCGGCGGATCGGTTCCGGCCGGGACGATGACGGCCCGGGCGGCCAGATCCCCGAGCAGACCGGCCACCTCACCCGGCTGCAGGGCCGGATTGAGCGGTGCGCACTGCGCGAACGCCGCCACCCCGAGGAAGGCCACGGCGAGTTCCGGCCCGTTCGGCAGCGCGACGGCGACCCGGTCCCCGGCGTGGACACCAAGCTCGTCCAGCGCGGACCCCGTGTCGCGGACCTGCTGCGCCAGCGCGCGGTAGGTCAGCGGCTCGCGGCCGGGGGCGAGCAGCGCGACGGCGTCACCGCGGACCCGGGCGTGTTCCGCCAGCAGGTCGCGGAGCTGGATCGGGGTGGTCAGGTCCACAGTACGTCCTCCAGACGGTAGAGCCCGGGGGCGGCGGAGTCGGCGAACCGGACGGCCGCCAGCACGCCCGGCACGAAGGCGACCCGGTCGTTGATCCGGTGGCAGAGTTCGACCTGTTCACCCCGGCCGGCGGCGAGCAGGCGGTGCTCGCTGACCCCGTCCCCCATCCGGAACGACGCGATGTCCGGCAGTGCCGCGTCCGGGCCGCGCTCGGCCCGCCACGCACCGGCCAGGGCCTGCGCGGTCGCGCTCGGCCGATCCCGCTTCCCGGCGAAGTGCGTGTCCAGCACGCCCGCGGTCCAGCTGTCGTCCGTCCGGGCGGCCAGCTCCCGGATCAGGCGGGTCACCAGGGCCAGGGCGAGGCTGAAGTTGGCGGCGTACACGATCGCCCGGTCGGCGGCCAGGTCGCGCATCGCCGCGTGGTCCCGCTCGGTGAGCCCGCTGGTGCCGATCACCAGGGCGCACGGCACCGTGGCGGCCTCCCGCAACAGCGCCGCGGTCGCCTCCCGCGCGGTGAAGTCGATGACCACCGGCGGCGGTGAGCCGGCCACGGACAGGCTGGTCAGCACGTCCGGGGCGGCGTCGACGGCCGGCGCGGACCCAGCCGGCGCGGACCCGGCCGGCGTGGACCCGATCGGCGCGGACCCGGCCGGCGTGGACCCGGCGGTGCGGTCCCGCAGCGACAGCCGGCCGGTCAGCACGAGCGAGTCGTCCGCGCGTACCGCCGTGCTGAACAGCGTGGACATCCGTCCGGTGCGGCCACAGACGATGGTCGAGACACCCATGTCAGCGCGGCCTCCGAGCGAGACCCATCCGCCGGCCGAGTTCGGCCTCCGCCATCCGCCGGCCGCCGAACTGACCCGTCAACGCCGCCGTGCGGGCGCCGAGGGTGCCGGCCTGCGCGGTCGCGGGCAGACCGAGGTCGGTCACCAGGTCCTCGGTCAACCGCGCGGTGCGGAACAGCAGATCGGTGGCGGCCGCGAGGATCGCGGCGGCGGCCTCGCCGCCGGGCGGTTCGGCGCGCAGGGCCGGGCCGGACCGGGCCGCCACCCGCAGCAGCGACACCTCGATCTCCAGCCGGGTCAGCTCGTGGGCCAGGAACTGCGAGGTGCTCAACACGTCCGTGCCGGCCGGTACCTCCCGAGGCGTGCTGGCGAGCGTCCGGCGCAGGTCGGCGATGGTCCGCCCGGCATGCCGGGCCACGACGTCGCTGTACACCCAGGCGTACGCCTCGACCGCCGGGACCAGCGGGCCCGCCGGGGTCCAGTCGACCGGTGCCGAGACGAGGCGGGCGTCCAGGAGAGCGTCGCTGGCCTCGGCCCAGCCCTGCGGGTCCGGCGCCACGGTGTTCACCCGGATGCCCGGGTGCTCGTGCGGTACGAGACACAGCCGCAGCCCGTCGTCCGTAGCGGCGGTGACGACGCTGGCCCGGACGCCGGGGTGGCCGAACCGGAACCGTCCGTTGAGTTCGACCCGGTCGCCCTGGTGGCGGAGGCGAACCGCCGGCACGGTCAGGTCCAGCAGTGAGTTGGGGGTGAACAGGGCGAGCGCGGTCGGCAGCGTGCCGTCCCGTACCGCCGCGAGCGACGGGTGGTCGTCGCGCCACAGCGACAGCAACGGACGGACGCCGACCAGGTGCTCGGTCGCCGCGACGGCCGCCGGGAACGGCAGGACGGCGAACAGCCGGTCCGTCGACTCCGGCTCGTCCACGTCGGTGTCGGCCGGGCTCCCGGCCGTGGACAGCGCGGTGATCAGGTTGCGGGCGACCAGTTCGCGGTCGGCGGTCCGGGCCGCGCCCCCGGTCGCGGTGGTCGTCACTGCGCCACCCCGACCGCCCCGGCGCGAAGCGCCGCCACGATTCCGTCGACAGTGCTCAGCGCGTCCGGGTCGGCCTCCGGGTCGACGACCACGCCGAACCGCTGCGCGAGCGCCTCGATCAGGTTGATGTAGGCAATCGAATTCACTCCGGCGGCCTCCAGCGAGCCGTCGCTGGCGCGCAGGTCGGACACGGAGATGGCTCGGCCGGTGGCGAGCACCACCAGGTCCTCGACCTGCTCGCGCAGGCCGTCCCGGTGGGTTTCGGCGGGTGGGCGGGATTCGGTCACTGGTTCTCCTGGGTCGGCTCTCGTCAGGGGCGGATCGTCGGCTCTGGTACGTGTTCGACCGCCCGGGGCGACGCGTCGGCGGGCCGCGCGTCGTCGTCGTCCGCGAGCAGCCGCCGCAGATCGGCGAAGCGCACCTTCCCCGCACCCGACCGGGGGATCTGCGTCACGAAGGTCACCCTCGTGGGGATCTTGTACGGCGCGAGCCGGCCCCGGCAGCCGGCGATGACGTCGCCGCGACCCAGTCCCGGGCGGGCGCACAGCACCACGTGCAGGCCGACGTCACCGTCGCCGTCCTCGTGCGGCAGGACCACCGCGTCGTGTACCCCGTCGACGGCCAGCACGGCCTGCTCCACCTCGGTGGGGTCGACCTTGCGCCCGGCCAGGTTGATCGGACCGCCGACGCGGCCGGTCACGAAGAGCCGGTCGTCGGCGAGGTAGCCCAGGTCGCCGGTGGCGTAGAAGTCGTCGGCGTCGCGGCGGCTCTCCAGCAGGCCCGGCGCGTTCAGGTAGCGGGTCGCCATCGACGCCGTCCGCACCTGGATCTCCCGCTGGTCGGTGTCCGGGACCGGCGCGGTGCGGATCGTGACCCCGGGCAGCGGGGTGCCCAGCCCCCGGCGGTGGGCCGGATCGCGTTCGAAGGTGCAGGGGCCGACCTCGGCGATGCCGTAGTAGTCCGCCATCCGGATCGTGGTCCGCGACTCGAACTCGGCCCGCACGTCGGCGGGCAGCACCGCGCCGGCCGAGATCGCCATCCGCAGGCCGGCGCACTGCTGCGCCGTCACTCCGGCCCGGACCAGTCCCCGGTACGCGACGGGGAAGGCGACCAGGCGGGTGGCGGCGGACTCGGCGATCGAGGCCACGATCCGGGCGGAGACCGGAAGCCCGCTGTAGATGTGCAACTCGGCGCCGACCAGGAAGCTGGACAGCAGCGAGGTGTTGAAGGCCAGCCCGTTGGTGAAGGAGGCGAGGCACAGGGTGCGGTCGGTGCCGGCCAGGCCGGTGCCGTGCACCCAGTTCACCGCGGCGGAGTGCACGGCGGCGCCGGAGAACTCCAGGCACTTCGGCGCGCCGGTGGTGCCGGAGGTGAACCGGCAGACCGCGGTGTCGGCGTGCAGGGCGGGCACCCGCTGCCCGAGGGCCTCGGTCAGCAGCAACCCGTGCCGGCCCTCCGGCACCGGCAGCGGCTCCCCGGGCAGCGCCGCCGGTGGGTTGCCGACCCGGTCCACGACGAAGCAGCGGACTCCGCAGCGCGCCCGGATCTCGTCGAGTTCGTTCGTCCCGAACTGGGGGTCGATGAGCAGCGGCACCCGACCGGTGCGCAGGATGGCGAAGTAGGACAGGACGTAGTCCACGCTGTTGCCGGCGTACAGCCCGAGCCGGTCGAGGTCGGCCGGCAGCATCCGGTCCAGCGCCTCGGCCCGCTGCTCGACCCCGTCGGCGAGCTGGCCGTAGCGCAGTTCCCGCTCCCGGTCGCGGACGGCGGTGCGGTCGCCGTACCGCGCACAGGCCGCGAGCAGCGCGTCGGGCAGGATCGCGGTGTTCACGCCGGGACCCCGTCCCGGGTGGCTCGGACCGGATTCGGCGTCCCGGCACCGTCACCCCGGCCGGACGCGCCGGCCGGACCGGTCGGCCCGGCCGGGCCGGGCGTGCCGTTCCGCCCGGGCGTGCCGGCCCGCCCGGACGCGCCGGTCCGGGTCAGGTCCGGGTCGATGGCCAACTCCGCCCGGCAGGCCAGACTGTGGTTGGCGATGGTCAGCATGGTGGTCTGGCTGCCACCGGCCATCCGCAGGCCTCGGAGCTGGGCGTAGGCGTTCAGGGACGGGCTGTCCCACATGTACCCGCGGCCACCCTCGAGATCGCAGCACAGGGCCGCCAGCGCGCAGGCGCGGTCCACGCAGAACCACTTGAGCTGGCTGATCTCCGGCACCGGCGGGTTGCCCTCCTCCAGTTGGGGGAGGATGTCGGCGATGCCGGCCGCCATGAGTTCCTGGTCGGCGCGGGCTCGGGCCAGCGCGTGCAGGTTCACCGGCCAGCCGGCCAGCGACCGCCCACCGAGCTGCCGGTCCGTCGCGTAGTCGCGGATGTGCGCCAGCAGCCGTTGGTGGCTGAGGTACGCGTCGACCGCGATCAGGTAGCGCATCCGGGACATCACCCGGTTCCAGTGCAGGGCCTGACCCAGGCCGCCCCGCGAGACCAGGTGGGTGGCGGGGACCCGCACGTCGGCGAACTCGATCGCCGCCGAGTCGACGGACCGGGTGCCGAGCTTGTCGTACACCGTCGTGACCCGGACGCCGGGTCGGCCCTTCTCCACGAGCACGATGGCGGGCGCCTTGTCCAGCAGGACGTTGACGAAGCACAGGTCGGCACCGGCGCCGTTGATGACGAACAGCTTGGCGCCGCGTACCACGAGGTCGTCGCCGTCGCGGACGGCGGTGGCCCGCTCGGCGGGCGACGGGTCGGTGTCGGCCTGGCAGGCCACCAGGCTGCCGTCCAGCAGCCGGGGCAGGTACCGCTCCCGCAGCACCTCCTGCCGCGAGCTGACCAGCCAGTAGGCGGCCACGTCGTTGTGGACGTGCATCGCCAGCAGCACCCCGGCCTCCAGGGACCGGGACATCGCCTCGCCGAGTACCAGGCTGCCCAGCATGCCCAGGCCCTGGCCGCCGTGGGCGGTCGGCAGGGACACCCCGAGCAGTCCCTGCCGGGCCAGCTCCGGCCAGGCGGCCTTGTCGAGGTACCCGCCGTGGCCGGTGCGCTGTCCGGCGAACCTCCCGTCCGCGAAGCAGGCGGTGGCCCGGGTCAACAGGTCATGGTGGGCCGGGGTCATCCGCCCGGCCAGGATGCCGTCGGTCAGCATGTCGCCTCGCTCATCTGGTCCGTCCTGTCGTTCGCCGGTCGTCGGTGCCGTGCCGCTCATTCGCGTCCCGTCGTTCCGGAGCCATGGCTGTACGCGATGGCCAGCCGGTCGTGCTTGGTCGCGCTCTCGTCGGGGGTTCCGGCGGCGAGCAGATAGATCACCTCGTCCTGTTCCGGCAGGAAGGTCAGCGCGGCGCAGCGCACCTCGTCGAACCCGCCGACGCAGGTGATTCCGACAGCGGACCGGGCGCCGGCCAGGCACATCCGTTGGGCCACGTGGGCGGCGTGGAAGTGCAGCTCGGCGAGGCCGGCGTGGCCGTACTCGCGCAGCAGCGGGCGCAGCGCCGCGTGCAGGTGGATCAGGACCGCGGCGTGCCGCAGCCCCTCCTGGCCCATGCAGGCCGCGACGATGCTGTCGGCGTCACTGTTGCGCGGTACGCCCAGCGGGTGCAGCGTGCGGTCCGCCGGCGCGTACCCGTAGGACCCCGGTGGCAGCCCGTCCACGGCCCGCACCAGCAGGCGTACGCCGACGCCGAGTCCCGGGCTTGCGCAGTCGGCATGGAGCTGGCCGTCGACGTCCCGCAACAGCGCGGCGAGCTGCGCTCGGCTGATCGAACCGGGCCCGAATCCCTTGGCGGAGCGACGGCGTACGGCCACCGTCCCGAAGTTCTCGGTGGTCACCTCCCGGGGCGGGTCGGCCAGCCGTACCGGATCCGGGCGGCGGGCCGTGGTGGGCCCGGTGAGCGCGGCGGTCACCGTCGAGCTGATCGGACCGAGGGCCGGGGTGTTCGCGGGTTCGTGGTAGGCGGTGACCCCACGCAGCTGGCCCCAGTTCTCCTCCTCCCGGCGGTCCGGGAGTTCGAGGCCGGTCCGCTGTTCCTCCCAGCGGGGCACCCGGACGTCTCCGGGCCGGACGGCGATGTCGGTCCCGACCCGGCCGGCCGGCTGCCCGGTCCGGGAGAGCGTCACGACGACCTGTGGTTCCCGGCAGGAGTCGGGCAGCCCGATCGCCTCGACGAGTCGCTGCCGGCGGAACCGCAGGTGGACCGTGGGCGTCAGGCCGACCGCGCTGGCCGCCAGCGCGATGTTGCTCGCCGCGTGACCCACGTCGAGGTACGTGTACAGGTAGCCGCGCTGGCCGTACTTGGCCATCGCCAGCCACGGCCGGGCGAGCAGGGTGATGACCGCCCGGGGTCCCGGCTCAGGTCCCGGACCGGTCACCCCGGCGGCGCGCAGCTCCGCCTCGGTACAGGTCCGCGCGGTGGCGAGCCGGCTGATCCGGCATCCGGGTACGTCGTACACGTAGGTCGAGAACCCGTCGCCGTCCCGTACCGTGACCAGTACCTCGAATGGATAGAGCGCACCGGCGGACGGGGTGGTACGAGCCTGGATCGGGATGCGTCCCTTCGCCACGACGGTGCCGGAGCGCAGGCCGCAACCGGCGGCGAGAGACAATGCGAGCAGTGCCCGCAATGACTCGTCGTCAGCGATTTCGGAGGCGTCTCTCGCCGGCCATTGCTCGTTTCCGGCGCGAAGCCTGGTGGCCTCCCAGAAACGGATCAGTGGGCCGTCTGCCGGTGCCTCGGTTCGCATATCACCTGGCCATGGTTGTGAGCGGCGCGAGGGCTCAGCGCCCTGTCGCGGACGGACATCGTCGATCACCCAGATCGAAGAGCGCGCGTTGGCGGTGGGACACGAGCCATGGCGAGGCTCACGACCCGATCCAACGCGCGAACGCACTGTGGGACGGAAGATGGTGAGTGGGATATCAGAAAACGACCTTGCAAACCGACGCGAACATCCTTGGTCGCCCGCCGCTATCGACCCCGGCGAATAGTCGGCGCACGGATGAGACTAGGCAACGAAGGGTCCGTATCGGTACGTCCGCGGCTGGCAGAGTTCTGCCATCGATCGGCAGCGTTCACTGTGTGAGGCGTCGAAAATTACTCACCGTGCCGTAACGATCGCCCATCGTCGCGACGTTTCGACACCCGACGGGGCCGGTCGGGCTCGGCGTCCCGGGCGTCCCGGGTCGGTGCGCCGGGCTACGGAAAGTGATGTAGCAAATGCGGACCGTGCGACTAGGTGCGAAGCGGGCAAAGGGTCTGGATTGATTCATCGACAACCTTGACATTCTCGGTTGCGAGCGTGAACATCTGCGAATCGGCGGGATGGGAGTACGTGGATGCGCGGGATCAGGCTCCGGACACCGATCGTGGTCGCGGCGGCGGCCATGCTGCTGGCCGGTACGACGGCGGCGGTCGCCGCGCGGGCGGCCGCTTCCGGCTGCCAGGTCGATTACACGGTGACCAGCCAGTGGCAGGGCGGGTTCGGCGCCAACGTGTCGATCATCAACCTCGGTGACCCGGTCAGCTCCTGGACCCTCACCTGGTCCTACCCGGCCGGCCAGTCGGTCACCCAGGCGTGGAACGCCACGGTCACCCAGAGCGGCACCCAGGTCACCGCCACCAACGCGAGCTACAACGGCAGCCTGGCCACCGGCGCGTCGACGAGCTTCGGCTTCAACGGTGGCTGGACCACGAGCAACCCGGCCCCGACGTCGTTCACGTTCAACGAGACGACCTGCGGCGGCCCGACGCCGACCCCGTCCGCCAGCACCGGCGGGCCCGACCCGTCACCCTCGGCGTCGGCGTCGGCGTCGCCCAGTCCCTCGGCGTCCGTGTCGCCCAGCCCGTCGCCCTCGATCTCGGCGTCGCCCAGCCCTTCGGTCACGCCGAGCCCGACCGCCGCCGCCACGCCGACCAACCCGCCGGCCGCCTACCCGAATCCCGGCCGGGTGACCGGCAACACCGGCACCCACGACCCGGCGCTGGTGAAGACGCCGGGCGGTACCTACATCCTGCCGTACACCGGAGCGAACATCCCGATCAAGACCTCCCGGGACCGCACCGCGTGGACCGAGGCGGGGGTGGCCTTCCCGAACGGCGCCTCGTGGACGCTCGCCTACACCGGGGGCAGCAACGTGCTGTGGGCGCCGGATGTCTCGTACCACAACGGCACCTACTACATGTACTACGCCGCCTCCACGTTCGGCTCCAACCACTCGGGGATCTTCCTGGCCACCAGCTCGACCGGGTTGCCGGCCAGCTGGACCAACCGGGGCCTGGTCATCGAGAGCAGGACGTCGGACAACTTCAACGCGATCGACCCCAACCTGATCGTCGACACGGCGGGGCGGTGGTGGCTGACCTTCGGCTCGTTCTGGACCGGGATCAAGCAGATCGCGATCAACCCGTCGACCGGCCTGCGGCTGGACAGCACCCTCCGTGGCCTGGCGCAGCGGACCGGCGCCACGACCGCGATCGAGGCGCCCTTCGTCTTCCACCACGGCGGCTACTACTACCTGTGGGTCTCCTTCGACCTGTGCTGCCGGGGCGCGTCGAGCACCTACCGCATCATGGTCGGCAGGTCCACGAGCGCCAACGGCCCCTTCGTGGACCGCAACGGCACCGCGATGACCTCGGGTGGCGGCACCCAGGTGCTGGCCACGCACGGCGGGATCGTCGGACCCGGTGGCCAGTCCGTGGCCACCGACTCCGACGCCGAGGTGCTCTACTACCACTACTACGCCAGCAGCGGCGCGTCGTACCTGGGCATCAACCTCATCGGGTACGACTCGTCCGGCTGGCCGTTCGTCTACTGACCCGACCCGGCCGGATCCGTACGCCCGGTCGGGCCACGGTCCGCCGACCTCGCGCGGCCCGGTCAGGCCACCGTCTGCCACCAGCCGTCCACGGCGGGCGGCTCGGCGACGTCCACCCGCTCACCCGGCCGGGGCACGGCGAGCCGCACGTCCCGGGCCTTGGCCTCGCGCCAGATCCGGTTCACCGGCTCGTCCCAGGAGTGCAGGGCCAGGTTGAAGGTGCCCCAGTGGACCGGGATGAGCAGGTCACCCCGCAGGTCGAGGTGCGCGGTGACCGCCTCCTCCGGGAACATGTGGATGTCCGGCCAGGCCCGGTCGTACGCGCCGATCTGCATCAGGGTGGCGTCGAACGGCCCGTGTTCGGCGCCGATCTCGGCGTACCCGGGAAAGTAGCCCGAGTCGCCGGTGTAGAAGACCTTCCGCCGCTGGCCCGCGATCACCCACGACGCCCAGAGCGTCTGGTCCCGGCGCAGCGTCCGGCCGGAGAAGTGCCGGGCCGCGGTCGGGGTGAGTTCCAGTCCGGCGATCGGCACCGTCTCGTCCCAGTCCAGCTCGACGATGCGCTCCTCGGGCACCCCCCACCGTTCCAGGTGCGCGCCCACCCCGAGGGGGACCAGGAACGGCGTGGTCTGGGTCCGGGCGAGCGTGCGGATGGTCGCCATGTCGAGGTGGTCGTAGTGGTCGTGCGAGATGAGCACCGCGTCCACCTGCGGCAGTTCGGTCAGCGGCACCGGCACCGGGTGCAACCGGCGCGGCCCGACCAGCCGGGACGGCGAGCACCTGTCGCTCCACACCGGATCGATCAGCACGCGCCGACCCTCGATCTCCACCAGCACCGAGGCGTGGCCGTACCAGACGACGGCCAACCCGTCCGGGGCCGGCGCGGCCGGCGCGGGCCGCTGCACCGGGACCGGGCCGGTGGGCCGCCGGCGCTGGTCGCCGAGCAGCATCTCGCGCAGCAGGTGACGGTCCTCGCCCTGACGCTCGTCCGGCGCCACGATCGTGCGGGTGCCCACCGGGTTGCGGAAGGTGCGACCGCCGAACTGCGGCGACCGGGCCAGCCGGTCGGCCCGGGACCCGGTCGGCCGCCCGCCGAGGGCCGCCGGTATGTCCCAGACCGCCCAGGCCGCCGCGCCCAGCACCCCGGCGACGAGCGCCGCCCGGCGCCAACCGCGCCCGGTGCGGATCCGATCCCTGTCGCGTTCTCCCGCCATCGCTCCCCACCCATGCCGTCGATCGATCAGGTACGCGCGACCCACGCTACGCCGCGCCACCCCCCGGTGCCGACCACCACCACCCCGGCGATCTTGCGGTTGCCGGGTTCGCCGGGCGCGGCCCGTCCCGCGACACCTACGAGACCACCGGGAGAGCTGTCCGGGGGAGGCGGAGGTCAGGCGCCGGGGGTGTCGTCGCGTTTGACAGAGGCGGCCAGGAAGTCCCGGTTCAGCCGGCCGATGGTGCTCAGCGGGATGCCCTTGGGACACACCGCCGTGCACTCCCCGGCGTTGGTGCAGCCACCGAACCCGGCCTCGTCGTGCGCGTCCACCATGCCGATCACCCGGGTGTACCGCTCGGGCTGGCCCTGCGGCAGCAGGCTGAGCTGGGTCACCTTGGCGGCCGTGAACAGCATGCCCGAGCCGTTCGGGCAGGCCGCCACGCAGGCGCCGCAGCCGATGCAGGCGGCCGACTCGAACGCGGTGTCCGCGTTCGCCTTGGCCACCGGCGTCGAGTGCGCCTCGGGCGCGCTGCCGGTCGGCGCGGTGATGTACCCGCCGGCCGCGATGATCCGGTCGAACGCGCCCCGGTCGACGACCAGGTCCTTGACCACCGGGAAGGCGCGGGCCCGCCACGGCTCGATGTCGATGGTCTCGCCGTCGGAGAAGTGCCGCATGTGCAGCTGGCAGGCGGTGGTGCCGCGCTGCGGCCCGTGCGCCTCGCCGTTGATCACCATGCCGCAGGCGCCGCAGATGCCCTCCCGGCAGTCGTGGTCGAAGGCGACCGGCTCCTCGCCGTCGAGGGTCAGTCGCTCGTTCAGTACGTCGAGCATCTCCAGGAACGACATGTCCGCGGAGATGTCCCGGACCGGGTAGGTGACCATCCGGCCCTTGTCGTCCGGGCCGGACTGTCGCCAGATCCGCAGGGTGAGGTTCACTTGTAGCTCCGCTGGCTGGGGTGGACGTAGGCGAACGTCAGGTCTTCCTTGTGCAGCACGGGCGGCTGGTCGGCGCCGGTGAACTCCCAGGCCGCGACGTAGCTGAAGTGCTCGTCGTCGCGCTGGGCCTCGCCGTCCGGGGTCTGGCTCTCGGCCCGGAAGTGCCCGCCGCAGGACTCGGTGCGGTGCAGCGCGTCGACGCACATCAGCTCGGCCAGCTCGAAGAAGTCCGCGACCCGGCCGGCCTTCTCCAGCGCCTGGTTGAGTCCCTCGCCGTCGCCGGGCACCCGCACCCGCCGCCAGAACTGTTCGCGCAGCCCGCGGATCTCGTCGATCGCCTTGCGCAGCCCGGCGTCGGTGCGTTCCATGCCGCAGTGCTCCCACATGATGTGCCCGAGCTCCCGGTGGAACGAGTCGACGGTCCGGTCGCCGTTCACCGCCAGCAGCCGGGCGACCCGGTCCGCCACGTCGGCCCGGGCCCGGACGGCCTCGGGGTGGGACTCGTCGACGGGCTCGAACGGCCCACCGGCCAGGTAGTCACCGATGGTGCTGGGCAGCACGAAGTAGCCGTCGGCGAGGCCCTGCATCAGTGCCGAGGCGCCGAGCCGGTTCGCGCCGTGGTCGGAGAAGTTGGCCTCGCCGATCACGAACAGGCCGGGGATGGTCGACTGGAGGTCGTAGTCCACCCACAGCCCGCCCATCGTGTAGTGGACGGCGGGATAGATCCGCATGGGAACCTCGTACGGGTCCTCACCGGTGATCCGCTCGTACATCTCGAAGAGGTTGCCGTACCGCTCCTGCACGGCCCGGCGGCCGAGCCGGGAGATGGCGTCGGCGAAGTCCAGGTAGACGCCGAGCCCGGTCGGTCCGACCCCCCGGCCGGAGTCGCAGACGTTCTTGGCGGCCCGGGAGGCGATGTCCCGGGGCACCAGGTTGCCGAACGACGGGTACATCCGTTCCAGGTAGTAGTCCCGCTCGTCCTCGGGGATGTCCCTCGGTGACCGGTCGTCGCCGGCGGCCTTCGGTACCCAGACCCGGCCGTCGTTGCGGAGCGACTCGCTCATCAGGGTGAGCTTGGACTGGTGGTCGCCGGAGACCGGGATGCAGGTCGGGTGGATCTGCGTGTAGCAGGGGTTGGCGAAGTACGCGCCCTTGCGGTGCGCCCGCCAGGTGGCGGTGACGTTGCACCCCTTCGCGTTGGTGGACAGGAAGAAGACGTTGCCGTAACCGCCGGAGGCGAGCACCACGGCGTCCGCGAAGTGTGTCTCGATCTCGCCGGTGACCAGGTCACGCACCACGATGCCGCGGGCCCGGCCGTCCACCACCACCAGTTCCAGCATCTCGTGCCGGCTGTGCATGGTGACGTGGCCGAGCCCGATCTGCCGTTCGAGCGCCTGGTACGCGCCGAGCAGCAGCTGCTGGCCCGTCTGGCCCCGGGCGTAGAAGGTCCGCTGCACCTGGGCGCCACCGAAGGAGCGGGTGTCGAGCAGGCCGCCGTACTCGCGGGCGAACGGCACGCCCTGGGCGACGCACTGGTCGATGATCTCGACGGAGACCTCGGCCAGCCGGTGGACGTTCGACTCCCGGGACCGGAAGTCACCACCCTTGACGGTGTCGTAGAACAGCCGGTGGATCGAGTCGCCGTCGTTGCGGTAGTTCTTCGCGGCGTTGATCCCGCCCTGGGCCGCGATCGAGTGGGCCCGGCGCGGGCTGTCCTGGTAGCAGAACGAGGTGACCTGGTAGCCCAGCTCGCCCAGGGTGGCGGCGGCGGATCCGCCGGCCAGACCGGTGCCGACCACGATCACGTGCCGCTTGCGCCGGTTGGCCGGGTTGACCAGCTTCGCCTCGAACCGGCGGGTGCTCCACCGGTCCGCGATCGGCCCGTCCGGGGCCTTGGTGTCGGCGATCGGGTCGCCCTCGGTGAACAGCATGTCAAGCCACCAATCCGGTCAGTACGGCGAACGGGACCACCAGGTAGCCCGCGCAGAGCCCGACGGCGAAGACCAGGGCCGCCCGGCGGGCGGTCCGCTCGCCACGCGGGCGCTGCTGGCCGAGGCTGCGCAGCGCGCTGAAGACGCCGTGCCGCAGGTGGAAGCCCAGGGTCACGATCGCGAGGGCGTACCAGAGGGTCACGTACCAGCGGGCCGGGGCGAAGTCGGCCACGACGTTCGCGTACGGCCGGCCCGGGTCGCCCACCGGGTTGACCGTGCCGGCGGTGAGGTCCAGCAGGTGGTAGATCACGAAGAGCAGGATGATCACGCCACCCCACCGCATGGTGCGGGCGGCGTAGCTGCCCCGCACGGGCTTGCGGTGCGCGTACCGGACCGGCCGGGCGGCCCGGGCCCGCAGCGCCAGCACCGTGGCCGCCCAGATGTGCGCGACCACCGCGACGAGCAGCACCGCCCGCTGGATCCACAGGTACCAGGTGCCGGGCAGCAGTGGGGTGCCGATGGTGCGCAGCCAGTGCGCGTAGTGGTCGAACGAGGCCGCACCGGTGAAGATCTTGAGGTTCCCCAGCATGTGCGCGACGAGGAACAGCACCAGCACGATGCCCGACACCGCCATCACGGCCTTGAGGCCGACGGAGGACCGGACCGGAGAGCGACTCATGGTTACCACGGGTTCGACGCTAAGGCGAGGCCATCCAGTCGTCCAATGCATCGAATACCCAGTTCTGATAGCTATAGGCTATGCAGATGCGCCTCCAGCAGTTGCGGTACTTCGTAGCGGTCGCTGAAGCACGACATTTCACCCATGCTGCCGATTCGGTGGGCGTGACCCAACCCTCACTCAGTAAGCAGATTCACGCTTTGGAGACCGATCTGGGCGCCCCGCTGTTCGAGCGGGTAAGGGGCAACATCACCCTCACCCCCGCCGGTGAGCTTCTGCTGCCGGTGGCCAAGCGGATCCTGGCCGACGTGGACGCCGCCCGGGCCCAGGTGCAGGAGCTGGTCGGGGTCCGGCGCGGCCGGGTCCGGCTGGGCGCCACCCCGAGCCTGTGCACCTCGCTGGCGCCCACCGTGCTGCGTCGGTTCCACGACGCGCACCCGGGGGTCGACCTGCGGGTGGAGGAGGGCGGGTCGCAGGACCTGGTCCGCGACCTGCTGCGTGGTGACCTGGAGTTGGCGCTGATCATCGAGCCGGCCCGGGGGGTCGATCCGGCGCTACGGACCGAACCGCTGCTCCGGGAGGGTCTGGTGGTCGCCTCGCTGGAGCCGTTGTCCGGGGCCGGGCCGGAACACCGGGTGGCGATCGGTGAGCTGCGGGACCGGCCGCTGGTGATGTTCCGCAGCGGGTACGACCTGCGGGACGCCACCCTCCGGGCCTGCCGGGAGGCCGGCTTCGAGCCACGGTTCGCGGTCGAGGGCGGCGAGATGGACGCGGTGCTCAGCTTCGTCGAGGCCGGTCTCGGCGTCGCCCTGGTGCCCGGCATCGTGGTGTCCCGCCGGCCCGGCATCCACGTCACCCAGCTCGCCCCGCCGGGCATCCGCCGGACGATCGCGCTGGCCCGGCGGCGGGATGTCGCGCTCAGCCACGCGGCCGGTGAACTGCGGCGGATCCTGCTCGGCTTCATCCGGGAGACCGCCGAGGGCGGCAACCTGCCCCGGGGTGTCGAGCCGTACTGACCCGGGTCGGTTCACCCGCTGGGGGTGTCATTTCCCCCGACCGTCACGTTATCTCCATCGTGGGCGGTTTGGTCCCCTACTATGGGTCCTCTATGGGCGAGTATCTGGCTTTTATCCCGTATCTGCGAGCGGAGGCCGCGGGTTAACGACCGGGTGGTCGGCGGCAAGGACGGCTCCCGCAGGTCCGCGGCGGGCACGAGGACGCGAAGGCTCGCGTGGTAGGAGGGCCACACATGAAAATCCTGGTTACCGGCGGTGCAGGCTTCATCGGGTCACACTTCGCCAGGTGCCTACTGGACGGGCGGTACGTCGGTTTCGAGGACTGTGACCTGACGGTGGTGGACAAGCTGACCTACGCCAGCGACCGGAGCAGCCTGCCGACCACGCATCCCCGGCTGACCTTCGTGGAGGGCGACATCTGCGACCGTCGACTGCTCGCCGAGGTGGTGCCCGGCCACGAGGCGGTGATCCATTTCGCCGCCGAGTCGCACGTCGACCGGTCCATCGACGACCCGGCGGTCTTCTTCGAGACCAACGTGATGGGATCGCACCTGCTGATGGCGGCCTGCGTCCGGGCCGGCGTGGAACGGGTCGTCCACGTGTCCACCGACGAGGTGTACGGCTCGATCACCAGCGGCTCGTGGACCGAGCGCAGCGTGCTGGAGCCGAACTCGCCGTACGCCGCGTCCAAGGCGGCCAGCGACTGCGTGGTCCGCTCGTACTGGCGCACCTACGACCTCGACCTGTCGATCACCCGCTGCGCGAACAACTACGGCCCGTACCAGCACATCGAGAAGGTGATCCCGAGGTTCGTCACCAGCCTGCTCGCCGGGCACGACATCACCCTGCACGGCGACGGTCGGGCGGTGCGGGAGTGGCTGCACGTCGACGACCACTGCCGGGCGGTGTCGCTGGTGCTGGGCAAGGGTCGGGCCGGCGAGATCTACAACATCGGCGGTGACGTCGAGCTGACCAACCGGGAGCTGGCGGAGCGGATCCTCGACCTGCACGGCGCCGACTGGGACCGGGTCCGGTACGTCGCCGACCGCAAGGTGCAGGACCAGCGGTACTCGCTCGACTACCGGAAGATCCAGGACGAGCTGGGCTTCGAGCCGCAGATCCGGTTCGCCGACGGCCTCGGCGAGGTCTACCGCTGGTACCGGGACAACCCGATCCGATGGGTCCAGGAGTACCCGCCGGTGGAACCCCCGGTCAACGCCCGGATCGACCGCGCGCGAGCAGCGGTGAAGGTGCCGGTCGGACGTACCGCGCCGGTCCGGGTGCGCTGAACCGCCGCTACCACCGCCATGGCTCCGGTCCGCCACTGCTCCGCCAGACCCTGGCCCACCGCGGCTCTGATCTGCCGGTGGCGGTGACCGGCCCTGTCTGGGAGTCATTTTCATGACTCCCAGACAGGGGCCTCGAAGAGCGTTCGTCCACCCCGCCCGGTTGCTCACCGTGACGGTGCCGTCAGCGACCCTCGGCCTCGTCCATGGCACGGTAGATGCGCTGCTCCGACACCGGGTACGGGGTACCCAGCGCCTGCGCGAAGACGTTCACCCGCAGCTCCTCGATCATCCAGCGGATCCGGAGCACGGCCTCGTCGTTCCGTCGGCCCGGCGGTAACGCCGCCAGCATGTCCCGGTACTCCTGCTGCACCACCGCGACGCGGTCCTGCTGGGACTTGTCCCGCTGCGGATCACCGGACAACCGGTCGAGCCGCCGCTCGATCGCGGTCAGATAGCGCAGCAGGTCGGGCAGGCGCGCGTACCCGGTCTCGGTGATGAACCCGGCGTGCACCAGCCCGGAGAGCTGCTGACGCAGGTCGGCGAGCGCGGCGACCACCGCGAGGTTGCGGGTCGCCCCGAGTCGTTGCTCGACCGCGTACGCCGCGGCGAGCACGGTGCGGACCCGGTCCATCACCTCGACCACGGTGTCGACCAGATCGGCCCGGACCCGGTCCCGCAGCGCGGCGAAGCCCGCGGCGTCCCAGGCGGGACCGCCGGCGTCGCCGACCAGCTTGTCGATCGCCGCGCCGGCGGCGTCGGCGATGAGTGCCTGGACCCCACCGTGTGGATTGCGGCTCAGCGCAAGCTTCGCCTCGTTGCTCAGCCGACCCTGGAGGAACTTCGCCGGCGACGGCACGGTCAACCGCAGCAGCCGCCGGGTGCCCGCCCAGTGCGCCGCGGCCTGTTCGGCCGGCGAGTCGAACACCTTCACCCCGACCGTCGCGCCCTCGTCCACCAGCGCCGGGTACGCGGTCACCGCGTACCCGGCCCGGACCTGCTCGATGCTCTGCGGCAGGGTGCCGATGCTCCACTCGGTGAGGCCGGTCCGGGCCACGTCGGGCGCGGCGGCGGCGACGACCTGGCGTACCTCCTGGCGGAGCTGGCGTTGCAGGGCCGGCAGGTCCTTGCCCTCGGCGACCGGTTTGTCGTCCTCGCCGAGGACCCGGAAGCTGACCCGCAGGTGGGGTGGGAGCCGGGTCAGGTCCCAGGCGTCCCGGGGGACCGTGACGCCGGTCATCCGGCGCAACTCCCGGGTGAGCGCGTCGAGCAGCGGCTCCGCGCCCGGGGTGATCGCCGCGAGCACCGCGCGGGCGTAGTCGGGCACCGGTACGAAGTTGCGGCGGACCGGCTTGGGCAGCGACCGGAGCAGCGCGATGACCAGTTCCTCGCGCAGGCCGGGCACCTGCCAGTCGAAGGTCTCCGCCGGCACCTGGTTCAGCAGCGGCAGCGGGATGTCCACCGTCACGCCGTCGGTCGGGGTGCCCGGGTCGAAGGTGTACGTCAGCGGCAGGGCGACCCCGTCGGCCTGCCACTGGTCCGGATAGTCCTCCTCGGCCACCCCACCCCGGCCGGCGTTGATCAGCAGTTCCCGGGTGAAGGTCAGCAGTTCGGGCTGGTCCCGGCGCGCCTGCTTCCACCAGGCGTCGAAGTGCCGGGCCGAGACCACGTCGGCCGGGATCCGCTGGTCGTAGAACCCGTACAGGGTCTCGTCGTCGACCAGGATGTCCCGGCGGCGGGCCCGGTTCTCCAGCTCGGCCACCTCGTCCAACAGCTCCCGGTTGGCGGTGAAGAACCGGTGGTGGGTCTGCCAGTCGCCCTCCACGAGCGCGTGCCGGATGAACAGGTCCCGGCTGAGCACCGGGTCGATCCGGCCGAAGTTCACCTTGCGGGAGGTGACCAGCGGGACGCCGTACAGGGTCACCTTCTCGTACGCCATGACGGCGCCCTGCTTCTTCTCCCAGTGCGGCTCGCTGTAGCTGCGCTTCACCAGGTGCTGTGCGAGCGGTTCCACCCACTCGGGCTCGATCCGCCCGGCCACCCGGCCCCACAACCGGGAGGTCTCCACCAGCTCGGCGGCCATCACCCAGCGCGGTGGCTTCTTGAACAGGGCCGAACCGGGGAAGATCCCGAACCGGGCGCCCCGGGCCCCCAGGTACTCGTTCTTCGCGGTGTCCTTGAGCCCGAGGTGGGACAGCAGGCCCGCCAGCAGCGCCTGGTGCACCCGTGGGGTGTCGATCTCCTCCGGCAGGTCGGCGCCGGGTCCGGACCGACCGTTGCCGCCCTCGGCCGGCCGGGCCCGCTCGGCACCCCGACCGCGGCGCCCGCGCGGGTCCGGCGCCACCGGGTCGGTACGCAGCGCCTGGCGGAGCTGACTGACGATGTCCTGCCACTCGCGTACCCGCAGGTAGTTCAGGTACTCCGCCCGGCACATCCGGCGGAACGCGCTGGAGGACAGCTCCCGCTGCTGGGTGCGCAGATACCGCCACAGGTTGAGGAAGGTGACGAAGTCCGACTCCCGGTCGGTGAACCGGGCGTGCGACTGGTCGGCCTGGGCCTGCCGGTCCGCCGGGCGCTCACGCGGGTCCTGGATGGACAGCGCGGCGGCGATCACGACCACCTCGGTGAGGCAGCCGGCACGCTCGCCCTCCAGCACCATCCGGGCCAGCCGGGGGTCCACCGGCAGTTGGGCGAGCCGGCGGCCCAGCGGGGTGAGCCGGCGGTCGGTCTCGGTGCCGGCCGGGTCCAGCGCGTTCAGCTCGTGCAGCAGGTTGACGCCGTCGGTGATGTTGCGCCGCTCCGGCGGCTCGACGAACGGGAACGCGCCGATGTCACCGAGCCCGATCGCCGTCATCTGCAGGATGACCGAGGCCAGGTTCGTGCGCAGGATCTCCGGATCGGTGAACTCCGGCCGGCCCAGGAAGTCCTGCTCGTCGTACAGCCGGATGCAGATGCCGTCCGAGGTGCGCCCACACCGGCCCTTGCGCTGGTTCGCCGACGCCTGCGAGATCGGCTCGATGGGCAGCCGTTGCACCTTGAGCCGGTTGCTGTACCGGGAGATCCGGGCGGTGCCCGGATCCACCACGTACTTGATGCCGGGCACCGTGAGCGAGGTCTCCGCGACGTTGGTGGCCAGCACGACCCGGCGCCCGGAGTGCCGCTGGAAGACCCGGTGCTGCTCGGCGCTGGACAGCCGGGCGTACAGCGGCAGGATCTCCGTCCCGCGCAGCGCCGGAACCCGCTGCACCAGCTTGCCCAGCGCGTCGGCGGTGTCCCGGATCTCCCGTTCCCCGCTGAGGAAGACCAGGACGTCGCCCGGCCCCTCGGCGGCCAGCTCCTCGACGGCGTCACCGATGGCCTGGACCTGGTCGCGGACCGTGTCGGTGTCCTCGTCGTCCTCGGCCGCCTCGACCAGCGGCCGGTAACGCACCTCGACCGGGTACGTCCGGCCGGACACCTCGACGATCGGCGCCGGCTCGGGCTCGGGCTCGCCACCGTCCCGGGCCGGCTTGGCGAAGTGCCGGGCGAAACGTTCCGGGTCGATGGTGGCCGAGGTGATGACCACCTTCAGGTCCGGCCGTTTCGGCAGGAGCTGCTTCAGATAGCCGAGGATGAAGTCGATGTTCAGGCTGCGTTCGTGCGCCTCGTCGATGATCAGCGTGTCGTACTGCCGCAGCATCCGGTCGTGCTGCAACTCGGCGAGCAGGATGCCGTCGGTCATCAGCTTGACCAGCGTCCGGTCGCCCACCTGATCGGTGAACCGGACCTTGTATCCCACCACGTCACCGAGTTCGGTCCCCAACTCCTCGGCGATCCGGTCGGCCACCGTCCGGGCGGCCAACCGGCGCGGCTGGGTGTGCCCGATCCGGCCCCGGACGCCCCGACCCAGCTCAAGGCAGATCTTCGGAATCTGGGTGGTCTTGCCCGAGCCGGTCTCGCCAGCCACGATCACCACCTGGTGGTCGCGGATCGCCGCCGCTATCTGGTCCCGGCGTTCGCTGACCGGCAGTTCCGGCGGATAGCTGATCACGGGCACGGCGGCGCGGCGCGCGGCCAACCGGGCCTCGGCGGACGCGACGTCGGCGGTGATCTCCTCGACCGCGCGCTGCCGGCGCTGCGGGTCCCGGATCTTGCGGATGCCGTCGAGTCGGCGCTGGATGCGGCGCTGGTCGGCGTAGCCCAACTCGGCCAGGCGGGCACTCAGGCCGGCGGCGGGGGAGTCGAGCGCGGCGGGCGGTGAAGTCTGCATGTCGTCGCCAAGGATAGGCACGCGACCCTCCCCACGGCCCGTGGTTATCCCGCCCAGGGAGAAAGGAAGGGCCCCCTATTATCGCTTTTCGTATAGGAAGGGCCCCCTCCTAACTCCTGATCTTGTGGCGCTCCGGCGTTCCTGATTTTGTGGTGCCCGGGTCGGCCCGGTTGACTGGGCGGCGGCGGAGGGTCGGGGCGACCGATCGGATCGGGGGATGCGATGGAGGCGACCGAGCGGGCGCTGGTGCAGGCCGCCGGGGCGGTTGCCCGGCTGCGCAGCCAGGGTGACCGGCACGCGGTCGCGGCGGCGGTGCTGTCGCCCGAGGGCCGCGTGTTCACCGGGGTGGACGTCCGGCACGAGACCGGGGGCGCCTGCGCCGAGGCGGTCGCCGTGGGCACGGCCGCGACCCAGGGGGTACGCGAGCTGAGCACCATCGTGGTGGTGGGCGATCGGGGCCGCAGCGTGCTGTCACCCTGTCCCCGGTGCCGCCGGCTGCTGGCGGACTACTTTCCGGGCCTGCGGGTCATCGTCGGTCCGCTCGACGCGCTGAGCGTGGTCCCGCTCACCGAACTGCCCCCCGAGGACGCCCCGCCCGAGAATGCCCCGCCCGAGGGTCCGCCAGTCGGTGGTCCGCCGCCCGGGGGTCCGCTGGCTGAGGGTCCGCCAGCCGGTGGTCCGCCAGTCGGTGGTCCGCCGGCCGGTTGACGGTGATCGGCGGGGCTTGACCGCCGGGCCGGTCCCCCACACGGGCGGTTGTGCGGGCAAAATCCGTAAAACGCTCAAGACCCGAAAAAGCGAGCGATTTACTCCTTACGTCCCAGACGGTACGGGAGGAGCACTCGTGACAACTCGTCGACGACTCATCGTGGGTGGCCTGACCGGCGGGGCGGCGGCCCTGTTTCCCGGTCCGGCCGCGCTGGCCCGGCTCCGTGGCTCGGCCGGCCCGGCACTGCTGCGCGACTCGGGCCCGCCGGACCGGTCGCTACCGGCCGACCCGGCGCCGCCGCTCGACCCGCTGACCATCCCCAAGTACGTGACCGCGCTGCCGGTGCCCGGACGGATGCCGGCGACCCGGTCCGGCAACGGGATCGACGAGTACCGCATAGCCGCCCGGCAGTTCCGTCAGCAGGTACTGCCGTCGGGCCTGCCGGCCACGACGGTCTGGGGGTACGGCTCGGCGGATCACCCGGGCACCTTCGGCTGGCCGGCCCGCACGATCGAAGCGCGGGTCGACCGGCCGACCCGGATCACCTGGGCCAACCAGCTCCTCGACGCGCAGGGTCGGTACCGGCCCTGCATCCTGCCGGTGGACCCGACGCTGCACTGGGCCAACCCGGCGGGTGGGACGGGCGGGCGGGACACCGCTCCGGGGCGTACCGCCGGAGGGACCACCCGGTACGCCGGCCCGATCCCGCTGGTGACCCACGTTCACGGCATGCTCGTCGATCCGGAGTGCGACGGCTACCCGGAAGCCTGGTACCTGCCGGACGCCCGGGACATCCCCACCGGCTTCGCCCGGGTGGGCAGCTGGTACGACCGGCACGCCGAGGTCGCCCACGACCGGGACGGGGTGCGCTGGCACCGGGGCTCGGCCACCTGCCGCTACCCGAACACGCAGCAGGCCGGTACGCAGTGGTATCACGACCACGCCCTGGGCATCACGCGGGTGACCAACTACGCCGGGCTGAGCGGGTTCTACCTGCTGCGCGGCGGCTCCCACGACCTGCCGGCCGGGGTGCTGCCCGGACCGTCGGCGGCCGGCGGCGCGGCCGAGATCCCGCTGATGATCCAGGACCGGTCCTTCCGGGCCGACGGCTCGCTGTTCTACCCCGACCGGAGTGCCACGGCCGGCGGAGGCTCCGGTGCGACGGCATCGGCCGGCGCGGGTGCCCCGTTCGGCGCGGGTGACACGGGCGGCACGGCGTCAACCGGGGCCGCCGACGGGGGCGGGAGCGCGCCGCCGATCTGGGAGCCCGGGTTCAGCGGGACCGTGATGGTGGCGAACGGGGTCACCTGGCCGGTGCTGCGGGTCCACCGGCGCCGGTACCGGCTCCGGCTGTTGAACGCCTGCAACGGTCGTACGCTGATCCTGTCGATCGCCGCCGACCCGACGGCACGGCCGGCCCGGGCCGAGGTGCCGCTCTGGCGGATCGGCACCGACAACGGCTTCCTGCCGGCGCCGGTGTGTCTCGACCGGGTGGTGCTCGGCTCGGCCCAGCGGGCCGACGTCATCGTCGACTTCACCGACGTGCCGGAGGGTACGGCGCTGTACCTGGTCAACGAGGGCCCCGAGACGGCGTTCGACGGGAATCCGCGAAGCGCCCCGGCGGATCCCCGGACCACCGGACAGGTGTTGAAGCTGGAGGTGATCGGCCGCGACCGGGTGGACCGCAGCGTACCGCCGGACCAGCTCTCGCTGCCGGCGACCGCGCCGGTCGGTCCGGCGCGGCGGACCCGCCGGCTGCTGCTGGCCGGCCACGGCGGACCCGGGACGGTACCGCCGGCCTTCCTGCTCGGGACGCTGGACGACCGGGGGAACCCGCGGCCGCTGCACTTCGACGCGCCGGTCACCGAGACCCCGGTGGTGGGCGAGCCGGAGATCTGGGAGCTGCACAACCACACCCCCGACGTACACCCCATCCATCTGCACGGGGTCCACTTCGAGCTGGTGGGACGCGGGATGGACGGCGGTCGGCCGCCGCAGCCGCAGGAGCGTGGGCCGCTCGACACCGTGCTGGCCTATCCCGGCGAGACGACCCGGATCCTGGCCCGGTTCACCATCCCCGGCCGGTTCGTCTGGCACTGCCACAACCTGGAGCACGAGGACAACGACATGATGCGGCCGACGGAGGTGCTGCCCCGGGGCGGTGCCGGCACCGGCGACGGCGGCGGGACACCGCGGCCGGCCGTCGGACTCGGGGTGGCCGGGGCGGTGACCCTCGGTGCGGCCGCCGCGGCGACGGTGGCGCTGCGCCGGGCCGGCACCGCCAGGGGTGCCGGCCCGGAATCGCCCTAGGCGGCCGTGGACCAGATGGCCCGGAACGCGGCGGCCTCGCCGGCCAGCCAGCGTTCCACCTGGTCGGGCTTGCCGCTCGGCTGTACGCGGTGCGCCACGCCGCGCCGGACGTCGACCAGCACCGGTTCGGCGTGTGGCAGGACCTGATCGGTGTACCGGCCCATCAGGTGCAGAGTTGCCAGTACGGCCTCGTCGCTCGGCGGCGCCTCGTCGAAGTGCAGGCGGACCGCCTCGGTGCGGCCGTCGGCGTAGCGCAGGCCGAGTTGGGGGTTGATCTTGACGGGCAGTTCACCGACCATGCCGAGCGCGTCCCGGGTCTGGGCCAACTCGACCTGGTCGGGGTCGCCGAGCGAGTTCAGGTACGCGATCGCGCCCGGAACCAGGGTCTCGTAGAGCGGGCGCCAGCGGGGCTTGACCACCTCGACAATCTCGTGGAGGTGCCGACCTCCGGTCCGGAAGGCGATGTCGGTCTTGAGCGCCTTGACGAGTTGGCCGTGCGGGTTGAATCCGGAGCCGCTGGCGCGCTGCTTGCGCAGGCCACCGACGAAGTTCGCCTTGGCTGGCCCGGTGCGGTCCACGTACCGGGTGAAACCGAGCAGTGTGGCGTAGGGGAGCGGGGTGGTGGGGACGGTGGCAGCAGGCGCAGTCACGGCTGTCCTCCCAGTTCAGAGCCTTAATTCGTACATACATTCTAATCGACGCAGGCCGCTTCGCCCAGTGAACTTCGGGTCCGGATGTGTCGCGTCCAGGCGAACCTCGCGGAGTCCGTAACCACCTTGCGAATCACTGGCGATCGCCTCGATCATCCGCGGTCTGGAACTCACCACGGCACCTTCCCGCCGTCGTCGAAGAACCCGCCGCTGGGGCACTCCCGCCCGAGCAGGGCCAGCCGCACCACCACCGCCGCGCCCTCGGCGGCCGTCCGGGACAGCTGAAACGGAAGCCCCTTGGCGAAATCCGTGTCACACGCACCCGGTGCGATCGCGTTCACCAGGATCCCGTCCCCAGCCAGCGCCTTCGCATACTGCACGGTCAGCATGTTCAGCGCCGCCTTGGACACCGGATAACCCAGCGACGCCGGCATCCGGCTCAGATAGTGGGTCGAGTCGGTCATCCACGCCATCGACGACGTGCCACTGGAAACGTTCACAATCCGCGCCCCGGCCGAGCGGCGCAGCAGCGGCAGCATCGCCTCGGTCACCGTCACCACCCCGAACAGGTTCGTCTCGAACACCTCCCGGATGCCGTCCAGCCGAGCCGTTCCCGGCGCCTGCGCCGTGCGGTCACCACCGATCCCCGCGTTGTTGACCAGGATGTCCAGCCGGCCGAACCGGGCCCCGATCGCCTCGGCGGCGGCGGCGACCCCGGCCGGATCGGTCACGTCCAGCCGGATCGCCGACGCACCCTCGATCTTCGCCGCGGCCGCCGCTCCCCGCTCCGGGTCCCGGGCGCCGACCAGCACGGTGATCCCTGACTCGGCGAGGCCCTCCGCGACCGACCGCCCGATCCCCTTGTTCGCCCCGGTCACCAGCGCGATGCGTGCTTCACTCATGTCCCGAGCCCACCACCGGCAGGGCTCGCGGACCAGGACCGAACCGGTCCGCGGCGATACCGTTGCGGTATGGATGACGTCGAGACGCGCGAACTGCGCTACTTCGTCGCGGTCGCCGAGGAGCTCCACTTCGGCCGTGCCGCCCAGCGTCTCGGCATCGCCCAGCCACCCCTGTCCCGCGCGATCCGCCTGCTCGAACGCCGGATGGGCGTCACCCTGCTGGAACGCACCAGCCGCGCGGTCCACCTCACCCCGCCCGGCGAGGTGCTGCTCACCGAGGCCCGCGGCGCGCTCGACGCGGTCGAGGCGGCGATCCGGCGTACCCGAAACGCCGCCCGGACCACCCCGCACCTGACCCTGGCCCTCAAGCCTGGCGGCGACGCCGGACTGCTGCGCGCCATCCTCGGACGCTACGCGGCATCCCCCGGCGCCGTCCCGGTCGACCTCGCCTTCAGCGTCGGCGAACGCGCCGCCATGGTCCGCGACGGGCGTGCCGACCTCGCCCTGCTGCACCGACCGCAGAACGACCTGAGCGGTCTGGACAGCGATGACCTGCACACCCAGGGCCAGGTCGTGCTGCTACCCGAGGGACATCGGCTCGCCGAACGCGCCACCGTGTCGATGATCGACCTGCAGGGTGAGCCGATGCCCCGCTGGCCCGAAGCCCGCCCCGGTGTCACCGGCTACCCGGTCGCCGACAGCAACCAGATGCTGCACCTGATCCAGCTCGGCCGCCTGATCGCGGTCGTCCCGGAATCGGTCGGCGAGCACCTGCCGCCGGGCCTGACCAGCCGCCCGGTCCCGGACGCCGATCCGGCCACCCTGGTCCTGGCCTGGTCGCAGACCAGCACCTCGCGCGAGGTCGCAGCCTTCGTCCGCGCCGCGGTCACCGTCTGACACCGGCGCACGGCCGCAACGGCATGGCCGGCGCGAGGCACCCCCGGCTACCGGAGCCGCAGGCGATCTGCTCCCCGAACGAGTGACGCTGTCGCTCACGACCCTGTGGCTTGCGCTTCCTGCCCACCCCCGGGGCACTCCTCGGGCGGGGCGTAGGCCCGAATGGTGCCGTTGTGTCGGGCGACTCTTCCGTCGGCGGTGAGGGCTACGAGGCGTTTGCAGACGGGGCACCGACCCCGCCGGTGCTGCGAGCGCTGGCTCACCCTGCCTCCCGGGTGTGGCTGGACGCCGGCCCAACCTCCGCCGTGCGCCGGGCTCAGCGCGGCGGCGAAAACGGATCGGTACGACGCGAAGTGGTCGGCTTCCCGGCGTCCTCCAGCGGGTCGCCGGCCGACACGGCCAGCCGCTCCGCCTCCGCGCGCAGCGGACCCGCTGGTTTGCCGGTCCGATCATCCGGACACGTCGCCGATTCCGGTGACCCTCCGCGACAACTCGATCATGCATAGTGATGAAGGTGAGGTGACTGGATGGTCGGCGGGATCCCGCGTCGGGTGAAAGCCAAACTCCGGGACGGCGTGGAGACAGATCATGAAGGTTGACGGATTCCTGGCCCGCGCGGTGGCGAGCACGACCGTGCTGCTGCTCATCGTGTCGAGCGCGGCCTGCGGATCCACTCGACACGACGCCGATCCGACCGCGTCCACCTCGGCGGGCTCGTCCACGGCGGCGGAGGCCGGGCCGGGCGCCCCGCCGTTGGAAACGGCGCCCACCCAGACGGGCACCGAACGGTCGCCGGCCGTGGAGGGTTCCGGCCCGGAGAAGCCCGCACCCCCGGTCCCGAAGAAGCCGTCGATCCCCATGCCGCGACTGCCGTACGGACCGGACGGCGGCCCGACGATCACCGAGCGCGGCAAGGTCTACTGCCAACCGGTCTACTGGCTCGGGCCGCCCATCCCGGCCGGTTACAAGATCACCGTGCGTACGGTGACGGTCAGCGGGGCGGCCGGTTCGTTCAGGGTCAAGCGGCACGCCTGCAAACCGGAGTGTGACCAGCTCCGCGGTCCGATGGACTACCGGGCCGACGCGAGCCGCTGCCGGATCGGCGTCGAAGCCGTCGACTACGGCGAGGGAGAGCTGATCATCAAGGGGGAGTTGACCACCTGCCCGAGTGGCCACCAACGCGAGTGCCGGGACTTCGCGGCGGCGGCATCGGAGCCGGTCAACAACGGCACGATATTCGTCGAGTTCCCCGAACCGGATCCCGCGGAAAGCCCCGTACCCACCGAGGAGGCACCGACGACCCCGCCGGGCGGCGCCGGCGGCGGGGATCCGGCTGAGTGATGCCGGCCGACCCGGATGCCCCCACCGGCCGGATCGCGGGCTGGCTGAGCGCGTGGGCCGGCGTCATCGCGCCCGTCACGGTGGTCAGCACCCTGCTGTTCTATTTCGGGTACGTGGCGTCGCGCGCCCAGTACGAATACTTCGGCATCGATGTCGACGTGGTCGGGCTCGGCACCCGGGAGTACGTCATGCGCAGCCCACAACCGTTGCTCGTGCCGCTGCTCACCTTCACCGTGCTGGGCGCCGCCCTGCTCCATGGCCACGTCCGGCTGAGGCAACGGATCGCCCGGGCGCTCGCGACCACCGCCGCCACCGCCACCACCGCCACCGCCACCGACGGCGACGGCGACGGTGAGGCGCCCGGCCGGGCCGCCGCCCGGATGACGCTACGCCGACTGCGCCGTGGTACCCGGGTCGCGGTGTTCGCCGGACTCATCCTGCTCACCGCCGGTGTGCTGCTGTTGTTCAGTTACCCGGCGCTGCGCGACTGGTGGCTGTACGACTTCGCCACCCCGACCGCCATCGCGCTCGGCGGCATCCTCGTCGGGTACGGCTGGCAACTCATCGAGACGGTGACCCGGTTGTCCGATGCCCGCCCGGACGACAACGCCGCGTTCCCGCGCCGTACCGCGCGGATCCTGCTGTTCGCGCTGACCGCCGTGAGCCTGTTCTGGACCACCGCGACCGTCGCGCAGTGGTCGGGGCGGGACCTGGCCCGCGACACCGCGCTGCACCTCGACCGGCTGCCGCGCGTCATTCTGGACACCCGCGAACCGCTGTATCTGCGTTCCCCCGGGGTCACCGAGACGTTGCTTCCCGCGTCGGAGGGGCAGACCTATCGCTACCGCTACCGTCAACTGCGCCTGCTCGTCATGGGCCGCGACCACATGTTCCTGGTGCCGGAAAAATGGTCCGCCAGCAACTCCACCCTGGTGGTGCCGCTCGACGACTCGGTCCGCGTCCAGTTCCAGTTCGTCAACGAACAACCCTGAGCCGCAGCGGGGCCATGGAACGGCTGCCGACGACCGCGCCGGTCCGGCATGCTGTGTCGATGGACTGCCCCGCCGAACTGCGGACGATGATCGGGCAGGCGCACCGGCCGGACGGCTGGAACGTGGGCTGGAACGTCGAGCCGGTGGGCGGCCAGTCGGTCCCGCACGCGCACTGCCACCTCGTGCCACGGTATCGGGAGGAGCCGCTGGCCGGCCGAGGGATCCGGGCCTGGATCAAGGATCCCGGCAACCGGCCGCCGCAGCACGCGCCGCTGCGTACCCCGTCCTGGCAGCGGGCCGCCGACCGGACCGCGCAGCGTACCGGCTGAGTATCCGCGCCGGGGCGTGCCGGCGGGATACGCGTCGTCGCGTACCGGCTAGAGCTGGCCCACGTCGGTGATCCGGACGACCGCGGCCCCGGCCTCGTCGGAGGCCGCGAGGTCCACCTCGGCGCTGATGCCCCAGTCGTGGTCACCGGCCGGGTCGTCGAAGATCTGCCGGACCGTCCACCGCTCCCGGCCCTGGTCGATCATCAGCAGCGCGGGACCGCGGGCGTCCGGGCCGGTGCCGAGCGAGTCGTACGTCTGGAAGTACGGCGCCATGGCCTCGGCCCAGGCGTCGGCGTCCCAGCCGGCCTCGGCGTCCAGTTCGCCAAGGTCGAACCAGCGGCGCAGCGCGGCCAGCTCGACCCGGCGGAACAGCGCGTTGCGGACCAGCACCCGGAACGCCCGGACGTTGCCGGTGACCGCCGGCGGTCGCTCGTCGAGCACGGCCGTCTCGGGCGCGTCGGTCGGGTTGCGCAACCGTTCCCACTCGTCGATCAGGCTGGAGTCCACCTGCCGGACCAGCTCACCCAGCCACTCGATCAGGTCGACCAGCTCGTCGGTCTTGGCGTCCTCGGGGACGGTCTGTCGCAGCGTCTTGTACGCGTCGGCGAGGTACCGCAGCACCAGCCCCTCGGAGCGGGACAGGCCGTAGAACGCGACGTACTCGGTGAACGTCATGGCCCGCTCGTACATGTCCCGGACCACCGACTTGGGCGACAGCTCGTGGTCGGCCACCCACGGATGTCCCTGCCGGTACATCTGGTACGCCGCGTCCAGCAGCTCCGCCAGCGGCTTCGGCCAGGTCACCTCGTCGAGCAGTTCGATCCGCTGCTCGTACTCGATGCCGTCGGCCTTCATCGCGGCCACCGCCTCGCCACGGGCCTTGAACTGCTGGGCCGACAGCACCTGTCGTGGGTTGTCCAGGATGGACTCGATCACCGACAGGACGTCCAGGGCGTACGCCGGGGACTCCCGGTCGAGCAGTTCGATGGCGGCCAGGGCCAGCGGGGACAGCGGCTGGTTCAACGCAAAGTCGAGTTGGAGGTCGACGGTGAGCCGGACCCGCCGGCCGGTCTCGTCCGGCTCGGCCAGCTGTTCCACCACCCCGCCGGCCAGCAACGCCCGGTAGATGGCGATGGCCCGGCGGATGTGCCGGCGCTGCGCGGCCCGGTCCTCGTGGTTGTCGGTCAGCAGGTGCCGCATGGCCGCGAAGGCGTCACCGGGCCGGCCGATCACGTTCAGCAGCATCGAGTGGCTGACCTGGAAGCTGGAGGTGAGCGGTTCCGGATCGGCCGCGACCAGGCGTTCGAAGGTGGGTTGGCCCCACCCGATGGAGCCCTCCGGCGGCTTCTTCCGGACCACCTTCCGGCGCTTCTTGGGGTCGTCGCCGGCCTTCGCCAGGGCCTTCTCGTTCTCGATGACGTGTTCGGGCGCCTGCACCACGACCCGGCCGACGGTGTCGAAGCCGGCCCGGCCGGCCCGGCCGGCGATCTGGTGGAACTCGCGCGCCTTGAGCAGCCGGGTCCGCACCCCGTCGTACTTGGACAGTCCGGTGAACAGCACCGTCCGGATCGGCACGTTGATCCCGACCCCGAGGGTGTCGGTGCCGCAGATCACCTTGAGCAGGCCGGCCTGGGCCAGGGTCTCCACCAGGCGGCGGTACTTGGGCAGCATGCCGGCGTGGTGTACGCCGATGCCGTGCCGGACCAGCCGGGACAGGGTCCGGCCGAAGCCGGCGGTGAACCGGAAGTTGCCGATCGCCTCGGCGATCATGTCCTTCTCGGCCCGGGTGCAGACGTTCACGCTCATCAGCGCCTGGGCCCGTTCCAGGGCCGCCGCCTGGGTGAAGTGGACGACGTAGATGGGCGCCTGCTTCGTACCGAGCAGTTCCTCCAGCGTCTCGTGCAGCGGAGTCATCGCGTACGAGAAGATCAGCGGGACCGGCCGCTGGGCCGAGGTGACCACGGCGGTCGACCGGCCGGTACGCCGGCTCAGGTCGTCGACGAACCGGGTGGTGTCGCCCAGCGTGGCCGACATCAGCACGAACTGGGCCTGGGGGAGTTCGATCAGCGGAACCTGCCACGCCCAGCCCCGGTCCGGTTCGGCGTAGAAGTGGAACTCGTCCATGATCACCAGCCCGACGTCGGCCCGGCGACCCTCCCGCAGCGCGATGTTGGCCAGGATCTCGGCCGTGCAGCAGATGATCGGCGCGTCCTCGTTGACGCTCGCGTCCCCGGTCAGCATGCCGACGTTGTGCGCGCCGAAGATCTCGCAGAGCGCGAAGAACTTCTCCGAGACCAGCGCCTTGATCGGGGCCGTGTAGAAGCTCACCCGGTTCTCGGCCAGCGCCGCGAAGTGGGCGGCCGTGGCCACCAGGCTCTTGCCCGAGCCGGTGGGGGTGTTCAGGATGACGTTGGCGCCCGAGACGATCTCGATCAGCGCCTCTTCCTGGTGTGGGTAGAGGTCCAGGCCGCGATCCTTGGCCCAGCCCGCGAAGGCTTCGTAGAGGGCGTCGGCGTCGGCCTCGGGCGGCAGCTGTTCGGTGAGCGTCATAGCCGATCAATCGTGCCCTGATCTTGCCCGCTGCGCCAATCCTTCCGCGCTCAACCGTTAAGAAGGGGCCCTTTCACCGCGGAAAGCGATAACAGGGGGCCCTTCCTTTCGAACTCCAGGTCGAAGATCGGGCGGTGCGCCGCCAGGGCCCGGCGCTCGAACTTCGTCACCGGCCGGTCCGCCGGGCGCGGGGCGAACCCCGGGTGGACGTTGGTCAGCTCGGGGTCCGCCGCCAGCGTCTCCCGCATCGCCTCCGCGTAGTCGGACCAGTCCGTCGCGCAGCGCAGCCGGCCGCCCGGCACCAGCCGGTCGCGCAGCAGCGCCACATGGTCGGGCTGGATCAGCCGGCGCTTGTGGTGCCGGGCCTTCGGCCACGGGTCGGGGAAGAAAATGTTGATCACCGCCAGCGTCGCGGGCGCGACCAGGTGACGGAGCAGCACCAACGCGTCCCCCTCGGCGACCCGGACGTTTGTCAGGCCGCGCCGATCGACCACGGCGAGCAGGTTGGCGATGCCCGGGGTGTGTACCTCGACGGCCAGGTAGTCCCGGTCGGGGTCCGCCGCGGCCATGCTCGCGGTGGCGTCACCCATGCCCGAGCCGATCTCCAGCACCACCGGAGCGGTCCGGCCGAACAACGTCGCGAGGTCCACCGGGCCGCCTTCGGCCTGCGCCGTCAACCCGTACCGCGGCCAGAGCTGTTCGAGCGCGTCCAGATGCCGACCGCTGAGCCGGCCACGCCGGGGGTGGAAGGTCCGGATCTCCGCCGGACGATCGACGGGTACGGCTCGCGCCGGGTGGTCGGTGGGCAGGGCTCCTGCCGGGTGGTCGGCGGGTACGACTTCCGCCGGGCGGTCGGAGGGTGCCGGCATGACGAGGATCCGGTCGTGGGAGCTCACGGGGACCCGAGCCTACGCGGCCGCGCCCCGCCGAGCCAGCCGAGTGGAAAACCGGACGGGCGACGCGGGGTGGACGGAACCTGTCCGATCCCCCCGACGGGTGAGAAGATTCTCGGCAGTAGGGCGGACGCGATCGTTCGACTCCTCGTCCGAGGGGAGGTGGCCCAATGTTGTCGACGTTACGCCTCGGCGTCGCCCGACGGTCGGTGCGCGGCAACGGTGGCTGGCGGTCCGTGGTCGGGCTCGGACTCGTCGCGGGCGTCTGCCTGGCCCTCGCGACGACGCCGGTCGGCGCCGGACCGGCCCGCGCCGCTGCCGACGTCTTCGTCCAGCTCAACCCCGACACCGCGCAGGCCGGCAGCCTGGTGGGCATCCGAGCGAGTTGCCGGGACAACACCCGGACCGCCACCGTCCAGTCCGACGTCTTCGGCACGGTGACCGCGCACCCCCAGGACGGTGTGCTGACCGCCGCCGCCCAGTTGCCCGCCGCCGCCGACGCCGGCACCTACCGGGTCCGACTCACCTGTCCGGACGGTCCGGGAGGCCGGGCCAACCTCATGGTCGTGGCGGCCGGTCGGCCCAGCCACGGCCCGGCGACCGGGTTCGGCGGCGCCGCGGGGAGCGCGGGGGGTCCGCTGCTCACGGTCGGCCTGCTGGCGCTGCTGCTCGGCGCGGTGCTCGGCCTGGTAGCGCTGCGCACCCGCCGTCATGGACCCTAGGGCCCGGTCGGGAGCGTCACGGAGCCCCCGACCGGCGGCATCTCCCGGGGCCACCCGGCCGTGGCGTCGCTGGTCCGGGCCGGCGGCGGCGATCCTGCTGGTGTTCGGCGTCTTCGCCACCGGCGCCGGACTGGGCCAGTTGACCGTTGGGCCGTGGGACTGGCTCAGCGGCGGCAGCAAGCCGCCACCCCGGTCGTTCCCGGTGCTCGGGCCCAGCAGACCGGTCAAACTGGTGGTCAGGTCGATCAAGGTCGAGGCGCCGGTGATCCGGGTGGGTCTGGCTGCCGACGGTTCGATCGCGGTGCCCACGCTGGCCGAGCACAACCAGGTCGGCTGGTACGACCGGGGCCCGACACCCGGCCAGTTCGGTCCGGCGATTCTGGTGGGGCACGTCGACACGAAGACCGGCCCGTCGGTCTTCCACGATCTGGTCCGGCTCCGGCCGGGCGCCCGGATCGAGGTGACCCGGGCGGACCGGACGACCGGGATCTTCGAGGTCAACTCGGTGGAGCACTTCGACAAGGGAAAGCTGCCGGCCGACCGGGTCTACGGGGACTACCGCCGGCCGCAGTTGCGCCTGATCACCTGTGGCGGCCGGTGGCGCGGCAGCGGCCTCGGATACTCCGACAACGTGGTCGCGTTCGCCTCGCTCGTCGACTCCCGCCGTCCCTGAGCCGCGCCCGGGCCACCGCCCGCGCGACGCCCCGCATCACGCCCGAGATCGGGGCCCCGTCGGCGGCGGGGAGCGGTCGTCGGTCACCGGGTGGTACGCCAGCGACCTCAAGCCGGTCGGACAGGGTCGCTGGCGTACCACTCGGGCTCGGTCACCGTCCGGTCCTGGCGTGGCCGTGCGGACGCGCCGTCTCACCCTGCCGGCGGGCCCGGCTCCACATCGACCACGATCGGGGCGTGATCGGACGGGCCCTTGCCCTTGCGGGCCTCCCGGTCGACGTACGCGGACCGCACCCCGTCGGCGAACGAGGCGGTGGCGTAGACCAGGTCGATCCGCATGCCCTTGTTCTGGTGGAACATCCCGGCGCGGTAGTCCCAGTAGGTGTACGGGTGCGGGCCCTTCATGGGGGTCGGCACGACATCCACCAGGCCCAGCTCACGCAGTTCGGCCAGGGCCCGCCGTTCGGCCGGGGTGACATGGGTGGAGTTCACGAACAGGGTCGGGTCCCACACATCGGCGTCGGTGGGCGCGACGTTGAAGTCACCGCAGACGGCCAACGGGGCACCCGGGCGCAGTTCGTCGGCCAGCGCGTCACGCAGCGCGGCGAACCAGGCCAGCTTGTAGCGGTAGTGCGGCGAGTCCGGGGTCCGGCCGTTCGGCACGTACACCGACCACACCCGGACTCCGGCGCAGGTCGCCGCGATGGCCCGGGCCTCCGGTAGCGGAAAGCCGGGTTCGTCGGGAAACCCCATGGTCACGTCGGCGAGCCCCACCCGGGACAGTACGGCCACCCCGTTCCACCGGCCGTCGCTGTGACTGGCCACCGTGTAACCCAGTTCACCCACCTCGTCGGCCGGGAACGCACCGTCCGGGCACTTCGTCTCCTGTAGGCACACCACGTCCGGTTTCGTGCTGGCCAGCCAGTCGAGCAGCCGGGGGAGTCGGGCCTTCACCGAGTTGACGTTCCAGGTCGCCAGGCGCATGGTTCCAGCCTGCCCGACGCACCGGGCCGACGCCCGCGTGCCCCGCCCAGCGACGGCGATCCCGCCCAGCGACGGCGGACCCGGGCGGCCCCATCGCGCCCGCGGGAGGCGGTCTCGGGCGGCGAACCGGTAACCGGTCAGCCGCCCGGATTCTCCTCCCGGTTCTGCTCGGCAAGGAAGCGCTCCAGCTCGGCCCCCAACTCGTCGGCCGTCGGCAGCGGGCCGGACTGCGAGGTCAGCAGGTTGCTGCTCTCGCGGCCGCGGGCGAACGCGTCGTACTGCTCCTCCAGCGCCTTGACCAGGGCGTCGGCCTCGCTGGTCTCGGCGATCTGCCGGTCGATGTCCGCCCGCACCGTCTCGGCGGCCTCCCGCAGCGCGTCGGTCGGCAGGAGCAGCCCGGTGCTGCTGGAGACCGAGCTGAGCAGCAGTTCCGCCGCGGCCGGGTACTCGGTCTGGGCGACGTAGTGCGGTACGTGCGCGGCGAACCCGAGGGCGTCGCGCCCCCGCTCACCGAGCCGGAACTCCAACAGGTGCCCGGCGCTGCCCGGTACCTGCACCCGCTGCAACCACGGCTCGTGCCCGGCGATCAGGTCGGGGCGGGTGGCGTGCGCGGTCACGCCGCCCGGACGGGTGTGCGGCACCGCCATCGGGATGGAGTTCAGCCCGATCGTGAGCCGGACGCCCAGCCGGTCGATCACCTCGATGACCGCCGCGACGAACCGTTCCCACTGGTTGTCCGGCTCGGGGCCGGTGAGCAGCAGGAACCGCACACCGGCGTCGTCGGTGAGGGCCCGCAGCTCCAGGCGGGGGTCCTCGTACCGCTGCCAGTGGTCCTCCACGAAGATCATCGGGGGACGTCGCGACCGGTAGTCGATCAACTGGTCGACGTCGAAGCTCGCCACCAGCTGGTCGTCCAGCGTGGCGGCCAGGTGTTCCCGGGCGAGCCGGGTCGCGTTGCCGGCGTCAACGAACCCGGTCAGGGCCTGGATCAGCACCGGCTGACCCAGCTCCGGCAGGTCGTCGGCAAGTTCGTACAGCTCGTGCGGATCACGCACCGGTCCAGACCTCCTCACCGCCACGGGGGGCGTCGGCGGACACTCCCTCGTGCAAACGCTGCTGCCATCCTCGTCCATACCAGCCAACCACCCCGACCCGGTGGTACCGGTGTGGACCGGCCGTGACGTGGATCTCCACGAGACGCTGGATCACCTGATCACCGCCGGGAAGTGTCCGCACCGGCGGCGGAGGAGCGGCCGGAAGGCATCCGTACCGGCGGCGGGGTGATCCGGAGACGTCCGGGTTGGCGCCCCGGCCGGTCGGGTAAGTAGGCGGTACCGAACCGGACGGACCATTCTGGGCGGTACCAGTCCGGGCGGACCAGGAGGACCGACGATGTCAGTATTGCAACGGATCACCGTGTTCCTGCAGTCGCCGCGCGGCCAGCGACTGGTCGCCCGGGGTCGACAGGAGTTGGCCAAGCCGTCAACGCAGGCCAAGCTGCGGCAGTTGGCCGGCCGGCTCGCCAACAACCGGCGCCGCTGACTCGCGGCGCTCGGTCAGTCGGCGAGGCCCCAAGCCCGCCAGGTCAGCCGGGCCAACTCGTGCTGCCCGTCGATGTCCGGATGGAACGAGTCCAGCGGGTTCACCATGTCCAGGTTGATCGCGGCCCGGTGTACCGCACCGCCGTCGTACCGGCAGCGGGAGCCGTAGGCGGCGCAGGCCGCGGCGAGTTGCCGGTTGTAGGCGTCGACCCGGGCCGCGAAGGCCGCGCGCCGCCGGACGTCGGGACCGGCGGTCGAGGTCGGGTTCGCCAGCAGCGCGGGGCACACCCCGTGCGACCACACCCGCACCGCAAGCCGGTCGGTGTGCCCGACCTCCCAGAGCCGGTTCAGATCCGGAATGCTGGCCACCAGCAGGTGCGCCTTCGGCCGCCCCTTCTTCACCACCGCGAGCGCCCGGTCGAGGTCGGCCCGGAACCCGTCGACCCCGGTCATCCCGTCGAGGTTTTCCGCGCAGGCGTCGTTCGCGCCGATCAACACCGTCACGTAGTCGGCCCGGTGCCGTACCGCCGCGGTTGCCTGGTCGGGCAGGGCGGCGACCCGCGCCCCGGCGGCGGCCTCGTTGTGCGCCTGGACGGTTCGGGACCGCTCGCCGTCGGCCAACCGACTGCGGATGCTGTCCACCCGCGTGCTGGTGCCGGTGGACCAGGAGTTGCGGGGGCACGAGGCCAGCGCGAGGCAGGAACCGAAGGCCGTGGTGATCGAGTCACCGAGCGCGGACAGCGCGACCGGTTGCCCGGACCGGGACGGTGCGGGGTGCGGTCGGTTGGCCGTACCGCCCTCGCAGGCGATCGCAACGGCGGCGAGTACGGCGGTGGCCAGTGCGGCGACCCAGCGGCGAGGCATCCGGCTCCCCGATGTTGACCCAAGGCGATGGCCTGGTAACTCTACGGTTTCCAGGGTCTCCGGCGGAAGCCCGTCCGGGCGGTGGGCGTCAGGTTATCCGCGCTCCGGGCCGGGTAGTTCCCCACGATGGGAGCGAGACGGCAGCCGAGCGGTGCCCGGGGCACGGTCGGGCATCCCTACAGCGCGCTGAACCTGCGGCTGATCCTGGCATCGTTCGGCCTGGTGGTCAGCCTGGCCCTCGGGGTGCTGACGGCGCTGGCCGGATACTGGGTGCCGGCGGCGCTGCTGTTCCTGCTCGCCGCGGTGGCCATCGTCGACCTGGTGGTGATCCAGCGGCGCCGGGCCGCCCGCCGCCGCGTCGAACCACCGGGTACGCACCACTCGCTCTTCGAATGACGGGAGTACGAAATGCCCATGGCCAGCGTCAACCCCGCGACCGGCCAGACCGTGCAGACCTTCGCCGAAACCCCCGACGAGCAGATCGAGGCCGCCATCGGCCGGGCCCAGGACGCCTTCGAGGCGTTGCGGGGGACCGGTTTCGCCGACCGGGCCGGCTGGCTGACCGCCGCCGCCGACCTGCTGGACCGGGAGATCGACGACGTTGCCCGGATGATGACCACGGAGATGGGCAAGACGTTGGCCTCGGCCAGGGCGGAGGTCAGCAAGTGCGCCAGCGCCTGCCGGTTCTACGCCGGACACGCCGAGGGGTTCCTGGCCGATGAGCCGGCCGACGCGGCGGCGGTCAACGCGACCAGGGCCTTCACCCGGTACCAGCCGATCGGGCCGGTGCTCGCGGTGATGCCGTGGAACTTCCCGCTCTGGCAGGTCATCCGGTTCGCCGCCCCGGCCCTGATGGCCGGCAACACCGGGCTGCTCAAACACGCCTCGAACGTGCCGCAGACCGCCCTGTTCCTCGGCGAGCTGTTCACCCGGGCCGGCTTCCCACAGGGAGCGTTCCAGGCCCTGCTGATCGACTCCAAGCAGGTGGAGCGGGTGCTCTGCGACCCCCGCGTCCGGGCCGCGACGCTCACCGGCAGCGAGCGGGCCGGACGCTCGGTCGCGGAGATCGCCGGGCGGGAGCTGAAGAAGACCGTGCTCGAACTCGGCGGCAGCGACCCGTTCGTGGTGATGCCCTCGGCCGACCTGGACCGGGCCGCCGAGGTGGCCACCACGGCCCGCTGCCAGAACAACGGGCAGTCCTGCATCGCGGCCAAGCGGTTCATCGTCCACACGGAGGTGTTCGACGCGTTCGCCGAGAGGTTCGTGGCCCGGATGTCGGGCCTGCGGGTCGGCGACCCGATGGACCCCGATACCGACGTTGGTCCGCTGGCCACCGAGCAGGGCCGCGCGGACGTCGAGGCGCAGGTACGCGACGCGGTCGACCTGGGTGCCCGGGTGCTGTGCGGCGGGCAGCGGCCGGACGGGCCGGGTTGGTACTACCCACCGACCGTGGTGACCGAGCTGACACCGGAGATGCGGATGTGGTCCGAGGAGGTCTTCGGGCCGGTCGCCGGCCTGTTCCGGGTCTCCTCCTATGCGGAGGCTGTCGAGCTGGCCAACGGCACCTCGTTCGGACTGGGTTCGAACGCCTGGACCCGGGACGAGGCGGAGCAGGAACGGTTCGCCACCGACCTGGTCGCCGGCAGCGTCTTCATCAACGGCATGACCACGTCGTATCCGCAACTGCCGTTCGGTGGCGTGAAGAACTCCGGGTACGGGCGCGAGTTGTCGGCGTGGGGCATCCGGGAGTTCTGCAACGTCAAGACGGTCTGGGTCGGCTCGGGCGCGGCAGCGGGCGGCACGGCGCACGCCGAATGATCATCCGTATCCCCCGGGACGCGGTTGACCGACGCGTCCGGGGGGTACGGATCGGCGGCATGACGAAGTACGGCATCCACTGCTCGCACGAACAGGTCCATCCCGCCGAACTGCTCGCGGCGGTGGTCCAAGCCGAACAGGCCGGCTTCGACGCCGCCATGTCGTCCGACCACTTCTCGCCATGGAGCAGCCGACAGGGCCACTCCGGCTTCGCCTGGTCTTGGCTCGGCGCGGCCCTCCAGGCCACCTCGCTGCCGTTCGGCATCGTCAACGCCCCCGGCCAGCGCTACCACCCGGCGATCATCGCGCAGGCCATCGGGACCCTCGCGGTGATGTACCCGGGGCGGTTCTGGGCGGCGCTGGGCACCGGAGAGGCCAGCAACGAGCACATCACCGGTGGCGGGTGGCCGCGCAAGGACGTCCGGACCGCCCGGCTGCGCGAGTGCGTCGCCATCATCCGGGACCTGCTGGCGGGGGAGGAGGTCAGTCACGACGGGCTGGTGACAGTCGACCGGGCCCGGTTGTGGACCCGCCCCGAGCAACCGCCGGCGCTGGTGGGTGCGGCGGTCAGCGAGGCCACCGCGCGCTGGTGCGCCGAGTGGGCCGACGGACTGATCACCGTGAACGCCCCGGTTGGCCGGCTGCGGCGGCTGGTCGAGGCGTACCGGGAGGCGGGTGGGCGTGGAAAGCTGCACCTGCAGGTACACCTGAGCTGGGCGCCCGATCAGGCCGAGGCCGCCCGGATCGCCCACCACCAGTGGCGCAGCAACGTCTTCGCGCCGCCGGTCTGCTGGGACCTGGAGCTGGCCGAACACTTCGACGCGGTGTCCGAGGGGGTGTCCGTCGAGCGGGTGGCCGAGGTGGTCAACATCTCCGCCGACCTGTCCCGGCACGCCGAACTGCTGCACTCGTACGCCGAACTCGGTTTCGACGAGATCTACCTGCACCACGTCGGGCAGCGGTTGGACGACTTCGTGGCCGCGTTCGCCGGCGAGGTGCTGCCCAAGCTGCGTACCGCATGATCGGTACCGGCCCGGTGGCGCCCTAGGCTGTTGACATGCATGGACTGTTCGACGTCGTGATCCTGCTCGCGGTCGCGGTGCTGGGAGCGGCGTTGGCGCGCCGGCTGGGCATGCTCTCCCCGATCGTGCTGGTGGTGGTCGGGCTCGTCCTGTCGTTCGTGCCGGGATTCCTCAACATCCACCTGGAGCCCGAACTCGTCCTGGTCGGCATCCTGCCGCCGCTGCTCTACGTCTCGGCGCTGGAGACCTCGGTGCCGGCGTTCCGCACCAACCTGCGGCCGATCCTGCTGCTCGCCATCGGCCTGGTGATCTTCACGGCCGTGGCGGTGGGCCTGGTCGTCCACCTGCTGATGCCCGCGCTGCCGCTGTCGATCTGCGTCGCCTTCGGTGCCGTGGTCGCACCGCCGGACGCGGTGGCCGCCACCGCGGTGGCCCGGCGGATCGGCCTACCTCGCCGGTTGGTCACCATCCTGGAGGGCGAGAGCCTGATCAACGACGCCACCTCCCTGGTGCTGCTGCGGGTGGCGGTGGCCGCGGCGACCGGACCGGCCCTGGACGCCCTGGAGGTCACCCGGGAGGTGGCGGTGGCCGCCGGCGGCGGGATCGCGGTCGGACTGGTCGGCTTTCTCGTCGTCGGTTTCCTGCACAAGCGCATCACCGACCCGCTGCTGGACAACGCGCTGTCGCTGATCACGCCGTTCGCGGTGGTCCTGCTGGCCGAACCGATCGGCGCGTCCAGCGTGGTGGCGGTGGTGGTCACCGGGTTGGGACTCGGACACAAGCTGCCGGTGCTGATGTCGGCCGCCTCCCGGCTGCAGATGGGCGCCTTCTGGCGGCTGGTCCGGTTCCTGCTGGAGGGCCTGGTGTTCGTGCTGGTCGGGTTGCAACTGCGGGACGTCGTCACGGGCCTCGACCAGCCGCTCGCGGTGGTTGCCGGGATCACCGGTGCGGTGCTGCTGACCGTCTTCGTCACCCGGTTCGTCTGGGTGTTCCCGGCGAACTACCTGGCCCGGCTGGTGCCCCGGACGCGCCGTGATCCGTCACCACCGCCGAGTTTCCCGGCGGTGGTCGGCTGGGCCGGGATGCGTGGCGTGGTGACCCTCGCCGCCGCCCTCGCGCTGCCGCTGTCCCTGCCGGGCGTCGGCTCGTACTCCCGGAACCTGTTCGTCTGGATCGCGTTCGCGGTCATCGTCTTCACCCTGGTGGTCCAGGGCGCGACGCTGCCCGCGGTGGCCCGGATGCTGCGGCTGCCCGCCGACGACCCGATCCAGGACACCCTGGCCGAGGCCGGCGTGCAGCAGCAGGCCGGCCGGGCGGCCCGGGAGCGGCTGGAGGCGCGAGCCGAGGGCGCCCCGGAGGCGGTGCTGAAGCGGCTGCACCGGGTCATCGAGGACCGCACCAACACGGCGTGGGAGCGGCTGGGTGGGGACGAGCGGGAGACGCCGTCGCAGGCGTACGGTCGACTCCGGCAGGAGATGATCGACGCCGAACGTGAGGTGTTCCGCCGGGCCCGGGACGAGGGCCGGATCGCCGACGAGGTGCTGGTACGCGCCTATCGTGACCTGGACCTGGAGGAGTCGATGCTGAGACGGAGCGAGGAATGAACTGCACCCACCTGGCAACGGCGGGCGAGGCCGAGCCGGAGACCACGAGCGAGTGCCCCGAGTGCGCGGTGACCGGCGACGACTGGGTACACCTGCGCTCGTGCCTGACCTGTGGACACGTCGGCTGCTGCGACTCGTCGCCCAACCGGCACGCCTCGAAGCACTTCCAGGCCAGCGGGCATCCGGTGATGCGGTCCATCCAGCCGGGCGAAGCCTGGCGGTGGTGCTTCGTGGACGAGTTGATCGGCTGACCCGGCCGGTTGATCGGCTGATCCCGGCCGGGCCGTGTCGACACGCCGGGCGGTCGCCTCGGCGCGGGTCCGTCCGGTGGCGCGCGACCGGTCTCCGCCCTGGTGAGCACCCCGCTGATCGGCACCGGTGCCGGGGGCCGGGCGGCTCGGTCGCCGTGGCGCGCCCTCGGAAGTGTCGCGGCCAGCCGGGTATCCGTCACAATGGGTCCCCTCGGTGGAGAACTCCAGCGACGGCGCCGGGTCCGTGGCGCGGTTCATGGCGGGTGACGCCGGACGACGACTCGACGGGAGAACGGTTCGTGCCGAACGAGGAGGTGCGTGCCCAGGTGCTCGGTCCGGAAACCGCCCGGCTGCCGGTGGGCGCCGTCCGGGTACCCGGCGGTTCGGTGTCGCCGGAGGTGCCGGGATGACGGCCGAACAACCACCCTCGATGTGGTGGACAGCGACCCGCGGTGATCTAGTAGAGACATCCGACGCGGGTGATGGCAGGCTGCCTGCCATGACCCTCAAGCTGCGGTCCATGGCGGTGAGCGACCAGGGCCTGATCCGGACCAGCAATCAGGACGCGGTACACGCGGGCGCCTGGCTGGCGGCCGTCGCCGACGGCATGGGCGGGATGGCCGCGGGCGACCTGGCCAGTGCGATCACCATCGAGGCGGTGTCCGGGCTCGACGTCCCGACCCCCGACGACGCGCTGGTGGTGGCGCTCCAGGGCGCGATCGAGGTGGCCAGCGGCCGGATCCGGGAGGCGGTGGAGGAGGACCCCACCCGGCAGGGCATGGGTACGACGCTCACCGCGTTGCTGCTGTCGGTGACCGGGACCTGTCTCGCGCTGGCCCATGTCGGCGACTCGCGCGCCTATCTGTTCCGGGAGGGCGTCTTCACGCAGGTCACCCGGGACGACACCTTCGTGCAGATGCTCGTGGACGAGGGGGTGATCACAGCGGAGGAGGCGAGCAGCCATCCCCGGCGGGCGGTGGTCACCCAGGCGTTGCAGGGCGACACGGTCCGGGCCGCCTACCTGACCGTCGAACCACAGGCCGGTGACCGGTGGCTGCTGTGCAGCGACGGGCTGACCAACGTGGTCCGGGCGGACACCCTGGCCGAGGTGGTCAGCGGCTACGCCGACCGGGAAGCCTGCGCGCGGCGGCTCGTCGACCTGGCGTTGCGGGCCGGCGGGCCGGACAACATCACGGTCGTGGTGGCGGACGTCCTGCCGGAGGACGGCGGTTCCTGACCGTCGGGCCGGCTCATCCTCCCGGATTCCGAAGCGGGCATGATCTCCCGACTGGCCCTTGCGCTGCCGCTGACCGCCCGCGGAGACGAGACAGGGGACCGACCGCCGTGGCGGTTGGCCCCCTGCCCGAGACGCAGTACCGGTGAAGCACACTCCCGGGTAGGTCCGGGACGGTTGCGATCAGTAGGTGCCGGCGAGCTGGCCGCGCAGCTTGGTCAGGGCGCGGGCGAGCAGCCGGGAGACGTGCATCTGGGAGACGCCGATCTGCTCGGCGATCTGCGACTGGGTGAGGTTGCCGTAGAACCGGAGCGTGAGGATCTTCTGCTCGCGCTCGTCGAGGGTGGCTAGCGCCGGTCCGAGCGCGACCCGCAGCTCGGCCAGCTCGAACTCGCCGTCCTCGCCACCCAGCATGTCGCCGAGCTCGGTGGCCCGCTCACCGTCGCCGGTCGGGGTGGACAGGGACACCGCGTTGTACGCGCGGGCACCCTCCAGGCCCTCCAGGACCTCTTCCTCGGTGACCTTGAGGTGGGCGGCGATGTCGGCGACCGTCGGCGACCGGCCGAGCGACTGGAGCAGCGTGCTGTTCGCCTCCGAGATGGCCAGGCGCAGCTCCTGGAGCCGCCGGGGCACCCGGATGTCCCAGGTGCGGTCCCGGAAGTGCCGCTTCAGCTCGCCGATGATGGTCGGGATCGCGTAGCCCGCGAAGTCGACGCCACGGCTGGGGTCGAACTTGTCGACGGCCTTGATCAGGCCGACCGCGGCGGTCTGGATCAGGTCGTCACTCGGCTCGCCCCGGCCGCTGTAGCGGTGGGCGAGGTGCTGCGCCAGCGGGAGCCAGGCTTCGATGGCCCGGTCCCGAAGGGCGGCCCGGGACGGGTGCCCGGCCGGCAGCGCGGCCATCGCGCTCAACAGCTCGGTGGCACTGTCGGCCGGTGCGGTGGGCCCGGGCGCTGTGGTGGCCGGCGTGGTGGACTGCTCGGTCATCGTCGCGGTCATGGTGGTCCTCCCTGCACCTCGTCCGCGGATATAAGACAGCTGGTGCTTTCGGTGTGCTTCAGTTGGCCTTTCGCGGAAAACCTTAACCCGATCAGGTCCCAGAAATCTAGCCGAAAGGCTGATGGATAAGCTTCGTGTATCACCTCAAAACTGGACATCGTGCCAAAGATGTTTGTCACAAGGCCAAGGCTTGGTCACCACGTCCGGCGCAACCGGGCCCGAATCGGCCGGCCGTCCGGGTCGTAGACGAGCCGGTACGCCGGCAGTGCCCAGAGCTTGGTCGCCCAGCCCAACCGTTCCGGACGGTGCGGCCTGAGCCGGCCCGGCGGCCGAGGCCCGCGCCGCCCGCCGTCGTACCAGTCCTGCAGCGCATCGGCGGCGGCGGAGATCGCCTCCACGGCCCGGTCCGGCTCCAGCAGGTCGCCGTCCCCGCTACCGTCGGCGGCCCGGTCCAGATGCTCCCGCCACAACCGCAGGCGCAGCTCACGGGCGTACCGCCGGGCGCCGTCACCCAGCCCCGCCGGATCGGTCGGCTCCCGACCGTCGGGCGTGTCATCCAGGACCGCGCAGGACAACTCGCTGTCATGGGTCCAGGACCGCCGGTTGAAGTTGTCGCTGCCGACGCTCGCCCACACGTCGTCCACCACGCACACCTTGGCGTGTACGTAGACCGGCGTCCCGGCGTGGTTCTCCACGTCGAACACGCGGACCCGATCCCCACCGGCGCGCTGGCAGACCTCCAACGCGATCTCCCGGCCAACCTGGTTGGGCGGCAACGCGAACCTGCCGTCCACGTCCGGATGCCGCGGCACCACGGCCACCAGGTGCAGATCCGGGTTTTCCCGCAGGGCGGCGGCGAACAACTCGGCCACATCCTTGGACCACAGGTACTGGTCCTCCAGGTAGATCAGCCGGCGGGCCCGCCGGACCGCCTTGGTGTAGCCGCGCGCGATGCTCCGTTCGCCGTCCGGGGCGAACCGGTAGGCCGGTCGGACCGCGGGGTACGTCCGCAGCACCTGGATCCGGTGCGGCCCGGCGGCCGGTGGGTCGGGCGGCTGGGCGGGCAGCGGATCGGGCCGCAGATCCGCGCCGCGCAACCGGTCCCGGACATACGCCACCGGATTCTCCGAGTCCAACGGCATCGGGTCGGTCCAGCGTTCCCGGAACACGGTGTCCAGGGCGCCCACCACCGGGCCGCGCAGCTCCAACTGGACGTCGTGCCACGGCGGGTGCTCGCCGTACCGGGCGGACATTCCAACCGGCTGCGGATCGCCACCGTGCTCGGCGTCGTCCCGCCGGCTGTGGCACAGGTCGATGCCGCCCGCGAACGCCACATCCCGCTCCGGAGCGGCCGGGTGCCGCAACACGATCAGCTTCTGGTGGTGCGAGCCGAGTCGGCGTACCCGCTGGTCGAGCAGCACCTCGCCACCCGCCTCCGAGACCTGCTCGCTCAGATTGCGGTTCTCCTCCTCGCTGTACTGGAGCCGGTCGAGGTGGGACCGCCAGACCAGCCCCTTGACCACCACGCCGCGCCGGGCGGCGGCCGCGAACAACTCGGCCACGGTCGGTCCGTCCGTACGCAGCCGCTGATCCGGGTCACCCCGCCAGTCGGCGAAGAAAAGGTGGTCACCGGCGTCCAGCGCCTCGACCTCGGTCACCAGGCGGTCGAAGTACGCCGCTCCGTGCACCAACGGCTCGGCCTGGTTTCCGGCGCTCCAGACGGGTAATCCCGATGTCGGGTTGGCGCGTTCCCGTGCGGTGAGGAACCAATCCTCGATCGCCACGTGCAGCCCCTTTGGGTCGACAACGTCCTCACCGTAGGACGGTCACCACATCCACGCACGTCGGATGGGGGTTCGCCCGGACCCCGACCCGGACGCCCGTCGATGGAACGGATGAGAACGGACGCAAGTGCAGAACCGTGAGCCTGGGGAGGCAGCATGACCACCGAAACGGCGCGTACCGACACCAGCAACGACCAGCACCTCGAGGGTGAGCGGGGGATCATGCTGGCCATGCTCGTGATGGTGCTGCTGGGAGTGGCGGGGATCTTCGTCACGACCTGAGCTTTTTGTCGGTCTTCGCCTGGGGTGGGGGTTTCGCCGGGGCGCAGGCTTGATCCCGTCGTGGGCGGGCCCGGCGAAACCCGGGGCGAAAGCTTGATCCGGTCGTGGGCGGGCCCGGCGAAGCCCTTGTGGCTGACCGACGCCGCTACCGTGACCGTGGATTATCAGTGCCCCTGATGGGGCAGCAGGAATCCACGATGACCATCCACGGGCGGGCGTGAGGTGCGGTTTCGGTTCCGGGTTGGGGCGGGGCTGACGGGACGCCTTGGCGGCTGGCTCGAACGTGGATCGTGGGCTCAGAAGGGGTGGAAGTCCGTGAACGGCGGCTCGACCGGTTCGGGTAGGCGGTATGCCCCGCACCGGTCCACCAGGGCGGCCCGGGGATCGTCGCCGACCCGCCGCAGTGTGCCGCCCGGGAAGGCGTCCGGAACCCGCGTCCAGCCCAGGTTCCGCTCGTAGTAGCGCACCGCCGTCCACACGGAGGGCGTCCAGAGATCGTCGAGGATGACCAGCCCGCCGGGCCGGACGATCCTGCGCAGGAAGTAGAGGTCGACGAAGACCTCGTGGAAGCGGTGGCTGCCGTCCACGAACGCCGCGTCCGCGACGAGGCCCTCGGCGACGAGTTCCGGCAGGGCGATCGAGGACACCGTGGACATCAGGGTCGCGATCCGGTCCAGTCCGGCGTCACACAGCAGGTCCCAGCCGGCATTCGACCAGGCGCTGCCCTGGAACGGGTCGATGATGACGTGCCGGGGACGTGGCGGGTCGATGGTGGCCAGGTCCTCGACGGTGACCGGTTCATCGACGGCGGCCAGGGCCTCGACGGTGGTCAGGGCCTCTCCGATCGCGAGGGCCGAGCTGCCGTACGCGAGACCCACCTCGACCACCGTCGCCGCCTGCTCCGCGACCAGCAGGTCACGGAGCAGGTCGCAGTCGGTCTCGGGCAACGTCACCGTCTCGAAGTCGAGATCGCGGTCGCGGGTCCGGGGCGGACCCTCGTGGGCCAGGCGTTGGCGAACCTCGCGGATCCGGGCACTGGATTCCCTCGTCGGCATGCCGCGAGTCTTCGCCCCTGCGGCGCCCGAGGCAAGTCGGGCTACGGCCGGCCGGTCTCGCCGCCGGTGTGCGGCAGCCGCTCGGCGGGTACGACGCCGAGCCGGCCAGCCTGGTAGTCCTCGAACGCCTGGACCAGCTCGGCACGGGTGTTCATCACGAACGGGCCGTAGTGCGCGACCGGCTCCCGGATGGGCCGGCCGCCCATCACGTACAACTCCAGGGCCGGGGTGTGGGCGTCCTGGCGGGCGTCGGCGGCGAACCGGATGACGTCACCCGGCCCGTACACCGCGAGTTGCCCGGTACGCACCGGCCGGCGGTCGGTGCCGACGGTGCCCCGGCCGGCGAGCACGTACACCAGCGCGTTGAAGTCCGGCCGCCATGGCAGGTCCACCTCGGCGCCCGGCTGCACCGTCACGTGGCTGATGGTGATCGGGGTGTGCGTCGACCCCGGTCCCTGGTGTCCGGCGACCTCGCCGGCGATCACCCGGACCAGGGCACCGCCGTCCGCGGTGGTGACCAGGGCCGACTCCCGGCCCCGGATGTCCTGGTAGCGCGGCGGGTTCATCTTGGCCGACCGGGGCAGGTTCACCCAGAGTTGCAGGCCGTGGAAGAGACCGCCGCTGGCCACCAGGTGCTCGGGCGGCGCCTCGATGTGCAGCAGGCCGCTGCCGGCCGTCATCCACTGGGTGTCGCCGTCGGTGATGGTGCCCCCGCCACCGTTCGAGTCCTGGTGGTCCATGATCCCGTCGATCATGTACGTGACGGTCTCGAAGCCGCGGTGCGGATGCCACGGGGTGCCCTTCGGCTCGCCCGGCGCGTAGTCCACCTCACCCATCTGGTCGAGGTGGACGAACGGGTCCAGCTCGCTCATCGGCACCCCGGCGAAGGCCCGGCGGACCGGGAATCCCTCGCCCTCGTACCCGCTGGGCGCGGTGACCAGCCGGCGGACCGGACGGTAGCTGGTGGTGGCGGGGTCCTGGTGGGGCAGGCGGGGCAGGATCAGGACGTCGTCGACGGTGATCGCGGGCATGGTGCGCTCCTTACGGCTTGCTCTGACTCGGGGGGACCGCGGGGCGGTCGGCGCGCAACCGCGCACCGAGCCGCTGGAAGACGCGGGTGAGGCAGGCGATCTCGGCGTCGTCGAGGTCGTCCATCAGGTACGCGCGGACGGCGGCCAGGTGTCCCGGGGCGGCCTCGCGCAGGGCCAGCAGCCCGGCGGCGGTCAGCACGGCCTCCTGGCCCCGGCGGTCGTCCGGGCAGGACTGCCGGGCGACGAGGCCCCGACGCTGCATGGCGGAGATCTGGTACGTCAGCCGGCTCGGCGAGAAGACGAGCCGGCTGGCCAACTCGCCCATCCGGAGCCGCTGGCCCGGCGCCTCGGAGAGCAGCACCAGCACGTGGTAGTCGGCGAAGCTCAGCCCGCTGTCGGCCCGCAGGTCCTCCTCGATCCGGGTGAGCAGCAGCTGGCTCGACTCGACGTACGACCGCCAGCCGGCCAGCTCCGCCGCGCTCAGGCTCTCCGTCATGGGCCAAGAGTAGCGCTAGTTCAAAATTTAACAACCTTCGCTCGTCATGAGTGACACGCATCTCAGCATCGTCGGATGGCCCTGTACTTCTTATTTGAAGAGCCGACCGTCGGGCGCGGGCTACGGTTGCCCGATGGACGACCTCGACGTACTGGACTGGCGGGAGCGGACCGCCCGGCTCTACCTGTCGACGGAGGATCTCGGCGGCTTCCGGGCGGCCCGCGACCGGCTGTTCGCCGAGCACCCCGCGTCACCGGCGGCCGGTGATCCCGGCTTCACCGGTCTGCGTTACTTCCCGCCGGCCACCGACGCGATCTGCGAGGTGCCACTGGAACCCGCCGAGGGCACCGAGCGGATCGACACCGGCGGACCGGACGGAGTTGTCACGTACCGCAGGGTGGGTGTCGCGCGGACGCCCTGGGGCGCGCTCACGCTGTGGTGGATCGAGGCGTACGGCGGGGGACTGTTCGTGCCGTTCCGCGACGCCACCTGCGGCCGGGAGAGCTACGGCGGCGGCCGTTACCTGACCGACACGGTGAAGGGCACCTTCGGCCGGGGCCTGACCGTGCTGCCGGACCGGCGGGTACGGCTCGACTTCAACTACGCGTACAACCCGAGCTGCTGCTACTCGGACGACTGGGCCTGCCCGCTCGCGCCACCGGAGAACCGGCTCGACGGCGCCGTCCGGGCCGGCGAACTCACCTACCGCTGAAGGCTGAAAGCCTGAAACGGCTGAAAGGAAGGGCCCCTGTTATCGCTTTTTGTATAGGAAGGGGCCCTTCCTGACGTTCGGGTACGGGATCGGCGCCTCGACGGGCCTGGCTAGTGCGGCGCCTCGGGCGGCCGGGCCGACTGGTTCGGTTGGGATCTGGCCATCGACTGCCAGCTGAGCCGGCTCAGCATCTGCCGCGCCTGCTCGGCGAAATCCGCGTCGGCGGTCACCGCGTACTCGCTGGCCTGTAGCGAACTCGCGGAGCTGAAGTCCCGGCGGCCACCGGTCATGGCGTGCGCGATGGCGCCGAAGATCGCCCCCCAGATCGCGCCGATGATCAGCGCGATGACGATGATCGCCAGCCAGTTGCCGGCGGTGAAGATACCGAACAGCAGACCGATGAACAGACCGAACCAGGCCCCCGTGCCGGCCCCGGCCAGCGCGGCCCGGCCGTTCGTCATCCGGCCCAGTACCGTTTCGACCAATCGCAGGTTCGTCCCCACGATCGCCGTGTGTTCCACCGGGAACCGATTGTCGGCCAGGTGGTCTATCGCCCGCTGCGCCGAGGCGTAGTCGGGGTAGGAGCCGATCGTCACGCTCGGCCGGCCCAGCTCCGGACCACCACCATCGCCGCTCGGCGCGGTGGCGGGCTGACCGGTCGGTCCCGGAGGAAAGGTGTCGGTCCTACCCGACATGCCCGACGGCGTCGGCACCCAGCCCGGTGTCGTGTTCCTGGTCATGAGCTGCCTCCTTCGTCCGCGCTGGATTCCCGGTCGGCCCGGTGGTAACCACGCGGCGCCGGCCCGATGTCCGCGCGGCGCCGACCGCGCGGCGCCGACCGCGTCGACACACGGCGCCGACCACCCGGCGCTGCCGGCGTCGACACACTGATCACCGCGACGTCGACGGTGTCCCGGGGCAGATCGCGGGCCCGGCCGGGCACAATGGGCCGATGCGCCTGGTCGTCACCGCCGACACGCACGTACCGAAGCGGGCCCGGGACCTCCCGGCGCGGCTGTGGAGCGCGGTCGAGAGCGCCGACGTGGTGCTGCACGCGGGCGACTGGGTGACGGAGGAGCTTCTCGACGCCATGACCGCGCGCAGCCGCCGGCTGGTCGGGGTGTACGGGAACAACGACGGCCCGCAACTGCGGGCCCGACTGCCCGAGGTGGCCCGGATCGAACTCGGCGGGCTGCGGTTCGCGGTCGTCCACGAGACGGGGCCCAGGCAGCGGCGCGAGGAACGGTGCGCGGCACGGTTTCCGGACGTGGACATCCTGGTTTTCGGGCACTCCCACATCCCGTGGGACACCGTGGCTCCGGGTGGTCTGCGGCTGTTGAACCCCGGCTCACCGACCGACCGCCGGTCCCAACCGCAGGCCACGTATGTGACGGCCGAGATCGCGGACGGGCGGCTGGTCGAGGTCGAATGGCACCGCCTGCCGCCGCGCTGAGGCCACCGCTTCGCGCTGAGGTCAGCGCCCGCGCTGAGGGCACCGCCCGTGATCCCACGGTCGGACCCGGCGCATCCGGGCGCCTGCCGCGGGATCGCGGGAGCGGCTCACTGGCCGCGGCCGGTCTGCTCCTGCAACTGCTCGATCCGCTTGGCCGCGTCGGCCTTGGTCATCGACTCCGGGGCCTCCGTACCCGCCTCGCGGGACAGGGTCTCCAGGTACGAGCGCTGGGCGGCGGTCCACGGCTCCTCTCCGGTCACCCACTCGTCCGGATCCTTGATCGCACCCTGCGCGTTGGCCTGCGGGCTGTTCAGATCGCTCATCGTCTCCACCTTCTCTCGAACGCGCGTACCAATACCCCCGCCGCCTCGCGGCCATGCGTACCCGGGGATCTTTCTCGCCGTCGCCGTCGCCGTCGCCGTCCCGCCCGCTGCGCCGCCTGCTGATCGCGCCCCCGGCGCGTTTCCGTCGCCCGCTGAGCGGGATGGTCGATAGGATCCGCCGAGTGAGCGGTGGCAGCGCGGGCGTCACGGTCGTCGGAGCCGGCATCGCGGGACTGGCCTGTGCCGGGGAACTCGCCGCGGCCGGCGTACCGGTCCAGGTGCTTGAGCGGGGCCGAGTGCCCGGCGGTCGGATGGCCAGCCGGCGCTTCGACGGCCGGCCCGCGGACATCGGCGCCGCGTATTTCACGGTCGGCGACCCCGACTTCGCCGCCACCGTCCGGCGGTGGGCGACCGCCGGCCTCGCGCGGGAGTGGACCGACACGTTCGTGGCGTACGACGGCGTGGACCGGCGAACCGTGTCCGGCCCGATGCGCTGGGCCGCCCCCGCCGGCCTGCGGTCGCTGGTCACCGAACTGGCCACCGGTCTGTCGGTGACGACCGACCGGCTGGTCACGCTGGTCGAGCCGGGACCGAGGGTGGACGGGGAACCGGCTGGCGCGGTGGTCCTGGCCATGCCGGGTCCCCAGGCCCTGCGGCTGCTCGACACCCCGCTCACCACCGCGCTGCGGATCGCCGAGGCGCAGCGTTGGGCGCCCAGTCTCGCCGCCGTGCTGCGCTACCCGCACCGCCGCTGGACGGACTTCGCCGGGGCGTTCGTGAACGGCCATCCGGTGCTCAGCACCGTCTGCGACGACGGTGACCGGCGCGGGGACCGGGCCCCGGTGCTGGTGGCGCACACCACGGCCGACTTCGCCGGGGGATATCTGCCGCAGCCCACCCTCGCCGGCCCCGAGATCGAACGTGCGGTGCGGGACCTGCTCGGGCTGCCCGAGCCCGCGGCCGAGGTCTTCGTCCACCGCTGGACCTACGCCCGCCCAGATCACCAAACCGGGCCCGACCACCAGACCGGGCCCGACCACCAGACCGGGCCCGACCACCAGACCGGGCCCGATCGCCGAGTCGGGCCTGATCACCGGGTCGGGCCCGATCACCAGACCGGGCCCGGCCCGCTGGCCCTGCCGTACCACCTGGACGACGACGGGATCGGGTTGGCCGGGGATGCCTTCGGCAAGCCCCAGGTTGAGACGGCCTGGAGGTCCGGGCGGGCCCTGGGCCGCGCCCTCGTCGAGCGGCTCGGCTGATCGACGGCGGGTCGAGCCTTCGGCCCTCGCCCAGCGGCTCGACTGCTTGGGGACCGACCCGGCGCCGGATCCGCGGCGAGGGATCCGGATGGTCCCGGGCGGGCGAAGGCGCTCAGGCGGGGGAGTCCGCGGGGACCCGCGGGGCCGGGGTGGCGGACCGCTCGCCCAGGCGGTCCAGCCGGCGCATCACCGGAGTGGCCGCGACGCCGTGTACGACCACCGAGACGATCACCACCAGCCCCACGGTGGCCCACAGCAGGTCGGCCTGCGGGAAGTCGGCGTGCGAGGTGGCGTACGCGAGATAGTAGAACGAGCCGACGCCCCGGATGCCGAACAGCGCGATGACCCAGTGTTCGGCGGGTAGGCCGGGTGCCCCGCGCAGCGACAGCCACCCGGTGAGCGGACGGACCACCAGGACGAGGGCGAGCCCCACCGCCACCGCCGGCCAGGTGAGCGGCTTCAGCAGGCCGCCCACCACCGCCCCGCCGAACAGCAGCAGCAACAGCACGGTCAGCAGCCGTTCGACCTGCTCGGCGAAGTCGTGCAGCACCTGGTGGAACTCGTGTGACCGTTCGGCCGACCGGATCGCCCGGGCCGCCACGAAGACGGCGAGGAAGCCGTACCCGCCGGCGACCTCGACCAGGCCGTACGCCAGGAAGGTGGCGGCCAGCGCCAGGAAGCCCTCGGCGTGCTTGGCCAGCCGAAGCGTCTCGGACGGTGCGCGGAAGAAGAGCTTGCCGAGCAGCCACCCGATCAGCAGTCCGCCCCCGACGCCGACGGCCAGCTTGTACAGCACGTCCACGGTGAACCAGTGGGCCAGCCAACCCGCCGGGGCCAACCCGGCCGTGGCGACGGCGACGGCCGCGTAGACGAAGGGGAAGGCGAGCCCGTCGTTGAGTCCGGCCTCCGAGGTGAGGGCGAACCGTACCTCGTCCTCGAAGTCCTCCGCGTCGGTCGGTTCGCCGACCTGGACGTCGGAGGCCAGCACCGGGTCCGTCGGCGCGAGGGCGGACCCGAGCAGCAGGGCGGCGGCCGGCAGCAGCCCGGCCCACCACCAGCCGAGCAGCGCGACCGCGCCGATGCACAGCGGCATGGCCACGGCCAGCAGTCGCCAGGTGGAGGACCAGCGGCGCCACCCGAACGGCCGGTCGATCTTCAAGCCGGCGCCCATCAGCGCCACGATCACCCCGATCTCGGTGAGGTGCGTGGTCAGCGTCGGACTGGCCAGCGGATCCGGCCGGGGCAGCCCGGTCGGCAGCAGGAACAGCAGCATCCCGAGGCCGAGGAAGGCGATCGGCATGGACAGCGGCCGGTGCTCCAGGACCCGGGGCAGCACCCCGGCGAGCAGGGCGGCCACGCCGGCGAGCGCGAACACCAGATCGACCGCGTCCACGCCGCCTCCGTTCTCTGTGTGCCCCCACGGGGGTTGTCACCGGGTCACCACCCGGTCGAGGGGATGTCTGCCCGCCCCGCATCCGACGTACGCGGGAACGTGCGGTAGGTCTCAGCCGGTGCGGGCCGGTTCAGGTCAGCTTCGCCAGCGGGGAGTCGTCGAACGACGCCAGCAGGGCGGCCGGGTCGTCGTACACGGCGATCGCGCCGGCCCCGGCCAGTTCCTCCCGGCTGGTCCCACCGCAGGTCAGCCCGACGCAGCCGATGTCCAGCCCGCCGGCGGCGATCACGTCCCAGACCGAGTCACCGACGAACAGCACCCGGTCGGCGTCCAGCCCGGCCTGCTCCAGCGCGGTCGCCACGATGTCCGGGGCGGGCTTGCTCGCCTCGGCGTCCGCCTTCGAGGTGGCGGCGTCGACCACGTCGTCCACACCCAGCGCGGCCCGCAGCGCCCGCAGTTCCGGCTCGGAGGCCGAGGAGGCCAGCACCACTCGCAGGCCCCGGTCCGCGCAGGCCCGTAACAGGTCGCTGGCCCCCGGCAACGGACGCAACCGTTCCCAGTACGCGGCGAACAGCGCGGTGTGGCCGTCGACCAGCTTCTGGTCGGCGTCCCGGTCCCGCTCCGGCCCGAGCAGGTGGTCCAGCAGCTTGTCGGAGCCCATCCCGACAGCCCGGTGGATCCGGGCCATCGGTACGTCCTGGTCCTGCTGTCGGAACGCCTGCCACCAGGAGACCGCGTGCAGATAGGTGGTGTCGACGAGGGTCCCGTCGACGTCGAAGAGCACTCCGGCGGGTCGGTTGGCGTCCATGCGCCTCTGTTACCCCGCGCCACCCCTGCCGACGCGCGGTGCGGCGGACGGGATCAACATCTCGAACCACACCGTGGAGCCACGGACCGTCGGATCGGTGCCCCAGGCGTCACTGAGCTGCTCGATCAGGCCGAGACCTCGACCTCGGCTGCTCAGCGTGTCGGTCTGGGCGCGCACCACCCGACCCCGGGTGCCGCTGTCGGCGACCGAGACCAGCAGCCGCTCGGGGGTGAGGTCGATCTCCACCCGGGCCGCGGTGCCGGCGTGCAGCAGGGCGTTGGTGGTCAGCTCGCTGGTGCAGAGCACGGCGGCGCCGATCACCTGTTCCGGCACCTGCCAGGCGGTGAGCTGATCGGTCAACCAGTGCCGCACCCGGCTCGGCGCGGTCGGCTCGGCGGGCACCTCCATGGCCGCGGACCGGCTGGGCGAGACGGCGTACTCGACCGCCAGCACGGCGACGTCATCCTCGGTGGCACCCGGAACGGCCGTACTGGCCACGGCGCACAGGGTCCGGGGGTCGCCGGCGGGAGCGCCCGCCACGACGGTGGCCAACCGGTCGAACCCGACGGCCAGGTCCTGCTGGCGCCGCTCCACCACCCCGTCGCTGTACAGCAGCAGCGTGTCGCCGGGGAACAGCCGGGTGGTGGTCGCGGTCCGCCGGCCACCGAGCCCGAGCGGGGCACCGGGCGGGACGTCCAGGTAACTGGCCCGCGCCCCGCCGCCGTCCCGGGGGGTACGGCGGAGCAGCGGGGCCGGGTGACCGGCGCTGGCTATCCGCATCCGGCCACCGTCCGGCTCGATGACCCCGTAGACCACTGTCGCGAACAGCTCGTCGCTGCGTGCCTCGGCGCCGAGGCTGGCGATCAGCCGATCGAGGCCGCGCAGCACCCCCGCCGGGTCCGGATCGCTGAGGGCCAGGGCCCGCAGCGCGGCGCGTACCTGGCCCATCACGGCGGCGGCCTGCACGTCGTGCCCGGCCACGTCACCGAGCACCACGGCCAGTTCGCCGTCGGAGAGCCGGAACGCGTCGTAGAAGTCGCCCCCGGCGGCGTTGCCGTCGACGCCCGGCTCGTACCGGGCGGCCAACCGCAGTTGGGGCAGGTCGGGCAGGGTCTCCGGCAACATGCTGCGTTGCAGCAGCTGGGCCGTACCGTGCTGGTTCTCGAATCGCCGGGCCCGCTCGGCGGCCTGGGCGATCAGCTCGGCCGCGGCGGCCAGCAATGCCCGCTCGGCGGGAGCCCAGGTGTGCGGGTCGCGGTACCCGACGGTGATGGCCCCGCGCAGCGAGGGGGTACGCAGCGGCAGCGCCGCGAGCGCCCGGACGAGCTGGTCGTGCCGGTCGGCGGCGGTGGCTCGCAGCGGCTCGCCGTCGGCCACGAAGACCGGGTGCCCGCTGCGGGCGGTCACGACCAGCGGCGCGGACGAGTCGTCGGACTGGCGGCGCCAGAGCGGTGGCAACCGCTCGTCGACCTCGTCCAGCTGGTCACTGCGGATCCGGCGGACCATCCGCCACGCCTGGCCGTCGTCCACCCCGAAGGCGACCTGCTCGGCGTCGAAGGAGGCCAGGGCGTACCGCAGGGCGACCCGGGCGACGTCGTTCAGGGTGAGGCTGCCGGACAGCGCCGAGGTCAGCTCGCCCAGGTTCCGCAGCCGCTGGGTCAGCTGCGCCGTCTCGACGACCACGATCAGGACGCCGAGGACGTTGCCCTGATCGTCGCGTACCGGGGAGAAGCCGCCGCAGAAGACGCGGTATCCCGGTCGGCCCGGCTCGATCGGGCCGACCGGGAAGACCTGCTCGGGGTCGTGGGCGGACTTGCCGGTGTGGTAGACCCGCTCCACGAGATCACCGATCCCGGGCGGCCCCCACATCGTGGCGACGGCCTCGGCGGCGGGTCGGCCCAGGGCGTCCGGGTCGGCGCCGACCAGCTCGGCGAACTGGTCGTTGAAGATCAGCGCGTGGCCCGCTCCGCAGGTGACGGCCATCGGTACGGCCGCGTTGAGCACCATGTCGACGGCGGTACGCAGTGCGGGCTGCCAGTTCTCGGGCGCACCCAGGCGGCTGTCCGGCCAGGGCAGCCCGGTGGACCCGGACCCGCCAGGGCGCGGCACCGGACCCGACACCGCAGCCGGGGGTGCGGGGATCCGCCCTGCCGTACCTGACATGGATGCAGCGTAACGGGAGTGGACAGCCCGGTCCCGATCGGTGACCGGCGCCGTCGGAACCCGATCGGGGGCGGGTGGTATCGGGGGGTGTCAGGCGAATAAGGGGATTATGGGGGAATTTCTCCCGCCGTCCGGCCGGTTGTGGGGCTGGCCGCGGGGTAACCGGCCGGCGCGAACTTCCAGGTGGCAGGGGAGGAACACGATGTCCGAGACCGTCGCGGTGCAACAGGCCGACGTATCGGCCGCGTTGACAGAATTCTGGCGTTATGTAGTTCTCTTCGTACCCAGGGCCGTTGCGTCTCTCGTGATCCTCATCGTGGGCTGGCTGGTCGCTCGGGCGGTTCTCAAGATCGTTGACAAGGTGCTGGAACGGGTCGGCTTCGACCGGGCGGTGGAACGCGGCGGGATCGGCCGGGCGCTGGAACGCAGCCGGTACGACGCGAGCGACATCCTGGCCCGGCTGGCGTACTACGCGGTCCTGCTGTTCACGTTGCAGTTCGCCTTCGGGATCTGGGGCTCGAACCCGATCAGCGACCTGATCGGCTCGATCGTGGCCTGGCTGCCGCGCGCCTTCGTGGCGATCATCGTCTTCGTGGTGGCGGCCGCCATCGCCAGCGCCGTCCGCGACCTGATCACCGGGGCGCTGGGCGGACTGTCGTACGGCCGGTTGCTGGCCGACGTCGCGGCGATCTTCGTGATCGCGCTCGGCGTGATCGCCGCACTGAACCAGATCGGCGTGGCCACCACGGTGACCACCCCGGTGCTGATCGCCGTGCTGGCCACGATCGCGGGCATCCTCGTGGTCGGTGTCGGTGGCGGTCTGGTCCGCCCGATGCAGGGACGGCTGGACGGCTGGCTGAACCGGATCGAGGAGGAGACCCGGGAGCGTCGCGGGCAGGCGTACGCGGCCGGCCGCGGTGACGTCGAGCGCCAGATGGCCGACCGCACCGGCGGGACCGCGCGGCATCCGGCGGGATCGTCGACCGGTGGCGTCTACCGACCCGGCTCGGGACCTCCGGAGGCGGACCGGCCGATCGGTCGGTGACGATCAGAGCATTACCCGGTCCGGGTGCCCGTCGGGTGCCCGGACCGGACGGCGTACCGGTTGCTCCCGGCCGGCCGTCGCGTTTCTCCCTGACCAGGCGGGTTGTCGCGCTTCGTCCACCCAGGCCGAATCCGGGTCGAGGTGGGCCTTTGGCCGTGCGCCGTCAGGCGCGCAGACCGCCACTGCGGGCCAGGGCGCAGACGGCGAGCAGGCGGACCGAGACCCAGTCGGGCTCCGACCAGTCGACCGTGCTGGTCGGCGGTTGCCAGCCGTAGTCCGCGGCGGCCGACCGGACGCCCTCCGCGTACGCGGCGAGGATGTCCAGCCGGGGTACCCGGGCGCCGTGGGTGGGGTCGGGTGGTGTGCCGACGAGCCCGTCCCGGATGGCGGCGGCGTGCTGGTCGACGCTGGCCAGCAGCGCCGGCCGGTGGGCCGCGGCGGCCAGACCGGCGGCACCGAACGACGACAGCAACTGGACGAGTGCCGGTGGTGCCGACCGGTGCCGGGACCGACCACGCACGGTGGCGAACGGACCTCTCATGTCCGCTGAGGCTACCGGTCGGTATCGCGTCTCGACCTCGTCCGGTCGGCCGACCCCGTGACCCGCTCGCGGGTCGCTCGGCGTGCCCCCGTCCGTGCCGAACAGGACGACCGGTCGTGAACCGTCGTCCGGTCGTGAACCGTCGTCCGGTCGTGGGGCGCTATTCGCTGATCTCGGCGTCAGCCGGGCGCCGGCGCGAGGCGTCATCGGCGAGGATGACCGTCGCGACGAGAAGGGCGACCACGACACTGAACAACCAGGACTGGTCGGACAGCAGGCGGGCGGCTACGGGAGCCTGGAGCGCGGCCAGCAGGAAGCCCAGCCACGCGAGGCGGCGCTGGCGCACGGTGAGGAAACCGGAACCCTGATGCATCCGGCAAGTCTCCCCGTTACCGCCGCGAATGCCCTCAGCCGATCGGACCAAATCCGGGGGTTAACTGTCGGTTCCGTCCGTCGTGAGGCTTGTGCGTGCCGGCCGGGTCGGGTATCACCGGACACCCATGCCGGGCGGTCCGGCCTGGCCCCCGTCCCGGAAACGCCCGACGGAACCCCCGGGGCCGGCTCGATCCGGGTGTCGCTCGGGCTCGACGGGACGGTCCGGTCGGCATTAGGCTCTGGACCGGTAAAGGCCGGGCGTCGCCGCCGGTACGTTTCGCGGCGTTGCCGGCCCGGTACCAGCGCCAGGAGTGCCGCCATGCCGAACGCAGCCCCCAGTGACAGCGGGCTGGCCGCACCACCCAGCGCCCGGGTCAACCCCCGGCTGTCCCTGCTCATCCTGGCCTACCTGGCGTTCGTCAGCCTGGGACTGCCCGACGGACTGCTCGGGGTCGGGTGGCCCTCGGCGGCCGCCGACTTCGGCGTACCCGTCGCCGCGGTCGGACTGCTGCTGACCGCCTCCACCGCCGGATATCTGACCTCCAGCGTCGTGGCCGGTTTCACAGTCGCCCGGCTCGGTGTCGGCGGCCTGCTCGCCGGCAGCACCGCACTGGTCAGCCTGGCCCTGGCCGGGTACGCGGGCGCACCGGTGCTGGCCGTGATGATCGGCTGTGCGCTGCTGGCCGGACTCGGCTCCGGGGCGATCGACAGCGGGCTCAACGCCTACGCCGCCGCCGCTTTCGGCCCTCGGCACATGAACTGGATGCACGCCTTCTTCGGTCTGGGCGTCGCGCTCGGTCCGATGATCATGACCGCCGCGCTGAACACCGGGCTCGGTTGGCGGTGGGGGTACGCGATCGTCGCGGTGGCCCAGGCCGGACTCGCGCTGGCGTTCGTGCTCACGGTCCGCTCCTGGGCCGCCGGCCGACCGTCCGTGCCGGCCGGCGACGCCCGGGTCCGGGTGCCGATCCGGCAGACCCTGGCCCTGCCCCCGGTCTGGCTCGGCGCGCTCGCCTTCGCCGTGTACGTCGCGGTCGAGGTCGGCGCGGGACTGTGGGCGTACCCGGTGCTCACCAACGGGCGGGGCATGGGCACCACGGCCGCCGGGATGGTGGTGGCGCTCTACTGGGGAAGCCTGTTCGCCGGCCGGGTGGTGCAGGGACTGGTCGCCGAGCGGATCGGTAGCGCCGTCGTACTGCGGGGCAGCCTGCTCGGCATGGTGGCCGGGGCGGCGCTGGTGGCCGTACCCGGCCCGGGATGGCTGGCCGCGACGGGCCTGGCCGTGCTGGGCTTCGCGGCGGCCCCCGTCTTCCCGCTGCTCACCCTGACCACGGCGGACCGGGTGGGTGCCGAGCACGCCGACCGGGTGATCGGGGTGCAGATCGGCGCCGCCGGTCTGGGTGGCGCGCTGATCCCGGCCGGCATCGGCGTGTTGATCGGCCGGTTCGGGTCGGCGGCGCTGGGTCCCGCGCTCGTCGTGCTGGCGGTGGCGCTCACCGCGCTGCACCTCGCCGCGCGGCGACCGGGTCAACCGGGCTGACCGCGCCGACCCGGGTCGACCGGGGCAACCGAGCCGGGTCGGCGCGGTTGCCTGCCCTGGTCCCGGCGGCTCAGTGCGGACCGGTGCGGCCGGTGGTCGACGGTCGGAACGGGCGGTCCGGGTCGGTGGCCTGATGCCCGGTGTCATCGACGGCGTCCGGTTCGGTCGACGAGGTGTGGTGTCGGTCGGTGGCCACCGCGCCGTGCCCGAACGCCGACTCCTCGCCCGCGTCGTTGCCGGTCACATCCTCGACCTGGCCGTCACCGGGGGAGGTGGCGATCGCCTGTTCCAGTTCGCTCAGCGGCAGGCGCTCTTCGTCGCGCCACACCCGCGGGTCGTTGTCGGTCATGCCTGCAGCCGTACCCCAGGACCCCGGCGGCAAACGGCCGCGGTCCCTTCCGGGCCGCGGCCGGCCGTCGCGTTCGATCCACCCGCATCGAGCGTTGTCGTGTCGGCACCCGCCCGGGCCGCCGTTGCCCGGGGCTCGCCCGGGACCGGCGGCCCGGGGTCACCAACGGTGGGTCTCGTTGTTGTGACCCAGCGCTGCCCACACCTCGCTCACGGTCTGGAACTCGACCCCGTCGGGCAGCCCGTCCAGGGCCGCGACGATGTCGTCGGGCGCCTCGTTGTCGGTGGCGCTGTCCCGCAGCGTCGTCCGGTCACCGGGCAGCGCGGACAGGCTGATGAACCGGCCCAGCCGGCTGCGCTGCTCGACCTCCTCGGTGGTCATCCCCTGCGGTACGCCGCTGCGGGTGTCGCCGCCGGGTATGGCTGTCGGTTCGGGCTGGTCCTCGCCGGCCGGCTCAGGGGTGTGCCACTCCTCGATCCGGGCACCGGCGCCGCCGGCCACCTGCTCGTTGGCCTCTCGGCTCATCTGGTTGTCGACCCGCGGTCCATGCTTGCTGCTACCACGCTCCATGGCTGATGCGCTACCCGTCGGTATGCCGGCTAAACGCCTGCGGCGGGCGCGGCGGGCGCGGTGGGTGCGGCGGGCGCGGTGGGTGCGGCGGGCACGGTGGGTGCGGCGGGCACCGTGGTCGCCAACGGCGTCCGGGCGGCGTTCGCCGGTCGCCGGTCGTTGGGCGGCGTTTGCCGGTCGCCGGTCGCTGGGCGGCGTTTGTCTTCGTCCGACCCGGGAACGCGGCGGGTCGCTGCTGCTCTGATGGGGAGGACGGCATGCCAGGACGCGAAGTGCTGCCCAGCACGCTGCGCCGGTCCGACGTGAAGGCGCAGGACACCTGGGCCAGGACGCACGACTCGGCGGTGAACACCTACGGTGAGGGCGAGCGGGCCCACCGCACCGCCTTCGCCGCGGTGAAGCACACCCACGAGAAGGTGGGCGACCACTGGGAGCCGAAAGGGCGCAAGGGGCCCAGCGACCGGCAGGCGGCTGGTGGCGGCCCGGCCCGGCGGGCACCCACGGCCGGCGGAGTGGACGCGAACGCGCCGAAGGAACACCTGATGGCGGTGGCCAGGAAGCTGGACGTGCCGGGTCGGTCCCGGATGACGAAGCCCGAGCTGGTCACGGCGATCCAGAAGGCGAACAATCGCCGCACCACCGCTGCCCGGGGGCGCGGGCGTACCGCAAACCAGGGCGGGCGTAGCCGCTGACCAGCCCGTCTCGTGCGCGCGGCGACGGTGTGCCCGGCGCGGAGCCGAGACGGAAGGCGGCTGTCCACCTCGCCGCGGCCCTGGCCGTGGCGCTCTGGCGCGCGATCAGCGCCGGGGGAAAATCTCATGACCGCCTTTCAGCGCTACCAGGGGGGTGAGGCGCCGCCGGGGCCGTTCAGGTGGACCACCTTGGTCACCGTCATCTCGTCGAGCAGCTCCGGGCCGTAGCCGAAGCCCTCGCCACTGCCCCGCCGCGGCTGCGCGGCCCCACCCGGCGCACCACCGAAGACCGAGTTGATCTTTACGGTACCGACCGGAAGCTCCCGCCAGGCCCGCTGAGCCCGCGCCATCGACCCGGTCAGCACCGTGGCTGCGAGCCCGTATCGGGAACTGGCGGCCCGGGACAGCGCCTCGTCGAACGACTCGACCACCATCACCGGGGCGACCGGGCCGAACGTCTCGTCGCGCAGCACGAGCATCTGGTCGGTGCAGTCGGCGAGCACGGTGGCCGGGTAGAAGGCGCCGGGTCCCGTGGGGACCACACCACCGAGCAACAGCCGGGCACCGTCCGCCACGGCGGCCTCGACCTGGGCGTGTACGTGCTCACGCTGCCGCCGGTCCACCAGTGGCCCCAATTCGGTCAGCGGATCCCGCCCCGGACCCATCCGCAGCGCCTCGGCCCGCTCCACCAGCGCGGTCAGGAACCGGGCGGCGACATCCCGCAGTACGTAGATCCGCTCCACCGACACGCACAGCTGGCCCGAGTTCGCGAACGCGCCCAGGGCCGCCTGCTCGGCGGCCCAGCGCGGGTCGACGTCGGCGTCCACGATCAGCGGGTCGCTGCCGCCGTTCTCCAGCAGCGGCTTGGCGTAGGTGCGGGCGCAGGTGGCCGCGATGGACCGGCCGGTGGCCGTCGAACCGACGTGGGCCACCAGGTCGACCTCGGCGGCGGCCAGCGCGGCGCCGACCGTACCGTCGCCGGTGAGCAGCGAGAGCACCCCGGACGGCAGGTGTTCGTCCAGCAGCCGGGCCAGCAGCCAGCCCGTGCCGGGGGTCCGTTCGCTCGGCTTGTGGACCACGGTGTTGCCGCTGACCAGGGCGGCGCCCAGCAGGCCGCACGAGACGGCGACCGGATCGTTCCAGGGGGTCAGCACGGCGACCACCCCGCGCGGCTGCCGGACCATCACGTCGATCGCCCCGGGGTCACCCTGCAACGAGCGGCCACCGTGCAGCGGGCCCAGTTCGGCGTACTGCCGGAGGGTCGCGACCCCGGCTTCCACGGCGGCGCGGGCCGCGCCGATCGGCCGTCCCATCTCCGCGGTCTGAGCGGCGGCGAGTTCCTCGGTGGCGGCCTCGACGGCGTCGGCCGCCCGGTGCAGCGCGGCGGCGCGCTCCGCGGCCGGGGTCTGCGCCCAGCGGACCCCGGCGGCGTGGGCGGCCTTCACGGCCGCGGCGACCTCCTCGCCGGAGGCGACCGGCGCGGTGGTCACCGGCGTATCGTCGGCGGGATCACAGACCTGGAACTCGCCGGCCCCGTCCGTGGCGCCCCAGGCGCCCGCGATGAGTTGCTGTACCCGGTACATGCCGGTCAGGTGCCCCGGTCCGGGCGAAACAAACGCCGCCACGGTTGCCCGCCGGGCGTGGTTCGGTTGGACCGAGCGCCGCCACGGCCGGGTCCGGCCGTCGGCGCGGTGGGAAGGGGAGCGCCTGGTGTCGGTGACGACGGTGGACGCGGTGGTGATCGGTGCCGGCCACAACGGGCTGGTGGCGGCCAACCTGCTGGCCGACGCCGGCTGGGACGTGATGGTGCTGGAGGCGACCGGCGAACCGGGTGGCGCGGTGCGCTCCGCCGAGGTGACCGCGCCGGGCCATCTCAGCGACCTCTACAGCTCCTTCTACCCGCTCGCGGTCGCCTCGCCGGTGCTGCGTGGGCTGGGTCTCGACCGGTACGGGCTGGCCTGGCGGCACGCTCCGACCGTGCTCGCCCACCTGCTTCCCGACGATCGCGCGGCGGTGCTGGACCGTGACCCGCGGACCACCGCCGGCTCGCTCGACGGGTTCGCGGCCGGTGACGGGCAGCGTTGGCTCGACCTGTACGACGAGTGGCGCCGGATCTCCGGGCCGCTGCTCGACGCCCTGTTCACCCCGTTCCCACCGGTACGCGCCGGCGCGGCCCTGCTGGCCCGGCTACGGACCGCCGACGCGCTGCGGTTGGCCCGCCGGATGGTGCTGCCGGTGGACCGGCTCGGCGCCGAACTGTTCCGGGGGGAGGGGGCGCGGTTGCTGCTGACCGGCTGCGCCCTGCACACCGACCTGGCCCCGTACGACGTCGGCTCGGGCGTGTACGGCTGGCTGCTGGCCCTGCTCGGCCAGCAGGTCGGCTGGCCGGTGGCCGCCGGTGGGGCGGGCCGGATCACCGACGCCCTGCTGGCCCGCCTCGCCGAGCGCGGCGGCCGGGTCTGCTCCGGGGAGCGGGTGGACCGGGTGCTGGTGGCCCGGGGACGGGCCATGGGGGTCCGTTCGACCGGCGGTATGTGGCGGGCCCGGCGCGCGGTGCTGGCCGACGTACCGGCCCCGGCGCTGCTGCTCGATCTCGTCGGGCCGCGCTGGCTGCCGCCGCGACTGGTCGCCGACCTGGAGAACTTCCGGTGGGACGGCTCCACCGTGAAGGTGGACTGGGCCCTGTCCGCCCCGGTGCCGTGGACCAACCGGCAGGTGGCCGGCGCCGGCACGATACACCTGGGCGGTGACGCGGCGGGACTGCGCCGGTACGCGGCGGCGCTCGCCGACGGTGAGCTGCCGAGGGAACCGTTCCTGCTGGTCGGGCAGTTGGCGACGGCCGACCCGGGACGGGCGCCGGCCGGTGGCGAGACGCTGTGGGCGTACACCCATCTGCCGTTCCGGCGGGACTGGCCGGCGGGGGAGGTCGCCGAGCTGGTCGGCCGGATGGAGGCGGTGTTGGAGCGGCACGCGCCGGGCTTCGGCGCGCTGGTGACCGGGCGTCACGTGGCCGGTCCGGGTGACCTGGAGCGGGCCGAACCCAGCCTGGTGGGCGGTGCCGTCGGTGGTGGCACCGCCGCGGCGTACCAGCAGCTGGTGTTCCGCCCGGTGCCCGGCCTGGGGCGGGCGGACACGCCGGTGGACCGGCTCTTCCTGGCCAGTTCGTCGGCGCATCCGGGCCCCGGCGTGCACGGCGGGCCCGGCTCGAATGCCGCGCGGGCGGCGCTGGCCCGCGACCGGGCCGGCACCGGTGGCCTGTACGCGGCGGTGCTCGCCGGCGCGCACCGGGCCGTCTACCGCGACTGACCGCGCGCGGCGCGGCATCCCCGAACGCCGCCGCCCGGCACCGGCACCGGCACCGGCACCTCAGGATTTTCCGCGACCGCAGGGTCCCCGGCGCCGCCCGGAGTCCCCGCGTTCCTGACGGCGCGGCGGGGACCCCTGGGCGGGGGTGGGCCTCCGGGCCGGCTACCGGCCCAGGCCGCGGTGCCGGCTGCGCAGCTTGAACGGCATCAGCGCGCTTTCGATCTTGGTCGCGGTGGTCATCTTCGAGGCACCGTCGCGGCGTTCCTCGAACCGGATCGGCACCTCGACGATGGTGTGCCCCAGCTTGGTGGCCAGGTAGTGCATCTCCACCTGGAAGCTGTAGCCGTTGGACTGCACCCGGTCGAGGCCGATGTCCCGCAGGGCGTCCGCGCGCCAGATCTTGAACCCGGCCGTGAGGTCACGGATCCGGACCTGCAGCAGGGTGTGAACGTACAGGTTCGCCCAACCGCTGAGCGCCCGCCGGTAGATCGGCCACGCCTCGTCGAGCTGGCCACCGGGCACGTACCGGGAGCCGATCACCACGCCGGCCTGGGTGGAGAGCAGCGCGCCGAGCATGCCGGGCAGGGCCTCCGGCGGGTGGGACAGATCGGCGTCCATCTGGGCCACATACTCGGCCCCGGCGTCCAGGGCCCGGCCGATCCCGTCGATGTACGCCCGGCCCAGCCCTTCCTTGCCGGGCCGGTGGGCGACCTGGATCCGGTCGGGGTGTTCGGCGGCGAGCTTGTCCGCGACCTCACCGGTGCCGTCGGGCGAGTTGTCGTCGGCGATCAGGATGCTCATCCCGGGCAGGGGCAGAGCCAGCAGCCGCTCGACCAGCACGGGCAGGTTGCCGGCCTCGTTGTAGGTCGGAACGACGACGGTAAGGCGTGCGTCCCGCCAGGGGGAGGGCAGCTGCACGGGTTCGGTCATGCGGATCATCCTCGGCTTGCCGACAGCGGTTCAAGGTGGAAAGGGTACCCAGTCGGACTGGGAACGCGGCGTTGGGTGTGTACCGCAGCGGGTCGGGTGTCGAAACGTGACGGCCGGTTAGCTTCTCCGGGACGGCGGGTATCGCACCCGGTGACGGCCCGGCACCAGGCGGTGTGGGCAGGGGTTTACTTCTCCTGCCCCAGGGAACGCGCCGCCCGTGCGCAACGACCGGGTTGACCCGTATCAGCGCAGGTCAGGCGCCTACGAAGCCGGCCGTGCGACGGTGCCGGGCGGCCTGGGTCGGACCGCGCGGCTGTTCGACGCGGTGCTGCTCGACCGGGACGGCACGCTGATCCACGATGTGCCGTACAACGGCGATCCCGACCTCGTCCGCCCGGTCCCGGGCGCGCGGGCGGCGCTGGACCGGCTGCGCGCCGCCGGCCTGTCGCTGGGCGTGGTGACAAACCAGTCCGGCCTGGCCCAGGGTCGGTTCACCGAGGCCGACCTGGCCCGGGTGAACGCCCGGGTCGAGCAGCTGCTGGGCCCGTTCGACACCTGGCAGGTCTGCCCGCACGCGGCGGCCGGCGACGGTACCGGCTGCCGGTGTCGCAAGCCCGAGCCGGGCCTGGTCCACGCCGCGGCCCGGGCCCTGGGCACGGTGCCCGCCCGGTGCGTCGTGGTCGGGGACATCGGGACGGACCTGGTGGCCGCGGGTGCCGCGGGCGCGGCGGGGATCCTGGTCCCGACGCCGGTGACCCGGCCCGCGGAGATCGCCGCGGCGCCGGCCGTCGCCGCCGACCTGGCCGAGGCCGTCGAACTGATCCTGCTGCGCCAACGACTGTTCGCCGGGCAGGTCCGCCCGACCCGGTCCCGGCGGCGCGGCGTGCTCGTGGCCCGGACCGACTCGGCCGGCGACGTCCTGGTCACCGGGCCGGCGATCCGGGCGGTGGCGGCCGGCGCCGAGCGGGTGGTGCTGCTGTGCGGGCCGCGCGGACGGGCCGCCGCCGAGCTGCTGCCCGGGGTGGACGAACTGGTGGAGTGGCCGTTGCCGTGGATCGATCCCCGCCCCCGGCCCGTCGACAGGTCCGGGATGGATGAACTGGTCGACCGGCTCGCCCGGGTCGGTGCCGAGGAGGCGGTGCTGTTCACCTCGTACCACCAGTCGGCGTTGCCGCTGGCCCTGGCCCTGCGGATGGCCGGGGTGGGTCGGATCAGCGCGATCAGTGACGACTATCCGGGTGCCCTGCTCGACGTGCGGCACCGGGTGCCGCCGGGCATCCCCGAACCGGAGCGGGCGCTGTCGCTGGCCGCCGCCGCCGGCTTCCGGCTGGCCGCCGACGACGAGCCGGGCCTGCGGATCCGTACCGACCGGCTCGCCGCGCCGGTGGCCGGCACACCCATGGATCCCGGGTACGTCGTGGTGCATCCCGGCTCCTCGGTGCCGGCCCGGGCCTGCCCGCCCGAGGTGGCCGAGCGGATCGTCGGGGCGCTGACCCGCGCCGGTCACCGGGTGGTGGTGACCGGCGGGGCGCGGGAACGGGCGCTGACCGCCCGGGTCGCCGGAGAAACCGGTATCGACCTGGGCGGCCGGACCTCGCTGGCCGGGTTGGCCGCCGTGCTGGCCCGGGCCGGTTGTCTGGTCGTGGCCAACACCGGTCCGGCGCATCTGGCGGCGGCGCTCGGCACGCCGGTGATCAGCCTGTTCGCCCCCACCGTGCCGTTCGGGCAGTGGGGGCCGTACCGGGTGCCCGTGGTCCGGCTGGGGGATGCCGGTGCCGCCTGCCGGGACACCCGGGTGACCGCCTGCCCGGTGCCGGGTCACCCGTGCCTGTCCGGGGTGGACCCCGGGGATGTGCTGGCGGCGGTCCGGCTGCTCGGCGTGCGCCCGGGCGGTGCCCAACCGGCGCCGAGCGGCCAGCTCCGGGCCACGCCGCCGGCCGTGCCGGCGCTGGCCGTACCCGAGGTGGCGTCATGAACATCCTGCTGTGGCACGTACACGGGTCCTGGACCACCGCGTTCGTCCAGGGCAAGCACCGTTACCTGGTGCCGGTCACCCCGGACCGTGGTCCGTACGGGCGGGGACGGGCCGACACCTACCCGTGGCCGGACACGGTCGTCGAGGTCAGCCCCGAGGAGCTGGCCGTCGAGGACGTGGACCTGGTCGTCGTGCAGCGACCCGAGGAGGAGGACCTGGCCCACCGCTGGCTGCGCCGCCGGCCCGGCCGGGACCTGCCGTTCGTCTATGTCGAGCACAACACCCCCAAGGGCGACGTGCCGTTCAGCCGGCACCCGGTGGCCGACCGGGACGATCTGCTGCTGGCCCACGTCACGCACTTCAACGAGCTGTTCTGGGACGCCGGCGGCACCCGGAGCACCGTGGTCGAGCACGGGATCGTGCCACCGGTCGCGCAGTGGACCGGTGAGTTGGACCGGCTGGGTGTCGTGGTCAACGAGCCGGTCCGGCGGGGCCGGGTCACCGGCACCGACCTGCTGCCCCGGTTCGCCGCCCTCGCCCCGCTGGACGTGTACGGCATGGGGGTCGCCGGACTGCCCGAACACCTCGGCCTGGCCGACCGGATCACCCCGTACGACAACCCGCCGCAGGCCCGGATGCACGCCGAGCTGGCCCGGCGGCGGGTCTACCTGCACCTGTGCCGGTGGACCTCGCTGGGTCTGAGCCTGATCGAGGCGATGACCATGGGAATGCCGGTGGTGGCGCTCGCCACCACCGAGGCGGTCGCCGCGGTGCCACCGGAGGCCGGGGTGCTGTCCACCCGGATCGACGACCTGGTGAACGCCGCGCGGTGGCTGCTCGACGAGCCGGCGCAGGCGCGTCGGCTGGGGGATCGGGCCCGGGTTCTCGCCCGTACCCGGTACGGCCTGGAGCGGTTCCTCGCCGACTGGGACCGGCTGTTGGAGGAGGAGCTATGCGCATCGCGATGATCTCGGAGCACGCCAGCCCGCTCGCGGTGCTCGGCGGCGAGGACGCGGGTGGCCAGAACACCCACGTCGCGGAGCTGGCGACCGCGCTCGCCGAGGCCGGTCACGACGTGCGGGTCTACACCCGCCGCGACGACGGGCGGCTGCCCGAGCTGGTGCCGGCCGGCGCGCGGGTGACCGTGGTACACGTGCCGGCCGGGCCGGCGGCACCGGTCGCCAAGGACGAGCTGCTGCCCCACATGCCGGAGTTCAGCAGGTGGCTGACCGAGGCGTGGCGGGACGACTGGCGCCCCGACGTCGTACACGCGCACTTCTGGATGAGTGGGCTGGCCGGGATCACCGCGGGGCGGCGTACCGGGGTCCCGGTGGTGTTGACGTACCACGCGCTGGGCACGGTCAAGCGTCGCCACCAGGGCGCCATGGACACCAGCCCACCGGGCCGGATCGACTACGAACGGGCCCTCGGCCGGGCCGTCGACCGGGTGATCGTGCAGAGCAGCGACGAGGTGGGGGAGCTCGCCCAGCTCGGCGTGCCGCGCGACCAGCTCAGCGTGATCCCGTCCGGGGTCAACCTCGCGGCGTTCGCGCCCACCGGCGAGGCCGCGCCACGGGACCCCGACCGGCCCCGGGTGTTGACCGTCGGCCGGCTGGTCGAACGGAAGGGCTTCCAGGACGTGATCCGGGCGATGCGGTCGGTGCCGAACGCCGAGTGCCTGATCATCGGCGGACCGCCGCCGGACCGGTTGGCGACCGACCCGCAGGCCCGCCGGCTCACCGAGCTGATCGACCGGTCCGGCCTCGCCGACCGGGTCCGGCTGGTCGGCGCGGTGCCCCGGGAGCGGATGTCCTACTGGTACCGGTCGGCGGACGTGCTGGTCGCCGCCCCCTGGTACGAGCCGTTCGGCCTGACGCCGCTGGAGGCGATGGCCTGCGGCGTACCGGTGATAGGTACCGCCGTGGGCGGCCTCACCGACACCGTCGTGGCGGGCCTGACCGGTGACCTGGTGCCGCCGCGCGACCCGGCGGCGCTGGGCGCCGCGATCGCCCGGCTGCTGTCGAACCGACTGCGCCGGTTCGCCTACGCGACGGCCGCGCTGGACCGGGCCCGCAGCCGGTACTCCTGGCAGCGCACGGCCGACCAGCTCGCCGCCGTGTACGCGGCGGTGGGGCGGGTGCGCGAACCGAGCCGGGTGGGCGCGTGATGTCCGACGGGGCGGGGGCCCTGGACAGTCACCTCGCCGGGCTCGCCGCGACGCTGCTGCCGTACCGGGAGGCCGCGGCCCGGCTCGGGCAGTGGGGTGGTGAACTGGCCTGGCGTCTCGGCCACGGCGGCCGGCTGCTGATCGCGGGCAACGGGGGCAGCGCGGCCGAGGCCCAGCACCTCGCCGCCGAACTGGTGGGGCGGCTGCGCGGCGACCGGGTGCCGCTGTCGGCGCTGGTGCTCAGCGCCGACACCTCGACCCTGACCGCCATCGGCAACGACTACGGGTACGACGAGGTCTTCGCCCGCCAGGTGCGGGCGCACGGGCGGCCCGAGGACGTGCTGTTGCTGCTGTCGACCAGCGGTCACAGTCCCAACCTGATCCAGGCGGCCCGCGCCGGTACCGAGCTGGGGCTGCGCTGCTGGGCGCTCACCGGCCCGGCGCCCAACCCCCTGGCCGAGGTCTGCGCCGACGTGCTGGCCGTACCGTCGACGGATCCCCAGGTGGTGCAGGAGCTGCATCTGGTCTCGGCGCACGTGCTCTGCGAGTACGTCGAGGCCGCGTTGCTGACCGTGCTGGGGCCGGCCGGGTTCGCCGGCCGGGCGGTCGGGTCGGCCGGCGCGGCCCGGTCCGGCACGGCCGGTCGCCCGACCGGCGTGTCGCCGCTGGCGTCGCCTGCGCCGCTGGCCGGACCCGCGATCGGCGTCCCCACCGGACTGCCGGTGACGGCCCCGCCGGTGCGGCCGGCCGCGCCCGCCCCGCCAGTCGAGCCGGTCAGGATGGCACCGCCGGTGGAACCGGTGGTGACCGGCCCGCCGGCCGGTCCGGTGCCGCCGGACGCCGAGCCGGTGGTACCGCCGGCCGGGGTCGAGGTGACCCTGACCGAGGCACCGGACGACGCGCCGGGGGCCGGCCGGTGAGCGGGCCGCTGGTCGTCCTCGGCGACACGCTGCTGGACCGGGACGTCGAGGGGGTGGTGAACCGGCTCTGCCCCGATTCGCCCGTACCGGTGCTCGACGAGGGCGAGTCAGCGGACCGTCCCGGCGGCGCGGGCCTGGCGGCGCTGTTCGCGGTCGGGCACGGCCGGGAGGTCGCGCTGGTCACCGCGCTCGCCGACGACGCCGGTGGGGCCCGGCTGGCCACCCTGCTGACCGCCGCCGGGGTGCGGGTCTACGCGCTGCCGATGCGCGGCGCCACCCCGGAGAAGATCCGGCTGCGGACCCGCGGCCAGGTGCTGCTGCGGCACGACCGGGGCGGTCCCGCCGGCCCGCCGGGGGACCCGGCCGACGCCGTGCTCGACCTGATCGCCGAGGCCGCCGGCGTGCTGGTGGCCGACTACGGCCGGGGGGTGGCCCGGCATCCCGCGCTGCGGGCCGCGCTGGCCGCCACCCGGGCGCCGGTGGTCTGGGACCCGCACCCGCGCGGGCCGGTCGCGGTCGCCGGGGCGCGGCTGGTCACCCCGAACGAGAACGAGGTCCGGGAACTGGTGGGTGCCGCCCCGGGCGGCTCGCGGCTGTCGGCGGCGGCCCGGGGGGCGCAGGGCCTGCGTCAACGATGGCGGGTGGCCGCCGTGGCGGTCACCCTCGGCGGCGACGGTGCCCTGCTCAGCCACGCCGGGTCGACCCCGCTCGTGGTCCGGGCCCCGGTCGCGGCACCCGGTGACACCTGCGGCGCCGGGGACCGGTTCGCCGCCACCGCGACGGTCGCGCTGGCCGACGGCGCCCTGGTCTCCGAGGCGGTCGAGCGGGCCGTCGCCGAGGCGTCGGCCTACGTGGCGCGCGGTGGGGTGGCCGCCGCGGTACCCGCCGTGCCGGTCACGCCCGCCGTGCCGGTCACGCCCGCCGTGCCGGTCACGCCCGCCGTGCCGGTCACGCCCGCCGCGTCGGCCCCGTCGGTCCCGTCGGTCACGTCGGCCGCGCCCGCTGTGCCGGTCACGCCGGCCGCGTCGGCCGCACCCGCCGGCTGCGCGTCGCCCGCGTCCGCTCCGGCGGCCGGAGCGCGCCGGGCGGTGTCCACCGCGGTCGACCGACCGGCCGTACCGGACGACCGGATCGGCGTGGGGGCCGCCGGCGCGGTGGTGGCCCGGGTACGCGCCCGAGCCGGCACGGTGGTGGCCACCGGCGGCTGTTTCGACCTGCTGCACGCCGGTCACGTCGCCACCCTGGAGGCGGCCCGTCGGCTCGGTGACTGCCTGATCGTCTGCCTCAACTCGGACACCAGCGTGGCCGGCCTCAAGGGACCCGACCGGCCGCTGGTCCCGCAGGCGGACCGGTGCCGGTTGCTCGCGGCGCTGGGCTGTGTCGACGCGGTCATGATCTTCGACGAGTCGACCCCGCACGCCGTGTTGTCCTGGCTGCGCCCGGACATCTGGGTCAAGGGCGGCGACTACGCGACGGGCGCCGGTGACGAGCCGCAGCTACCCGAAGCGGAGATCCTGCAACGGTGGGGTGGGCAGACGGTGGTGGTGCCGTACCTCGACGGACGGTCCACCACCGAGATGATCGAGGCGGCCCGCTCGGGCACCGGCCCCCAGCCGGCGAAGGAGGCACGGTGACCGGAAACTCCTCGCGGTCGGGCCCGTCGGTGCTGGTGACCGGCGGGTCCAGCGGGCTCGGCGCGGCCGTGGTGGAGGCGGTGCTCAAGGCCGGTGGCCGGCCCAGCGTCCTGGACCGGCAGCCGCCGGCCGACGGACTGCCGTTCATCCGGTGCGACCTGGCCGACACCCGGGCGGCCGAGACCGCCACCCGGCAGCTCGCCGAGCAGGCCGGCGGACTGGACGGCCTGGTCACGGCGGCCGGAATGGACGTGCCCGGCCGGCTGGCCGAGGTGCCGGCCGAGACCTGGGAACGGGTGGTCACCGTCGACCTGCTGGCCACCGTCGCCGTGGTCCGGGCCGCGCTGCCCTACCTCGAACGCTCCGCCGGCCGGGTGGTGACGGTGGCCTCCACGCTGGGTGTCAAGGCGGTCTCCGACGCGACGGCGTACTGCGCGGCGAAGTTCGGGGTGGTCGGCTTCACCCGGGCGCTCTCGGCGGAGCTGGCCGGGGTGGTCGGGGTGACGCTGCTGATCCCCGGCGGGATGCGGACCGCGTTCTTCGACGAGCGTGACCCGAAGTACCGGCCCGGCCCGGACGCGCGACTCAGCGATCCGAGCAGCGTCGCCAAGGCGGTGCTGTTCGCCCTCGGCCAGCCGCCGGGCTGCTCGATCCGGGAACTGGTGGTGTGCGCCGACGAGGAGACGTCGTACCCGTGATCCTGGTGCTGCGCGCGCTCGGCATCGGTGACCTGGTCACCGCCGTACCGGCGCTGCGCGGGCTGCGGCGGGCCCGGCCGGACCATCCGTTGGTGCTGGCCGCACCCGCCTGGCTGGCCCCGCTGGCCCGGCTGACCGGATGCGTCGACCGGCTCGTCCCCGTCGACGGCCTGGAAGTCGACGGCCCGGAACTGGACGGCCTGGAAATGGACGGGTTGTCGCTGGACGGGTTGTCCGGGCACGGTGTGCCGGGGGAGGGCTTGTCGAGGGACGGCCGGCCGGCGGGCGGCCGGGCCGGGGACGGCCGGCCGGGGGACGGTGCCCTGGCGGGTCGCGGGACGGTGGGCCGGCGGGGCTCGTCGGACGGCGTGGTGCCGGCCGCGTACTGGGCGGTCAACCTGCACGGCCGGGGACCCGAGTCGCACCGCCTGCTCCGCCGGGTCGCCCCGGCGCCGCTGCGGGCCTTCGCCTGCCCCGAGGCCGGCCACACCGACGGGCCGGCGTGGCGTTCCGACGAGCACGAGGTCCGCCGCTGGTGCCGGCTGCTCCACTGGTACGGGGTACCCGCCGACCCGGCCGACCTGGATCTGCCCCGGCCGGATCCGTCCCGGTCACCGGTGGGGGTGACCGTGGTACACCCCGGCGGCAAGGAGCCGGCCCGCCGCTGGCCCGCCGACCGGTTCGCGGCGGTGGCCCGGGAACTCGACCGGCTGGGCCACCGGGTCGTGGTCACCGGTTCGCCGGTCGAGCGGGAACTGGCCGGCCGGGTGGCCGAGGGCGCCGGGCTGCCGTCGAGCGCCGTCGCCACCGGTCTCGACCTGGCCGGGTTGGCGGCGCTGGTCGCGCACGCCCGGCTGGTGGTCAGCGCGGACACCGGGGTGGCGCACCTGGCCACCGCGTACCGGACGCCGTCGGTGGTGCTGTTCGGCCCGGTCCGACCCGAGCACTGGGGACCACCGGCGGACCGTCCCTGGCACCGAGTGCTGTGGCACGACCCGTTCTCCGCGCCGGTCCCGGGTGCGGAGCCGGTCGACGGGCTGCACCCGACGCTTGCCGCGATCCCCGTACCCGAAGTCCTGGCCGCGGTCGCCGACCTCACCCGCCTGTCGCGTTGATCATGAGGTTGACTGGCGTTTGGGAGATCGAACAGGCCGCTAACCTCATGATCAACCCGGGGGGTTCTGGGTGGTGGTGGTGGGTGGGGCGGTGGTGCGCTGGTTGATGAGGGCGGCTATGCCGGCGAGGATGCGGTCGAGGCCGAAGCCGAAGTCGGCGTCCGGATCGACGGCCTCGTCCTCGACCAGCAGGCCACCCACGATCAACCCGTGCAGCTCGGGAAACCGGTCGGCGTCCACCAGCCGGACCAGCCGCTGGCCGTACGTCGTCATCGCCTCGTCGGCGGTCACGCCGCTCGCGCTTGCCGCCGCCGCGATGTCCAGGGTGACCTGTGCCCAGTAGCGGACGTACCCGGACAGCAGCATCGCGGTGGACAGCTTCTCCGGGCCCGTGAGACCGGTGTCGCGCAGCACGACCAGGGCGTTCTCCATCCAGCGCAGCTGGTTGGGCAGGATCGGTGGCGAGTTGATCGGGATGTGCCGCAGCCACGGGTGTCGGCGGTACCCGTCGAGCACCGCGCGGGCCCATCGGTCGAGGCCGGCCCGCCAGTCCTGCTCGGGATCCGGCGCGGGTGGGGGGCCGTAGGCGGCGTCGGTCATCAGCTCGACCAGTTCGCCCTTGGCGCCGACGTACCGGTACAGCGCCATGGTCCCGGCACCCAGTTCCTTGGCCACCCGGCCCATCGAGACGGCGGCCAGGCCGTCCGCCTCGGCCACCGCGATGGCGGCCCGGACGATGCGGTCCAGGCTGAGCGCCGGCCGGGGCCCCTTGGCTGGCCGGTCCCGCAGGCCCCAGGCGGTCGCCAGGCTCGCCGGCAGGCCCGTCCCGGTGTCGTCTTCCATCGTTCCGCCTCCGTGGGGTTGACCATCATCCTATTACTGCGTATAACTTACGCAGTAGAGCGTATGACATACGCAGTAAGTTGTCTTGAGGGGTAGGTGGCCGCGATGAACGCGGTGAGCGGTGAGAAATCCCGGGCGGAAGCCTCGGGCCGGGGCGGCCTTCCGCCGCAGCCCGGCTCCGGCTCCGGTTCCGGTTCCGGTTCCGGTTCCGGTTCCGGCTCCGGCGGTGTGCCGGCGGGGAAGGCGGTTCCACCGCAGCCCGGCTCCGGTCCCGACGGTGCGCTGGCGGGGCGCCGGGAGTGGACCGGGTTCGGGGTGCTCATGCTGCCGCTGCTGCTGGTCTCGATGGACGTGTCGGTGCTCTACTTCGCCGTGCCGTTCCTCAGCCGGGAACTGCGGCCGACCGGCACCCAGCAACTGTGGATCTTCGACATCTACGGTTTCGTCCTGGCCGGCCTGCTGATCACGATGGGCGCGCTCGGTGACCGGATCGGCCGGCGCCGGCTGCTGCTGATCGGTGCCGCCGCGTTCGGCGCGGCGTCCCTGCTGGCCGCGTACGCCAGCAGTGCGGAACTGCTGATCCTGGCCCGGGCGTTACTCGGCGTCGGTGGCGCCACCCTCATGCCGTCCACCCTCGGGTTGATCCGGGCGATGTTCCGGAACGAACGGCAGCGCGCGAAGGCCATCGGCATCTGGACCGCCGCCATGGCCGGTGGCATCGCCATCGGCCCGGTGCTCAGCGGGCTCCTGTTGGAGCACTTCTGGTGGGGGTCGGTCTTCCTGATCAACCTGCCGGCGATGGCCGTACTGCTGCTGCTCGGTCCGGTCCTGCTGCCCGAGCACCGTGCCCCGGCGGCCGGCGGATTCGACCTGCTCAGCTCGCTGCTGTCCCTGGTGACCATCCTGCCGGTGATCTACGGGATCAAGGAGTTGGCCCGCTCCGGTCCGGCCGTGCCGCCCGTGCTGGCCATCGGACTGGGCCTCGGGTTCGGCGCCGCCTTCCTGCGCCGCCAGCGCGGCCGGGCGTACCCGATGATCGACCTGGCGCTCTTCCGGCGGCCCGCCTTCGGTGGTTCGTTGCTGGTCAACGTGCTGGGCATGTTCGCGCTGGTCGGCTTCGCGATCTTCACCACCCAGTACCTGCAACTGGTGACCGGGATGAGCCCGCTGCGGGCCGCGCTGTGGAGCCTGCTGCCGACCGTCGCCGTGGGCGGGGTGGCGCCGCTGGCCGCCGGGCTCGCCGTCCGGGTCAACCGGGCGTACGTCATGGCCGGTGGCTTCGTGCTCGCGGCGGTCGGCTTCGGGGTGCTGACCCGGGTGCCCGCCGATGGCGGTCTCTGGGTGCTGCTGGTCGGTGCCACCGGCTACGCCGCGGGTGTCATCGCGGTGCTGTCCCTGGTCACCGACGTGGTGCTCGGGGCGGCGCCGGCCGAGCGGGCCGGTACCGTCTCCGGACTGCTGGAATCGGCGACGGAGTTCGCCGGCGCGCTCGGGATGGCCCTGCTGGGCAGCCTCGGCGGTGTGGTGTACCGACGCGAGATCACCGGCTCGCTCACCGGCCTGCCGGCGGCCGTCGCCGACCCGGCCCGGGAGACGCTGGCCGGCGCGTACACCGGGGCCGGCGCCCTGCCCGGGTCGGCCGGGGCCGCGCTGCTGCACGCGGCCCGGGCGGCCTTCCTGACCGGGCTGCACGTCGCGGCCGTCGCCGCGCTGCTGGTGATGCTGCTGGCCGCGCTGCTGTGCGTGCTGCTACTCCGGCACGCCCACCGGCCCACCATTCCAGCCGAACCTGAACCGCCCACCACCATCCCAGCCAGGCTTGCGCCACCCACCGAGGCGGCGCCCCTGGACCGATAGGTTGATCATGAGGTTGACTGGCTGATTCGTCTCGGATCGACCGGTCAACCTCATGATCAACCATTGGGGGTGGGGGTGGGGGCCGGGGGGGTGGGGTTAGTCGTTGAGGAGGTGGGAGAGGTTGTCGCGGAACTGGCGCTCGGACTCGCTGACGGTTTCGCCGCCCAGGCCGAGGAAGCCACCGCTGGGGGCGGCGGTGACCACCTGCTCGGCGATCTCCACCAGCCACAACTTGTACGCCCCGGCGTCACCCTCGGGCGCCTTGGCGTTCAACAGCGCGACCGCCGTGCGGGCCCGCCCGAGTACGTCCGCGATCATTCCGCTGGGGTCGTCGGGTTGGATGACCGGCAGTTCCTCACCGGTCTCCGGGTCACCGGTGCGGTGTATCACCTCACCGGCGACCGCCGAGACCAACCGGCTCGCCGACTCCCGGCCGGCGCCGATGGCGTCCAGACCGGCGGCGTTCTCCGCCATGGTCCGCCGGGTGCTGTCGGACTCGGCGGCGCTCGCCGCGGTCAGCACCGCCTGCGGCAGGTTGACGAGCAGGCTCCACTCGTCGTCGGTGAACCCGAACTCGCTGTGCAACGGCTGGTCCGTCACGTCATCGTCCCCCTGCTGTATCTGCTGTGTGTTGTCGCGTTTCCAGTGGTCAGCGCCGCGACCGGGGTCAGGATCACCGACGCCGAGGGCATCGGCGCGGTCACCGGTCGGCGGCAGTCAGCCTAGGTCAAGGGTGGACCTCAGCGGCTGTCGGCGGTGAGCAGACCCTGCTCGCTCACCACCGGCACCGACAGGGTCTTGTACCCCACCTCGTCGAACAGCACCGTCATCTTGTCCGCCTCGTAGCTGAGCACCAGCCCGGTGCCCCACTCGTTGTGCCGCACCTGACTGTGCACCGGGAACGGCCCGCTCGCGCGGTCGTCCGGGACACTCGTGCCGGCGGCGCAGTTGTCGCAGTGCCCGCAGACGTCGGTCATCTGCTCGCCGAAGTAGGCCAGCAGGGTCTGCCCACGGCAGGACCGGGTCTCCGCGTACGCCCGCATCATGTCGGTGCGCGAGCGCTGCACGGCCTGCTGCCGGTCCGCCTCGGCGAGTGCGGCCCGCGCGGCCTCGGCCGGCGACGGCGCGTACCGGGGACTGGTGAGCAGGTGGTTGCCGGTTGGCGCGGCGGCACCCACCTGTTCCAGCAGGGCGAGCAGGTTGCCGAGCTTGCGCGGGCCGAGCCCGGACCGTTCGCGCAGCGCGGCCCTGGTGGCCGGTTCCGCACGCAGCAGGGCGGCCAGGTCGGACAGCTCCTTCTCGTCCGGCCGACCGCCCGAGAAGAACCGTTGCAACCCGATGTCCTCGGACTGCCACAGCAGCAGAGCCCGGGCCGGCTCACCGTCCCGACCCGCCCGGCCGATCTCCTGGAGGTAGCTGTCCGGGGAGTCGGGCAGCGCCATGTGGACCACCCAGGCGATGTTCGGCTTGTCGATGCCCATGCCGAACGCCGAGGTGGCCACCATGATCGGTACGCGGTCGTCGAGGAACGCCTCGTGCAGTTCGTGCCGGGCCCCCGCGGGCATCCCACCGTGGTAGAACTCCGCCGGGAAACCGGCCTTGGTGAGCTTCTCCGTCAACTCCTCGGCGGCGCGCCGGGTCGGCACGTAGATGATGCCCGGCCGGGTGTCCTCGCGCAGCAGCGCGATCAACCGCCGCCACCGGTAGCTCTCGGTGGGGCACTGCGCTACCTCGACGAAGATGTTCGGCCGGTCCAGCCCGGAGACCACGATCCTCGGATCGTTCAGACCGAGCCGCGCGATGATGTCCTCCCGCACCGGCGGCGACGCCGTGGCGGTCAGCGCCACCACCGGCGGCCGGCCGAGACCGCGGATCAGGTGGCCCAGCGCCAGGTAGTCGGGGCGGAAGTCGTGCCCCCAGGCGGAGATGCAGTGCGCCTCGTCCACCGCGACCAGCGCCGGCCGCAGCGCGCGTACCTCGGCCATCCGGTCCGGGTTGCTCAACTGCTCCGGGGTGATGAACAGGAACTCGGCCGAGCCGTCCCGGATGGCCGCGATGGCCGCGGCCTGCTGCGCCGCCGACTCGTGCGAGCTGATCCGGACGGCCCGCAGCTCGGGGCGTTCCCGCTCGTTGAGCGAGGCGATCTGGTCCTGCTGCAACGCGAGCAGCGGCGAGATCACCACGGTGGGACCCGGGATCAGGCTGGCCGGGATCTGGTAGATGGCCGACTTGCCGGCCCCGGTGGGCAGCACCACGAGGGTGTCCCGGCGTTTCATCACCGAGCGCATCGCCGCGAGCTGGTTCGGGCGCAGCGTACGCCAGCCGAACAGGTTCTTCGCGGCACGCCGGAGGCGGTTGGAGTGCAGTGGCAGCTTCATCGACCGCACTGCTACCCGTGGTGGATCTCCGCGAAACGGGACCGGGGTAAGGAAGGGCACCTTGTTATCGCTTTTTGATGTACAGGGGACCCCTTCTAACGCACCGGTCGTCCCCGGCCGGCGGGACGGTGTCGGCGAGGCTCCGGGGGGTGGTTCAGCCGCGCAGCTTCGGCAGGACCTCCCGAGCGTAGAGGTCGAACAGGCCCTGGTAGTTGGGCCCGATGTTGGCCACGTACAGCTCGTCGAACCCGGCCGCGGCGAACTTGTCGATCATTTCGAGGTGCTTCGCCGGGTCGTTCCCGCAGACGTACGTGTCCTTGATCATGTCCTTGCTGACCAGTTGCGTCGCCTGCTCGAAGTGTCGAGGGGAGGGGAGCACCTGGGACAGTTCCCCGGGCAGGCCACCGTTGGGCCACCTCCGGTGGGCGATCTCGGCGCCCTCGTCCTCGCTCGGGGCGTACGCGGCCTTGAAGCTGGCCTGGCACGGCTTCTCGCCGCCGCCGCCCTCCCGGAACCGCGTCACCAGGTCGGCGTCCGGCATGACGCCGATGTACCCGTCACCGATCCGGGCGGCCAGGTGGATGGCCTTCGGGCCGAAGCCCGACACGTAGATCGGCGGCGGCGTCTCGGGAAGGGTGTAGATCCGCGCGTTGTCCACGGTGTAGTGCCGGCCGTCGTGGTCGACGAAGTGGCCCGTCCACAGCTTCCGGATGACCTCGACCGCCTCCTCCAGCATGTCCAGCCGGACGTCGGCACTGGGCCAAGGATCACCCAGGATGTGCTCGTTCAGCGCCTCGCCGCTGCCCACCCCGAGCACGAACCGGCCCTCCAGCAGCACCGCGCTGGTGGCCGCGGCCTGGGCGATGATCGCCGGATGGATCCGGACCGTGGGACAGGTCACGGCGGTGGTCACCGGTAGCCGGCAGACCTGGCTGACCGCGCCGATGGTCGACCAGACGAACGGGCTCTGCCCCTGCGCGTCGTTCCAGGGGTGGAAGTGATCGGAGATCCACAACGCCTCGAAGCCGGCCCGCTCGGCGCCGCGCGCCTGGTCCAGCAACTCGGCCGGGGTGTACTCCTCGCTCGACAGGGCGTATCCGATGCGCATGCCACTCTCCTCGCCGGTCGATCGGGCGTACGGTCTCCAGCCACCGCCGTCCGGGTTCAGTCGGGGCCGTACCCCCGCCGGAGGCGTTCATGCTCCGTACCGTCCGATTGTCGGTTGTGCTCCAATCGGCGGATGACCACGCTCAGCCTCGACCCGGCGGCCCCCGACCCCATCCGGTACCTGGACGCGGCGGCCCGGACCGGCGTCGGCCTCGACTACAAGCGGCGGCTGGCCGACGCCCTCGCCCTCGCCGCCGGCCACGCCGTGCTCGATCTCGGTTGCGGTCCCGGCACGGACCTCGGCCTGCTCGCCGACGCCGCCGGGCCGACCGGCACGGTCCTGGGAGTGGACCGCGACCCGGCGATGCTCACCGAGGCCCGCCGCCGGTTGGCCGACCATCCGACGGTACGGGTGTGTCGCGGTGACGCGCACGCGCTACCGGTGGCCGACGCGAGCGTCGACCGGGTGAAGGTGGACCGCGTCCTGCAACACCTGGCCGACCCGGCCGGGGCGATCCGGGAACTGCGTCGGGTGCTGCGACCGCACGGGCTGCTCGGGATGGCCGAGCCGGACTGGGACACGCTGGCCGTCGCGCACCCGGACGTGCCGACCAGCCGAGCGTTCGCCCGGTTCGTGGCCGGGCGGGTCCGGAATCCCACGATCGGCCGGCAGCTCGCCTGGTTGGCCACCGAGGCGGGCGCCGAGGTCCGGTCGGTCACCCCGGTCGCGGTCGCGTTCGCCGAGTTCGACGTCGCCGACCAGATCCTCGGGCTGCGCCGCAACGCGGCCCGGATGGTCGAGGCCGGCGAGTTCACCCGGGCGGACGCCGAACGGTGGTTGGCCGGCCTCACCGCCGGGCCGTTCCTCGCGGGCTTCACGTTCTATCTCGTGACCGCACGCGCCTGACGGGGGCGAGCACGAACGGCTGCCGCAGGTGCGCGGTCGCCAGCAGGGCGCGCCGGTCCGCGGCCTCCGCCAGCAGGGCCCGTCGGGTCCGCCGGGCGATGTCCTGGTCGTCCTCGAAGACGTACCCGACGTCCGGGTTCACCAACTGGACGGCGTGTACCAGCACGTCCCCGGTGACCACGAGCCGCCGCCGCCCGCCGTCGACGAGCAGGGACTGATGCCCGGGGGTGTGCCCGGGTGTCGGCACCAGCGTCACGGCCGTGGCAGGTCGGCCGGTGATCCGGGTACGCCCGTCGACCTCCCACAGTTGCCCGGTCCGGCGCAGCGGCTCCACCACGTACGACAGCATCGCCTCGGCACCGCCGGCCACCAGCGCGGCGATCTCGGTGCGCTGGATCGCGTACCGGGCGTTCGGGAAGGTCGGCACGCCGTCCGGGCCCACCGCCCAACCCACATGATCGCTGTGTACGTGGGTCAGCACGACCACGTCCACCTGCTCCGGTTCGATGCCGGCCGCCCGCAGCCGCTCGGGCAGGTGTCCCGGCACCGGTGCCCAGCCGGAGGCGGGGCTGCCCACCGGTCCGACGCCGGTATCCACCAGGATCACCCGACCGTTGGGTCGGCGGATCGCGTAACAGCGGAAGTCCAGGTTCCAGGCCCCCTCGGGACCGAACGCGGCGGGATCCAGCAGGGCGGCGCGCCGCCAGTCCCGCGCGGTCGCGGTCGGGAAGGCATCCTGACGGGTGGTGAAGAACGGCCCGGTCGCGTCGTAGAGGGCGATCACGTCGTACGGTCCGACGGACCGGGACGTGGCCAGCCCGCCACCGTTCCGGATGGTCGGCTCACCGTTCCGCCCGGCTGTGGTGTCCGCGTCGTTCCGGGTGCCGGCCTCGGCGGTCGCCACCGTGCCGAGCTGTGCGACGCTGACCCCGAGCGCCGCGGCGCCGAGCAGGATCTTCCGCCGGTCGATGGGGCGGTGTGCGTGGTCCATCTGGACTCCTTCGTCTGCGTAGCCGAGGTCGGGTCGGATGCCGGCCGGGGCGCCGGTCGGCTGGTGCGGGCCAGTCGACCAGCCGACGCTTACGACGACGAGGGATTCGAAGGTTCTCGAATGCGGAGGTGGGCCGGCCATGATCTCGCTGGCGGTCGACGCCGGGCGGCTGGCGCGATCCCGGTTCGCCCTGTCCCGGCTGGCCGAGTTGAGCTGCGGGCTGGAGGTGCTGACCCATCCGGAGCGGGCGCCGTACGCCCATGGCTGGGTGCTGGACACCCGGCGCCGCGCCGACCTGACCGACCTGGCGGTGCTGCTCACCCTGGTCGAGCAGGCATCGTGGTACGTGCCGGACTTCCTGGTGCCGGTCCCCGCCAGCTACGAGCCGAGTCTGCGGGAGGAACTCGACGCCGTCACGGCGATGCCTGTCGAACTGGTCCGCCACCAGCTGGAACTGGCGTTCCGGATCGGCGCGCCACCGCCCGAGGCCCTGACCCGGACCGGCGCCGGGGCCGGTCGGGATCCGCGGGCGCCGCTGCCCGCCCCGGTCGGGGACGTGCTGGCGGCCGGTGCGCAGGCCCTGTTGGACTGCGTGGCCGAGCAGCTGGAACGCTCCTGGCAGCGGGTCCTGGCCGGGTCCTGGCCGGACCTGCATCGCATCCTCGACGAGGACGTCCGGCACCACACCACGAGGGCCGGCCGGATCGGTTTCGGCGCGATCGTGACGGACCTGCACCCCCAGCTCGACTGGGACGGCGACTGGGTGAGGCTACGGCTGCCCGTCGACGCCGAGGTGGACGCCGCCGAAGGACTGGTCTTCACTCCCTCGGTGTTCCTGCCCCGGCCCGCGCTCTGGCTCGGCCGCCCGGGTCAGGCGATGGCCGGCTATCCGGCGCGGGGCCGGGGACGGGTCTGGGCCGCTGTACCGGCGGGCGCGGAGATGGAAGGTGTCGACCTGCTCGGGCCGCGCCGGGCCGCGTTGCTCGCCGACCTGGAGACCCCGCGAACCACCACCGACCTGGCCGCTCGGCACGGGTTGAGCGCGGCGACGGTCTCGTACCATCTCGGCCGGTTGCGCCGGGCGGGGCTGGTGACCGGACGGCAGGCCGGGCACGGCGTCCTCTACCAGCGCACCGCGCGGGCGACGCTGCTGCTCGGCGTCGTCGGGCGTTAGCCTGGGAACCAGCCATCTTCCCTCGCCGGTGGGAGAGCCCGAGCCGTGGCCGCGGAGACGGTGACCGGTCGTGCTTCTCGACGCACCCATGTCGTCCCGCACCCATGTCGTCCCGCACCCATGTCGTTCCGGCGACTGACGCGGACGCGAACGGTCGGACGCGGGTGCCCCTGCCCGACTGCTTGACCAGGGGCACCCGCCGGATCGCCCCGGCAACGGCCGGACACGGCGATCCACCTGATGCATATCCGCGGCCGGTGCCCTACCGCCAGGAGAGCGGGCGGCGCGCTACGCCTGCCGCACAAATGATGCGTATCGTGGATAGATTGATCGCCCGGCGTTCTGGACAGGAGAGGCGGACATGACAGCTGGCACCGTCTACTCCGGCTCGCACTGGCAGCGCTACGCCACCCGCGACACGGACGCGGCCCACGACTTCGTCCGGCGGGCATTCCTCGACATCAAGGTGCGGTCCTCCGGTGCGGGCCGCGACGGAACCGGCCTACGCAGCGTCACCACCGCGCTCGCCGACCTCAGCGTGACCCGGCTGCACTACTCGGCGTGCACCCGGGTCCAGACGGTCCCGGACGGCGACCTGAACATCACCCACCTGATAGGCGGCCGTTTCACCGTCACCAGGGCCAAGGACGAGTACCGCCTGCGGCCCGGGGACGTCATGCTGATCCTGCCGGACCACTCCGAGGACCTCGCCTACGACGACGTCGACACGTTCGTCGCCCGCCTTCCCCGCGCCCTGCTGGAGAAGGTCGCCCACGTGCAGACCGGCATCAACGGTGCGGACCTGCGCTTCGACAGCTCCCGGCCGATCTCGGTGGCGCTCGGTCGGCACTGGACCGCGACCCTCTCTCACCTGACCCGCACCGTGCTGTCCGACCCCGCGCTCATGCTGAACCCGCTGATCGCCGAGAACACCCGTCACCAGCTCGCGGCGACGGCCCTGGCCGTGTTCCCCAACACCGGTCACGACGCGGCCCTGCGGTCCGCCGGTGAGGTCACGCCATGGGCGTTACGCCGCGCCGTGGCCTACATCGACGACCACGCAGACCGGCCGATCACCGTCGACGAGATCGCCGCCGCGGCCGGCGTACGCCCCCGCGCACTGCAACTCGCGTTCCGCCGCTACCACGAAACCACCCCGACGGGGTACGTCCGCCAGGTCCGGCTGGAACGCGCGCACCGCGATCTGCGGGCCGCCGACCCGACCACCGGTGTCACCGTCACCACGATCGCCACCCGTTGGGGCTTCACCCACCTCGGACGCTTCAGCACCGACTACCGCGCCGCCTACGGCAGCAGCCCCAGCCACACGCTGCGCACCTGACATCCGCCGCGTCGCCGTACCCGGGGCACCTGACACCGTCCCGCGGCCACTCTGCAGCTCGGGCGCTCGACGAAGCGGGGTACCCTGGCGGGCCTGTAGCCCACATCCGCCGTACCACCGGATGTGGCGAATCGGCGTCGAGCATCCGGCGTCGGTCCCGGTTCCGCCCTGGTGGGTCCGTGCAGCGCCCGCGACGCGTGGGCTGCCATCCGCACGCCCACCCCTTTCCAGGCTCCGTCGGCGTGCTCCCGGTGAGGAACTCGTGCCATGGCCCCCCTGCCGACGGACCCCGCTGACGCCTTCGCCGAACTCGGTCGCATCAAGCTTGGCGAGGTCGGTCTCGATGATGTCCTGCAACGCGTCGCCGAGCTGGCCAAACGCGCCCTGGACACACCGGTGGAGGTGTCGGTCACCCTGGTCCGCAGCGGCACGGGACACACCGCGGCGTTCACCGACGAGCTGGCGCTCGACATGGACGAGCGGCAGTACGCGCGGGGAAGCGGCCCCTGCCTGGACGCCGCCGCCGGCGGCGACATCCTGTCGGTGCCCGACCTCACCGCCGAGGACCGGTGGCCGAACTGGGTCGAACGTGGAGTGCAGGCAGGAGTCGGAAGCTCGCTGTCGATCGGCCTGCCCATCCAGGACGCGGTTGTCGGCGCGCTCAACGTCTACGCCCGCACCCCGCACGCGTTCGGCGACGACACCGTCGCCGTCCTGGAGACCTTTGCCGCGTACGCCGCCGTCGCCCTGGCCAACGCACACCTCTACGACAGCACCGCCACCCTCGCCCGACAGATGCAGGAGGCGATGGCCAGCCGCGCGGTCATCGAACAGGCCAAGGGCATCATCATGGCCGAACGCCGCTGCACCTCCACCGAGGCGTTCAACATCCTCGCGAAGGTGTCCCAGGGCTCCAACCGCAAGGTTCGCGACGTGGCCCAGGCCCTCGTCGACCGGGTGGCGCGGACACCCGGGCGCTGACCCGCCCCCGGCTGTCGTCCACCGCCGGGACGGGCGGTGGTGGCAGGTGCCGCTGCGGATGGTCAGGTCCTTCAGCAAGGTCAGCCGGCGGGTGCCGTCGCCTCGGGGGGCAGCGCCGCCACCGGGACACCCTGGGTCACGGCCCAGTCCAGCGCCCGGCGGATCTCCTCGACCGGCAACGGCCGGCGCCGGGTCACGGCGACCACCGAGGTGCCGGTGAACGGCACGAACGGGTACGTCCCGGCCAGCCCGGCCAGGTCGGTGCCGATCCGGTACGCCACCTGGAGCGCGTCGTCGGCGGGCAGCGCGGGCAGGATCAGCAGGTACTCGTCCTCGGCGAGCCGGGTCACCCGGTCGATCGGGCGCAGCCCGCCGGTGAGCACCTGGAGGACGGCCTGCAACTCGCGGGCCGCGCTGCGCCGACCGAGCCGTTCGGGCGCGTTCGGCGGCTCACCGACCCGGACCCCGATCAGCGCCACCGGCAGCGTGCCGGAGGCGGTGGTGCCGTCCGTTCCCGCCCAGCGGCGTACCGCTGCCTCGTCGGCCAACCCGGAGAGGCCCGACTCGGCCGCCGGTCGCCGGGCCGTGGCCAGTTGCCGGCGCAGATCGTCATGCCGGTCCAGGGCGCCCCGTACCCGGTCGACCAGCAGCCGGATCGCCGCCTCGGTCCGAGCCTCGCCGGGAGCCGGTGGCAGGTCACGGACCCGGTCCACGGTCCGGTCGATGGCGGCCAACGCCGCCGACGGCATCCGGTCGGCCAGCGCGCGGCGGAGCCGGAGCAACTCGTGCAGGGCCTCGTCCCGGCGGAACCGCCACCAGCCGTCGAACAGCCGGCCACCCTCCAGGGTCGCCGCGGTGGCGGTGACCTCCTCCCGGTCGTGGGCCGCCAGGACCGCACCGAAGCGGGGCGTCAGGGCCACCACCGTCCATTCCCGGGCCAGCTCCTCGGCCGGGTCGAGCCGGATCCCGTACGACCCGTCCGGCACGGCGGGGGGTCGCTCGTCCACCAGGCCGACGATCGTGACGGCGGCCCGCTCGGCGAGCGTCTCGTAGACGGCGCGTTCCCGCTCGAAATAGGGCATCCGTTGGAACAGCGCCACCACGACCAGCGGCCCGTCCTCCGCGGCGGCCAGCGCCGCCCGTTCGATCGCGTGCGAAACGATGACCATCGTCCGCTTGGTGAGCAGTTCCACCACCGGTCCGCCGCCGTGTGCCTGTTCGCTGTCCCGCACGGGCCGGAGCCTACGGCACCGCCCAGACGAAAATCCCTGGCGTTGGCGCGAGCCCGGGCGGCTATCATCGCGCGATGCGGGACACGATCGAGGTACGTGAGCTGGCCGAGGACGAGTTGGAGCGGGCCTGGCAACTGGGCCGGCTGGCCTTCGGTGGTCCCGCCGAGGCGTCTCCGCGCGCGCTGCGACCGGCGCCCGGGCTGACCCGGTGGGGCGCCTTCGACGAATCCGGTGCGCTGCTCGGCAGGGCCATCGACCTGCACTTCGGGCAGTGGTGGGCCGGCCGACGGGTCTCCTCGGCGGACGTCGCGGGAGTGGCCGTGCTACCCGAGGCGCGTGGCCGGGGAGTGGCGCGGGCGTTGCTGACCGGCCTGCTGCGCGGGGCCCGGGACCGGGGTGCCGCGATCAGCGCGCTGTTCCCGACGATCGTCGAGCCGTATCGGTCGGCCGGCTGGGAGGTCTGCGGCACGTTGCGCACGTACGACCTGCCGACCTCGGCGTTGCCCCGGCACCGGCCGGCCGACGGTCCGACGGTCCGACCTGCCACCGCGGCCGACCTGCCCGGGGTCCGACGGTTGTACGAGGAACACGCGCGGCGCCGGTGCGGCCTGCTGACCCGGCAGGGCGGCTGGTACGGGGAGGACTGGACCAGCGACCTGTTGACCAACGCCGACGGTCTGACCGTGGTGGAGGAGGCCGGTCGGTTGGTCGGGTACGCGCTCTGGGACCGCGGCCGGGGCTACGACGCCAACTCCGTGCTCACCGTCGAGGACCTGGTGGCCGCAACGCCCGAGGCGGCGCGGGAACTGGTCGGCCTGCTGGCCAGCTGGGCCAGCGTGGCGCCGACGATCCGGCTGCCCGCGTCCGACTTCGACGCGGTCACGGCCCAACTACCGCTGGCGGTGGCCCGCGAGTACTCCCGGCGGCCCTGGATGCACCGCCCGGTGGACGTGGTGCGCGCGGTCGCCGAGCGCGGCTGGCCGACCGGGGTACGCGGGACCGTCGCCTTCCGCCTGACCGATCCGTACGCGGAGTGGAACAACGGCAACTGGCGGCTCGAACTGGCCGACGGGCGCGGCGTGCTGGAGCCGGCCACCGACGCCGAGGCCGCCGATCTGGAGCTGACCGTACGCGGGTTCGCGCTGCTGTACTGCGCGGCAGCGGGCGCCGCGGAGCTGGTCGAGGCCGGACTGCTGCGGGTCGCGCCTGGCAGCGATCCGTCGGCGCTGGACCTGCTCGCCAGCGGGCCGCGTGCCCAGCTGCTCGACTACTTCTGACCCTCGACTATCCCCGACCACCTCTGGCCCTCGGCTGCTGCTCGACCACCTCTGGCCCTCGGCTGCTGCTCGACCACCTCTGGCCCTCGGCTGCTGCTCGACCACCTCTGGCCCTCGGCTACTGCCGGACTACTTCTTGGCCTTCGACGGTCGCTTACTCTGAGCGATTGTCCCGCTCCGTAGGACGATGTTGCGGTGTGTGATGGTCGCTGCGGCGTCCGGTGCCGGGGCCATGTCGCTTTGCAATGCTTCCCTATTGGCTACAGCGAGGCTGAGCTTGGGTTTTGTTGGTGCTGTTCTCCGGACGGCATTCGGCGTGAGGTGACGGTGCGTGCCTGTCGCCGGGAGGGAAGCATTGCAAAGCCTGGCGGTGGGGTTGCCGCTGGTGGGCGTGGTTGATCACTGAGGGTGATGAATCGGCTCGGGACCTGTCGGTGGAACCGGGGCCTGTCGGTAGAGCCGGGGTGCCGTCAGTGAAGCCATGGGTCGCCGTCAGCGACGGTCGTGGGCGGCAGATAGCGGCGGACGGCAGATAGCCGTGAACAGCAGCAGCCGTGAACGGCAGGTAGCCGTGAACGGCAGGTAGCCGTGGACAGCAGCAGCCGTGAACGGCAGGTAGCCGTGGACAGCGTCAGCAGGTAGTCGTGGTCCGCGGGCGCTAGCGGGTCAGCAGTTCGTGCCGGGCCTGGCGCAGCTTCGGCCAGGACTTCGGCTGGGCCGGCGCGGTCCAGGCGCGGGCTCCGGCGCCGGTCAACTCGGGCCGGCCCGCAGTGAACAGCCACGTGGTGAACAGCGCCGTCAGGTCCTGACCGGACAGTTGCTCGGCGAGCGCCTCGAACTGCTCGATGGTGCCGTTGCCGTACCGCCGGTCGGAGGTCCAGGCGCGCAGGATCCGGAAGAAGTCGTCGTCGCCGACCGCGAGCCGCAGCTGGTGCAGCGCCATCGCGCCACGGTCGTAGACGGCGTCGTCGAAGAGGTCGTCCGCGCCCGGGTCACCCGGCAACACCTGCCAGAATGGGTCGTCGGCCGGGTACGAGGCGTACGTGTAGTCGAAGACCTCCTGCGCGGTGCCCTCGCCCTGCCGCTCCGACCACAGCCACTCGGCGTAGCTGGCGAAGCCCTCGTGCAGCCAGATGTTCCGCCAGTCCGCCACCGCGACGGAGTCGCCGAACCACTGGTGGGCGTTCTCGTGGGCGATGACGTAGGTGTTGGCGCCGCGCCGCCAGAAACCCGGCCCGTACACCGGGCGGGTCTGCGCCTCCAGCGCGAAACGGACGCCGTCCGGGGGACCGGCCACCCCGCCCCGGGCCTCGAAGGGGTACGGACCGAACACCTCGCTCTCCCAGTCGACGATCTCGGAGGTGCGTTCGACGCTGGCCCGGGCCGCGCCGTCCAACTCGCCGAGCCGGGTGCTGTACGCGTTGACCACGGGCTGGCCGTCGGGGGCGGTGTCGGTGACGATGTCGTACTGGCCGATCGCCAGGAAGGTCAGGTACGTCGACTGCGGCCTGGCACTGCGCCAACTCCACCGGGTCTGGCCGCGTGGCTCGCGGACCGGCGGGGCCGGCTGGACCCCGTTGCTGATCACCTCGACCCCGTCGGGCACCGCGACCGAGACGTCGAAGGTCGCCTTGTCCAGGGGATGATCATTGCTCGGGTACCACCACCAGGCGATCTCGGGTTCGTTCACCGCGAGCGCGCCGTCGGCGGTCCGGGTCCAGGAGGTGTAACCCTGGTACTTCACGGTGGACGGCACACCGCTGTAGGTGACCACGATGGTCAACGCCTGACCCCGCTCCACCGCGCGGGCCGGGGTGACCACCAGCTCGTGCCCGCCCGACCTGGCGTGTCCGGCCACCCAACCGTTGACCCGGACCGACGAGACGTCCAGCAGGAAGTCCAGGTCGAACCGGGACAGGTCCTGGGTGGCCCGGGCCAGGATCGTGGTGGTGCCGCTGAGCTGGTCGGTCGCCGGGTCGTATCTGAGTCGGATGTCGTAGTGCTCGACGTCGTACCCGCCGTTGCCGTAGTCCGGGTAGTAGCTGTCGCCGATGCCGGGGCTACCGGGTTGCGGTGCCAGCCGATGCGTCCGGCCCCGGCCCGCCGGGCCGCCGGGTCCACCGCCAACCATGGCCGCGGTGCCGGCAGTTGTGGTCGCAGTGCCGGCAGTTGTGGTCGCGGTGCCGCCGGCCGTGGTCGTGCCGCCGACCGTGGTGCCCCCGGCGGTGGTCGCGGTGCCGGCCGTGGCCGTACCGCAGGTGCCGGCGACCGTGACGATCGACATGGCCAGGGCGGTGGTGGCCGCCACCAACGCTCGTCCCACGAGGAGCTCCCTCCGTCGGGTACCGTCCCACGGCCAAGCTAATCGAAGAATATGAACGTCGGTAGCGAATTGTCGCGACCGGGCGGTCCGCTCACCTGCCCTTGCCGAACATCGACCGGATCGCCGCCACCAGCAGCAGCGCGCCGGCGATGGCGCCGATGATTCGGACACCCGGGATGTCGTACCAACTCGTGTCGGCGGTCGCGGCGAGCCGGATCTGGTCCATGTCCGCACTCTGCCACGCCCGCCGCACCGACCACCACGGGCGATCGGCGTGGCGGTCGGCGCGGCGCCGCGCGGGTCAGCCCTCGTCGGTCAGCAGGTCCTGGTATTCGGCGTGGCGCTTGATGTACGCCGCGATGAACGGGCAGCGCGCCACCACCCGCTCGCCGCGCTCGCGTACCTGGTCGAGGGCGCCCTTGGCGAGTACGCTCCCGACCCCCTTGCCCTCGTACGCGGGCTTCACCTCGGTGTGGATGAAGATCACCACGCCAGGACGCTGCTCGTAGACGGCGATGCCGGCCAGACTGTCGTCCACCAGGATCTCGAACCGGTGTTGGGCGGGGTTGTCCTCGACGAGCATGCTCATCGCGCCATTGTGCCCGCCCCGCCCGCAAGGAAGGGCCCCTTCTTATCGCTTTTCGTATAGGAAGGGCCCCCTCCTAACGAGTCGGACCACGAGCGGGACCACGAGGACAACCACGAGCGGGACCACGAGGGCAACCACGAGCGGATCACGAGGGCAACCATGAGCGGATCACGAGGGCAACCACGAGTGGGATCGCGCGGCTCGGGGCCGACCGGCAGCACCTCGGCGGGATGCCGGCGCTGGGTGACCGGTGGGCGGTGCTCGTACCCTGGTCCGATGATCCGAGGCAGCAGCCCCCCGATGCCCGATCCCGAGCCGGCCGACTCCCCGACCCGGCCGACCACGGCGCCGGCTCCCCGGACACCGGTGTCGAACCCCGGCCGTTCCGCGCGGGCCGCCGCTCCGGACTCCCGCTCGGTTCCCCGGGCGGGGTCCGTCCGGGTCCCCGCCCCGCGTCGGCCCCGCCGACCGGGCCCGACCGCCGGGCTGCTGGCGGGTCTGACCCTCGGTGCCGCGGTGCTCGCCGGCTGCGGTGGTCAGAACACCGAGACCGAGTGTGGCCTCGACTCCTGCCTGGTGACCTTCGACCGCGGGATGACGGCCGAAACCAGTGTGCTGGGCGTGGATGCCCGGCTGGTCGGCGCCGACGGTGACACGGTCACCGTGGAGGTGGCGGGGGAGCAGTTGGTGCTCTCCACCGGAGAGCGGGCCGCCCGGGTCGCCGGCCTGTACGTCTCGGCCGAGGCGGTGAACGACCAGCAGGCGGTGATCCGGATCGGCCGGTCGCCCAGTTCCTGACGGACCCGCCGCCAGTTCCTGACGGACCCGCCGGAGGGATTCACACTCTTTGTGCCGGTCGGATCACCGGGCACGTTTGAAAACCGGCCCGACCGGTGATTCTCCGGGCCATGTCAGTCACCTCTGGTACCCACGCCACCGCGTCCCGGGCGGCGAACAGCAAGCCGCTGGAGCTGCTCGCCCGCGCGGGCTTCATCGGCTACGGGATCATCCACCTGCTCTTCGCGTGGCTGGCCCTGCAGATCGCGTTCGGCGGCACCGGCCAGGAGGGCGACCAGACCGGCGCCATGCAGACGCTGGCCGGCAAGCCGCTGGGCGAGACCCTGCTGATCGTCATCGGTGTCGGCATGGCGGCCATGGCGCTGTGGCAGCTGCTGGAGGCCGCCGTCGGGCACCTGGCCGAACAGGGCCGGTCGCGTACGTTCGAGCGGGTCGCCTCGGGCGCCCGGGCCGTGGTGTACGCCTGGTTCGCCTGGACCGCCTTCAAGGTGGTCAACGACGCCCAGCAGTCCAGCGCGGACAAGCAGGAGGCACTGTCCCAGCAGCTCATGTCGAACACCGGCGGACGGCTGCTGGTCGGCCTGATCGGACTGGGTGTGCTCGCGCTCGGGTTCGGGATGGCGATCTACGGCGTCAAGAAGAAGTTCGAGAAGAAGCTGCACACCGAGCGGATGAACCAGCACACCCGGACGCTGGCCCGCCGGCTGGGCATGGCCGGGTACGTCGCCAAGGGTGCCGCGCTGGCGATCGCCGGTGTGCTGGTGGTCACGGCCGCCGTGCGCTACGACCCGGACAAGGCCCGCGGTCTGGATGCCGCGCTGCGGACCCTGGCCGACAAGCCGTACGGGCCGTTCCTGCTGGCCCTCGTGGCCCTGGGCATCGCGGCCTTCGCCGCCTTCTGCGTGATCCAGGCCCGCTACCGCAAGGTGTGACCTGGCGGAGTGTGACCTGGCGGAGGTGATCCGGCGCAGGGCGGTTGACCTGGACGGTCGGGAAAGGGTCGGGGCATCCTTGGGTGCCGCCGACCCTTTCCCGGTTCCAGAGAAGGAGACGACAACCTCGTGCAGCCCATTCTGTGGACGCTCGTGGCCGCGGCCGGTGCCGCGGCCATCGCCCTGCTGGTGGTGGAGATCATCCACCGTGCGACCCGGACGCTCGGCAAACGCTCGCAGCTGATGACCGAGCTGGCCGACCACACCCACCGGCCGTTCCAGGTGGCCGCGACGGTCTTCGTGGTCCAGGTCGCCATCCGGATCGGCACCGGGCAGTTCGCCATCGGCACCGGGTGGCGACAGACGCTGCTGCACTTCCTCGTCCTGCTCATCATCGCCACCACCTCCTGGCTGGTCGCCTCCCTGCTGCTGGCGGTCGAGGACACCGCGCTGGCCCGGTTCCGCACCGACGTGCCGGACAACCGCCAGGCACGGCGGCTCAGGACCCAGATGAACCTGCTGCGCCGGCTCACGGTGGCGGTGATCGTCATCCTGGCCATCGGCGTCATGCTGATGACCTTCCCCGCCGTACGCGGCATCGGCACCAGCGTGCTGGCCTCCGCCGGGGTGATCGGCGCGGTGGCCGCGCTGGCCGCGCAGAGCGTGCTCGGCAACGTCTTCGCCGGCCTGCAACTGGCGTTCAGCGACGCGGTCCGGCTGGACGACGTGGTGGTGGTCGAGGGGGAGTGGGGCCGGATCGAGGAGCTGACCCTCAGTTACGTGGTCGTACACATCTGGGACGACCGCCGTCTGGTGCTGCCCACCTCGTACTTCACCACCACGCCGTTCCAGAACTGGACCCGGACCCAGGCGGCGGTGCTGGGCACAGCGGAGTTCGACGTCGACTGGGCGGTGCCGGTGCAGGCCATGCGGGAGGAGCTGCGCCGGCTGGTCGAGGGCACCGACCTGTGGGACGGGCGGGTCTGCGTCCTCCAGGTCACCGACGCGGTGGCCGGGATGGTCCGGGTCCGCGCCCTGGTCAGCGCCGCCGACGCCGGGCGGCTGTGGGACCTGCGCTGCCTGGTCCGGGAACACCTGGTGGGCTGGATCCGGGACCAGCGGCCGGTGGCGATGCCCCGGGTACGCACCGAGCTGGGTGACGCCGGCAGCCACCTGCCCTGGCAGTGGGTGCAGCCCCGGCGACCGACCCAGCGTCCGGAGTCGGACGTGCCGGACGACGCGCGGGTCTTCGGCGGCAGCGATGACGGGGAGGCGCGGAGCAACGTCTTCGTCGGTCCCGAGGAGCCCGTCGACGCGGCCACCCGGCCGTGACCACCGGCGGGCCGGGCCCCGCCGGAGCAGTCCGGCCGTGACCACCGAGCGGTCCGTCGGGCCGGGGACGCCGGGCTGACGCCGGGGACGCCGGGCTGACCTGACGTGGTTGGGGTCCGATCCGGCGGTAGATCCGCCGGATCGGCGTTTCGGGACCCACCAGACCGTGTCCTGTGGCCAGGATTGACCAGCGCACAGCCGGGGCATACAGCCCGGGGACGTGGAAAGGAGGGCATCATGGCCGATGTCGTCGAGGGCGGTCGATCGCGACCGGTCGCCGAGCAGTCCGCCGCCGAACTGGTGCAGCGGGCGACCGAGCAGATTTCGACGCTGGTCCGGGACGAGCTGGCCCTGGCCCGCGCGGAGCTGGCCGAGAAGGGCAAGCACGCGGGTATCGGAGTCGGGTTGTTCGGTGGGGGCGGCGCACTGGCCCTGTACGGCCTCGGCGCGTTGGTCGCGGCCGCGATCATGCTGCTGGCGCTCGTCCTCCCCGGCTGGCTGGCCGCGTTGATCGTCGCCGTGCTGCTCTTCGTGGTGGCGGGTGTGCTGGCCCTGATCGGCCGGAAACAGGTCCGTCGCGCGGTGCCTCCCGTACCATCGGCGGCAGCCGATAGCCTGCGGGCTGACGTCAACGCGGTCACCACGGCGGTCAAGGACGGGAGGCGGGCATGAGCGTCAACAACGGCAAACAGGATCCGGCGGCGCTGCGCGCGGAGATCCAGCGGACCCGGGTCGAGCTGGGTGAGACCGTGCAGGCGCTGGCCGCCAAGGCGGACGTCAAGGCGCGGCTGAAGGAGTCGGCGGCGCAGACCAAGGCCCGGGTACGGGAGCAGGCGGCGCAGCGCACCGAACGGGTACGCGAGCAGGCCGGCCAGACCGCCGAGGCGGTCCGGCGTGACCCGGTGCCGTGGGCGGCCGTGGCCGCCGGGGTGCTGGCCCTGGTCGCCGTGGTGCTGGTGGTACGAGGGAGGCGCAGGTGAGCAAGGCGATCAACAAGGTTGCCTACAAGCCCGTCGGGCTGCTGCTCGGCATGGCCGCCGGTCTGGTGGCCGGTGCGGTGTTCAAGCAGGTCTGGAAGGTCGCTGCCGGGGACGGTGACGCCCCCAACGCCACCGACGAGGAACGTGGCTGGGGCGAGGTGCTGGCCGCCGCCGCCCTCCAGGGGGCGATCTTCGCGGTGGTGCGCGCCGCCGTCGATCGTGGCGGAGCCGTCGGGGTTCGCCGACTGACCGGCCACTGGCCGGACTGAGCTGGTGACCCCCGGTCCCGACCCGCCGTACCTGGTGGATCGGGGCCGGTTCGCGTTGTCCTGTGGGTGTCCCAGGCGGCGGGAGGTCGTTCGTCAGGTCACATGTCGGAGAATTTCCTCGGGTAGGCTGTGCGAAGTTTTTGCGTACGTGGTTTGCTGTTCCACGCTGTTGCGAGATGGCGTGGGTTGAGAGAAGTCCTCCTTCGTGGGGGCCGCCTCAGGCGCCGCTGCTCGAAAACGGCCAACCGGCCGCACGGCGTGCTCGGCCGCCAGTTTTAGAAGGAGATACACATGGCGCAGGGAACCGTGAAGTGGTTCAACGCAGACAAGGGCTTCGGCTTCATCACCGTCGACGGCGGGGGTGCTGACGTGTTCGTCCACTTCTCGGCCATCCAAACCAGCGGCTACCGCACGCTGGAGGAGAATCAGCGGGTGGAGTTCGAGATCGCCCAGGGCCAGAAGGGCCCGCAGGCGGAGCAGGTCCGCCCCATCTGATCCGGCACCCGGTCGCGGCCGGGATCCGAACCAGGGACCACCGACAGGCCCCGCATCCGGACCTCCGGATGCGGGGCCTGTCGTCGTACCGGTGCCGCCAGTCCGGCGGGCTGTACCGGTGGTGCCGCCAGTCCGGCGGGCTGTACCGGCGGCCCGGCGGGCCGTGTCGATGGCGCTGCCGGCCCGGCCGGTGTGGCGCGCTCAGGGCAGGCGTCGGCCTCGCCTACGCAGGCCGACCACGAGCAGCGTCAGCCCGCCGAGCAGCACGGCGGGTCCCACGATCGCCCACACCCGTTCGCCGCTCATCATGCTGCCGGCGAGGTAGCCGAGGCCCTGCACCGTCCACACCGCTCCCACCACGACGGCCAGCAGTCCGACGGCCAGCGGAAGCCACCCCTTCATCCGGATCCCCCCTGATCTCGCGTACCCGGAGCTTCTTGTACCCGGACCAGGATCTCCCGGCGACGGTCGGTCGTCGAGTTGACGGGCCGGTTGCGCTCGCCGAGGACCCATCGTAGTCTCTCACAAGACGTACGTACGGTTTCTGAGGAGGCGCCGTGTGGGATCCGGAAACCTACCAACGGTACGCCGACGAGCGGTCCCGGCCGTTCGTGGACCTGCTCGCCCGGGTCGGTGCCGAGGAACCCCGTGAGGTGGTGGATCTGGGCTGCGGCCCCGGCACCCAGACCGCCACCCTGGCCGCCCGCTGGCCCGGGGCGCGGGTCATCGGCCTGGACTCCTCGGCCGAGATGATCGACAAGGCGACCGGGCTGGGCGCGTCGGTGGAGTTCGTCGTCGGTGACGTCCGGGGCTGGCGTCCCGGACCGCGTACCGACGTGGTGGTGGCGAACGCGCTGTTCCAGTGGGTACCCGGGCACCAGGAGCTGTTCCGGTCCTGGGTGGCCGACCTGCCGGCCGGGGCCTGGTTCGCCGTGCAGGTCCCCGGCAACTTCGCCGCGCCGTCCCACCGGGCCCTGCGGGAGGTCGCCGCCCGGCCGCGCTGGCGGGACCGGGTGGCACCGCTGTTGCGGTCCGATCCGGTCTCCGACCCGGCCGGGTACGCCGAACTGCTGACCGGTGCGGGGTGCGTCGTGGACGCCTGGGAGACGACGTACCTGCATCTGTTGCCGGCCGACGGGGCCGAGCATCCGGTGCTGCGCTGGCTGGACGGCACCGCCCTGCGCCCGGTGCGGGCCGTCCTCGGGGCCGGCTCGGACTGGTCGGACTTCCGGGCCGAGCTGTCCGAACTGCTCGTCGCGGCCTACCCCGACCGGAGCGGGCTGGTGGCGTTTCCCTTTCGGCGTGTCTTCGTGGTCGCCCGGCCGGCCGGGTAACCTGCCCACCGACCCGATCCGTGTGAGGAGATCCCGTGACCGACCTGACGGCCTTCGTCGCCGGACTGCCGAAGGTGGAACTGCACGTACACCATGTCGGCTCCGCTTCGCCGCGTATCGTCGCCGAGCTGGCGGCCCGGCACGAGGGTCGCACCCCGGTGCCGGCCGACCCGGCGGCGCTGGCCGACTACTTCGCCTTCCGCGACTTCGCGCACTTCGTCGAGGTGTACCTCAGCGTCGTCGACCTGGTCCGGGACGCCGACGACGTCTGGCTGCTCACCTATGAGATCGGCCGGGAACTGGCCCGGCAACACGTCCGGTACGCCGAGCTGACCATCACGCCCTACTCGCACGTGCGGCGCGGCGTGCCGGCCGAGGAGTTCTGCGCGGCCATTGAGGACGCCCGGCGCCGGACCGAGACGGACTTCGGCGTGGTGCTGCGCTGGTGCTTCGACATCCCGGGCGAGGCCGGGCTGCCGGCCGCCGAGGAGACGCTGCGGATCGCCCTGGAGCAGCGGCCCGACGGCCTGATCAGTTTCGGTCTCGGCGGTCCTGAGATCGGCGTGCCGCGACCGCAGTTCAAGCCGTACTTCGACAAGGCCCGCGCCGCCGGCCTGCGGTCGGTCCCGCACGCGGGGGAGACCACCGGACCGGAAACCATCTGGGACGCCCTGCGGGACCTGGGCGCCGAGCGGATCGGCCACGGAATCTCGGCCGCCAGCGACCCCCGGTTGCTGGAGCACCTGGCCGAGCGGGGGATCCCGCTGGAGGTCTGCCCCACCTCCAACGTCCGGACCCGCGCCGTGGCCGCGATCGAGGAGCACCCGCTGCCGGCGCTGCTCGCCGCCGGGGTGCCCGTGTCGATCAACTCGGACGACCCGCCGATGTTCGGCACCACACTCAACGACGAGTACCTGGTGGCCGGGCGGCTGCTCGGCTACGGCCCGACGGAGGTGGCGGGGTTGGCCCGAGCCGGGGTGACCCAGTCGTTCCTGCCGGTCGCCGACCGGGACCGGATCCTCGCCGAGATCGACGCCTACACCGAGGCCGTCCTGGCCTGACCGGCCCGCGCCGCCCGGTGCCGAGCCCGCTGTCCCGGGCGGGCCGGTTCCGGTGGGCAGAGCCCCGGGCGGGGCGGATCCGGTGGGCAGAGCCCGGGCGGGGCGGATCCGGTGGGCAGAGCCCCGGGCGGGGCGGTTCCGGTGGGCAGAGCCCCGGGCGGGGCGGATCTCGGAGGCTGACCCGGCGCGGGGTGCTGCGGGCGGCCGCGCCGGGTCAGCGATCCGGGGCCGTTTCCGGCGATGCGCGCGACGGGGGCCTGGTGTGGGGTACCCGGCCTCGCCGCGCGCTGTTCCGCCCACACCGGAGAGGAAGTCGCCGACGGCGTCTGGCCCGGTGGAGCGGTTGGGATCTCCTGCGATGTTGCCAGTCCGAAGCCTGCCCCGGTGCGCGGTTAATCCAGACCTAAGGAGAACTTGCGCAAGGGTAGAGAATTGACCGCTTGGTCAGTCGGTCACTCCTGCCGGCCACGCGGCCGGGGCCAGCGTCGTCCGGATTCGCGCTCCCGGGCCAGCCGGCCGACCAGACCGAACCGGCTGACCTGCCGGGGCGTCGCCTCCGGGTCCGCCAGCAGCATGACGACACTCGCGCCGCCCAGCCGGGCGCGGGCGATGCTGACCGACCCGTTCGCCTGCCGGGCCACCCGGTGGGCGATGTCCAACCCGAGGCCGGTGGAGCCCTGGTCGCTGGCACCCCGCCGCAGCGCGCGGTCGGGGTTGGCGATGCCCGGGCCCGCGTCGTCGACCCGGATGGCGACGTAGCCGTCCCGGCGGGAGACCGCGACCTCGAACGCGGTGCCCTGCGGGGTGTACCGGAAGACGTTGCCGAGCACGGCGTCCAGCGCCGCCGCCAGTTCGGCGCGGGGCACGGCCACCGGGATCCGTAGCTGGGCGCCGAGCACCTGGTACGTCCGGTTCTGGTCGCTGGCCAGCGCGGCCCAGAAGACCATCCGGTCCCGGACCACCTCGCTCGCGTCGCACATCCCGGGCCCGGCCTCCTGGGCCGCGACGGTCTTGCGGGTGGTGTTGATCAGGACGTCGATCTCGCCTTCCAGGGTCACGATGGCCTGCCGGATCCGCCGGATCGTGCGGCGCCGGTCCAACTCGGCCTCGGTGAAGAACCCGACGCTGGTGTCGTCGGAGTCCAGCGCGTCGGCATCGAGCCGCAGCACGGTCAACGGGGTGCGCAGCCGGTGCGACAGGTCGGCCACGAGCTCCCGCTCGTCGGTGCGGGACACCACCAGCCGGTCGGCCATCCGGTTGAAGGCGTACCCCGCCTCGGCCAGCTCGCGCGGGCCGCTGGGCTGGATCCGTACCCCCAGGTCGCCGTCGCCGACCGCGAGCGCGGCCTGGACGAGTTCCCGGGCCGAGGTGACGGCCCGCGCGGCGATCCGGTCGACCACCACCACGGTGGCCACGACCAGACCCAGGGCGATCGCGCAGAGCACCAGCCAACGGCCACCCGCCCCGCGGTCGAGGTCGGCACTCGGGACGAAGACCTCCACAACGCCGGTCTCCGGCCCAAGCGGTACGGGTTCCAGCCGGACCAGGCCGCCGGTCACCGGTACGAGGATGGGCTCGCCCTGTGCCTTGGCCCGCTCCACGGCGTCCGCGTCGGCCCGCACGACGCCCCCGGTGTCCAACCCGTGCACGACCGGCCGCCGGGTCGGGTCCCCGCCGGCGGTGTCCAGCACCTTGCGGATGACCCTGGGGTCCCGACTGACCGCCAGCGCGCCGGTGACGGTGGCGCTGCGCCGCGCGGCGTCGGCCAGAACCTGTTCCCGGACCCCGTCCTGCCACGAGATGCCGAGCGGGATGAGGAAGACCAGTGCGATGATCGTGGCCATGCCGGCCCCGAGGTAGGCCAGGGCCAACCTCAGTCCGGTGCCACCAACCGGAATCCGACCCCCCGCACGGTGCGCAGGTAGCGGGGCTTCGCTGCGGACTCGCCCATTTTGCGGCGCAGCCAATACAGATGTACGTCGATTGTCTGGTCCTCGCCGACCGAAGGCTGCCGCCATACCTCCTCCAAGAGCTCCCGGCGGGACACTACCCGCCCGGGTCGGGCCGCCAGATAGGCCAGCAGGTCGAACTCCTTGCGGGTCAGCGCGAGGGGCTCGCCGTCCAGCGTCGCGCTGCGTTCCCCGACGTCCACCCGCAGGCCGCCGACCTGGTGCACGGCGGGGGTGACCGCGCGGCTGGCCCGGCCGGCCCGGCGCAGCACGGTGGTGATCCGGGCGTCGAGGTGGGCGCCGGTGAACGGCTTGACCATGTAGTCGTCGGCCCCGGCCCGCAGCAGCCGGACGATGGCCTGCTCGTCGTCCCGGGCTGTGGCGATGATGATGGGGATGTCCGTGATGCCCCGGAGCATCCGCAGAGCGTCCGCACCGTCCAGATCCGGCAGCCCCAGATCGAGCACCACCAGGTCCGGAGTCTCGGCCGCGACCCGCCGCAGGGCGTCGAGCGCCGTGCCGACCGCGTGCACGGCATGGCCCCGGTCGGCCAGGGAACGCAGCATCGCACCGCGGACGACGTGATCGTCTTCGACCAGCAGTACCGTCGCCACCCCCAGACCGTACTGCCCGTGGCAAGTCGACGGCCCGAGTGGTCGGTGGACACGCGGCGGGAAACACCGCATGGGGTGATCCGGCCCGCTCGGCCGGATCACCCCGGGGGGTCATCCGGCGGCGGGGGACCGGGGGTCGGCCGGGGTCGCGGCGGCGCGGCCCGTGAGCGTGCCCGGTCGGGGGGCCTGGGCGATCGCGCTCACCGTCGCCTTCAGCGAGGCGCTGACCAGATCGCCGTCGATCCCGACACCCCACCGGGTGCCGTCGGGCGTCCGGCACTCGACGTACGCGACCGCCCGCGCGTCGGCGCCGGTCGCGAGGGCGTGCTCGGCGTAGTCCAGCACCCGCACGTCGAGGCCGATCCCGGCGAGGGCCTGGACGAACGCCTCGATGGGGCCGCTGCCGTGTCCGGTCACCGTTCGGGCGGTGCCGTCGAGATCGATTCCGGCGTTCACCCGTACCCCGTCGTCCTCCGGCGCCGTGGCGTACGAGCGGAGCGCGAGCCAGCGTTCGGTCAGGTAGTGGTCCGTGAAGATCTCCCACAGCCGCTCCGCGCTCACCTCGCCGCCCCGGTCGTCGGTGTACCGCTGGACCACCGCGGAGAACTCGATCTGCAACCGGCGCGGCAGGTCCAACTGGTGCTCGGTCCGCATCAGGTACGCCACGCCACCCTTGCCGGACTGCGAGTTGACCCGGATCACGGCCTGGTAGGAGCGGCCCACGTCCCGGGGATCGACGGGAAGGTACGGGATGTTCCACGGATGTTCGGCCACCGGGGTGCCGGCCACCGCCGCGTCCCGGGACAGCGCCGTGAGGCCCTTGGCGATGGCGTCCTGGTGCGACCCGGAGAACGAGGTGTAGACGAGGTCGCCGGCGTACGGGTGCCGCTCCGGCACCGGCAACTGGTTGCAGTGCTCCACGGTCCGGCGGATCTCGTCGAGGCGGGAGTAGTCGATCTGCGGGTCGACGCCCTGGGTGAACAGGTTCAGCCCCAGCGTCACCAGGTCGACGTTGCCGGTCCGCTCGCCGTTGCCGAACAGGCAGCCCTCGACCCGGTCGGCGCCGGCCAGCAGCCCGAGTTCGGCCGCGGCCACCCCGGTGCCCCGGTCGTTGTGTGGATGCAGCGACAGGCACACCTCGGCGCGCCGGCTCAGCCGGTCACCGAGCCACTCCACCAGGTCCGCGTACCGGTTGGGGGTGCTCCGCTCCACGGTGGCCGGCAGGTTCAACACCAGCTCCCGGTCCCGGTCGGGGCTCCAGGCGTCGGTGACGGATTCGCAGACCGCGAGCGCGAACGACGGCTCGGTGTCGACGAAGTGTTCAAGGGAGTACTCGTATCCGAGCGCGGTGTTCGGCAGCAACTCCTCGGCGTACTTCATGATCTGCCGTGTTCCGTCGGTGGCGAGATCGAGGCACTCGGCCCGGCTCATCCCGAACACGACCCGGCGAAACAGCGGGCTCGTCGCGTTGTACAGATGAATGGTGGCCCGGTCCGCGCCGGTGAGGCTGCGGACGGTGCGCTCGATGAGTTCCTCCCGGGCCTGGGTGAGCACCGAGATCTGCACGTCGTCCGGAATTAGGTCTTCTTCGATCAGTAGCCGGACAAAGTCGAAGTCGGCCTGACTCGCGGCCGGAAAGCCGACTTCGATCTCCTTGAATCCGATCTTTACCAGGAGCTCGAAGATCCGCCGTTTCCGGGACACTCCCATCGGCTCGGGCAGCGCCTGGTTCCCGTCCCGCAGGTCCACGGCGCACCACCGGGGTGCCGCCGTCAGCCGGGCGTCGGGCCAGCGGCGCGCGGGCAGGTCCAGGACCGGGTACGGCCGGTACCGGTGGTTGGGCATCCCGCTCGGGCGTTGGCGGTTGGTCATGGCTCGCTCCGCTCGCCGGTCCGACGTCGCCGCCGGGTCACGAGGCGGCGGCCAGCGACGGCCGCATCCGCAGGCCGAAAACGGGAGCCTCGGGGGCGCCCGAGGTGAGCACCTCGCGTTGCAGCCGTTGCAGTTCCGGCTGTGGGTCGAGGCCGAGCTGGTCGTTGAGCACGGTGCGCAGGTGCTGGTACGCGCCCAGCGCCTCGCTGCGCCGCCCGCACCGGCTCAGTGCGGCGATCAGCTGGCCGTGGAACCACTCGTTGAGCGGGTGGGCGGAGACCAGTCCGCGCAACTCGCCGATCAGCTCGTGGTGCCGGCCCAGCTCGGCGTCGGCCAGGATCCGCAACTCCAGGGTGCGCAACCGCTCCTCCTCCAGGTGTACGGCGTGCGCCTGGAGGTGTCGGCCGGTGAGCACGTTGGCCAGGCTCGGCCCGGACCAGAGGTCGAGGGCGCGCCGCAGCATCGTGGCCGCCTCCGCGGTGCGTCCGCCGTCGAGCAGCTGGCGACCCTGCCAGGACAGGTCGTGGAAGGCGTTGGCATCGACCTGCTCGGCGGTGGCGTACATGAGGTAGCCGGGCGGCGTGGTGATCAGCCAGTCGGCCCGTCCCGGGGTGACCGCCGACCGTCCGAACGCGCGGCGGAGCTGGTAGATGTAGGTCTGCGCGGTGGTGACGGCGCTCTGTGGCGGCTCCTCGCCCCACAGCTCCTCGATGAGCGAGTCGACCGGCACCACCTGGTTCGCCCGGAGCAGAAGCAGGGCGAGAACCTGGCGTACCTTGGGGGCGGTGGGTGTGTGAACGGCACCGGACGAATTGACGACCTGAAGCGGACCGAGCACCTTGAAATTGAGCATGGCTGTTTCCTCCGGGTTAACGTTTAGGATTCGGAAAACCGGGTAAGAACCAACGCTGGACCGCGTTCGCCGGTGGCTCTCTGGATTCGTACCCTAGAGTGACGGTCGTCGCCTCTTCAAGATGAACTACACGGAGGGTGCGGTGTCGTTGACGTATCGATGTAGTGCGTTGGCCCGGGGATGTAGGTCGCGCTACAACTTTGGTCGTAGTGCCATTGACCGGCGGGGCGGGACGGATACCTTATAGATATGTCGGTGGATGTACTGAACCCTGCTCCTACCGTCACACGCCCAATCTGGTCGCTTCCACGTAACCTCCGGTCCTGCCTGGTGGAAGCCCGCCCGTCCGTTCAGATGATCTTCCTGCTGCGCCTGGTCGCCGGCTTCGTGCTGACCCGTCCGGTCGGTGTCGTGGTGCCGCTGGGCCGACTGGCGCTCGCCGCCACCACCTGGGAGCTGGCGGTCGTCTCGGCGTACCTGTTCGACGGCGTGATGGACGTGGTGGAGGACCGGCTCAACGGATCCGCCCGCCCGATCGCCTCGGGCGAACTGTCCCGGGGGTTCGCGGTCGTGGTCTCCGCCGGCACCGGGCTGGCCTCGCTGGGTGGCGCGGTCGCGCTCGGCGGGCCGTATCCGGTGTTCGTCGGGATCTCGCTGCTGCTCGGCTACGCGTACTGCGCACCACCGGTACGGCTCAAGCGGTCGTCCGGCGGGGCCGGCGCAACCGTGATCATCTGCGGACTGCTCACATTTCTCGCCGGGGCCAGCCTTTATGGATCAGTACGAATAAACGCCGACCTGACCATATTCGCGGTAGTGATGTCGCTATGGATGGGCCTGGTCGGCGCGTTGGCCAAGGACTTCTCCGACACGACGGGCGACGCCGCGGCGGGCTGCCGGACGACCGCGCTGGTCAAGGGGGACGCCCGGGCCCGCCGGCTGGTGGCCGGCAACGCCGTGACGGTCGGCCTCGGCTTCACCGCGACCTCCGCGGTATTCGCGCCGGCGCTGGTCTGGCCGGCACTCACGATGCTGGTCGGTGCGACAGTGGTGGCGGCGCTGACCCGCAGCCCTCTCTCGCGCGGCAGCCGTACCCGGCGCCGGTTGCCGTACCGCGCATTTATGACGACCCAATATGTGGTTAATGGTGTCCTTATGATTACCGGCCTGATGTTGCCCTCCTGAGAACCCACCGCTAATCTCATCGCAATCGCATCATCGCGGGCGAGGAGACCGGCGTTGGCCGAAAGTGAATGGCAGGGCTTGTCTCCGGCGCTGGCGTCCTCGCTCAGAGCGGCACATCCGGACATTATGGCGTCGTTCGAGCGTCGCCTCGCGGAAGAGGACAGCCCGCTGTTCCGCAGCGAGGTTTCGCGCCGGCAGATCATCGCGCACGCGGGGGCGTTGCTGGACGACCTTCTGGACGAACTGACCGGGCAGCACAAGGAGGCGGTGCGGCGCACCCTGGCCGCCGACATCGGCGCCACCCGAGCCGCCCAGGGCTTCCACCCGGGCGAGTCCCTGCGGGCCGCCGGCGCCCTGTTCGACGTGCTGCTGCGGTCCGTCGACGAAACCGTCCGAGACGCCGCCGACCGCTCCGAACAGACCCTGCTCATCGCCCTGACCATGAACGCCGTGCTGGTCCGGGCGCTCGGCCAGGCCGCCGACGCGTACGGCGGGTTCCTGCTCAACCGGCTGCACGGCGCGTACGTCGAGGAACGCCGCCGGATCAGCCGCGAGGTCCATGACCGGATCGGGTACGGGGTAACCGTCGCGCACCGCAACCTCGAACTGTTCAACATCTACCGGGAGAGCCAGCCGGTGCACGCGGTCGCCCGGGTGGGGGTCGCCTACGACGCGCTGCGGGAGACCCTCGACGCGATCCGCGAGGTGATCTCGAACCTGCGGGTGGGTGAGTCGCTGGACAGCCTGGAGAAGGAGATCCAACGCTTCCTCGACTCGGCGCAGCGGCCGGAACTCGCGGCGCACATCGAGGTGAACGGCGACGAGCACTGGGCCTCGCCGGAGGTCCGCAACGAGGCGTTCCTCATCCTGCGCGAGGCCGTCCGCAACGTCGTGGCGCACGCCGACGCCGGCCACCTGCTGGTACGGGTCGACATCACCCCGGACGAACTGCGGGGAACCGTACGCGACGACGGGGCCGGCTTCGACCCTCGCGAGGTGCCGGCCTCCCGGGCCGGCATCGCGTCGATGCGCGAACGGGTCGCGCTGCTGGGCGGCACGGTCAACGTCGAGAGTGCGCCCGGCCGGGGGACCGTGGTGGAACTGCTGGTGCCGTTGGGGGAGGCGTGAGGTGGACGAGGGGCCGACCCGACTGGTGCTGGTGGACGACCACATGCTCGTGCGTGAGGGAATCCGCGGCATCCTCGAAGTGGAACCCGACCTGCGGGTGGTGGGCGAGGCCGGTGACAGCGCGAGCGCCGTGGCCACGGTGACCGCGCTGCGGCCGCACGTGGTGCTGCTCGACGTGGAGATCGTCGGCGACGACGTGGTGACCACCGTCCAACGGATGCGCGCTGCCGCGCCCGAGACCGAGATCATCATCCTGAGCATGTACGACGGGCCGCACCTGCTGCAGCGGTTGCTGGCCCTCGGCATCCGGGGCTACCTGCTCAAGAGCGCCCGGCGTGAGGAGCTGATCTCGGCGATCCGGGCCGTCCGGCGGCGCGACGACCGGATCATCCTGGGCGTCTCCCGCCAGAGCCTGGCCCGGGTGCGCTCGGCACCGGCCGACCCCGGACTCTCGGCCCGGGAACTCGACGTCCTGGAACTCGCCGCCCAGGCCCTGACGAACGCGCAGATCGCCTCCCGGCTCCGGGTGACCGAGGCGACGGTGAAGCGCCACCTGAGCAACATCTTCAGCAAACTGGGCGCGGTGTCCCGGATCGACGCGGTGAACAAGGCGCTCCAGTCGGACCTGATCAGCTCGCCCCGCCCCGGCGTACACGGCGGCCACGGGTAACCACCCGCCACCCGCCGGTCTGCCCCGACCAGGGGCGGGTCCCGGCCAGTCGGTGGGTCCCGGCCAGTCGGTGGGTCCCGGTCCGTCGGTGTGGTCCCGGTCCGTCGGGGTGTGGCGGTCCCGGCCGGTACGGCGCGGCAACGGCGAGTCCCGTCCTCCACCGGGCCTTTAGGACGGCCGGCCACGATGTGCGGGCCGGCGACGGCTGGACGGGCCGTCGGGAGGGAGGCGGCCGTGTTCATCGAGGAGCTCAGTGGCGGTACCGGCCGGTCCGTGGCGCATCCGGAGCCGCCGCCCGGCCTGGAACCCGACGAGTTCCGCCGGGCGCTGGCCAGGTGCGCGGCCGGAGTGGTGGTGGTCACCGTGGCCGACGGTCCCACGGGGATGACCGCCAGTTCGTTCACCTCGGTCAGCCAGTCGCCGCCGCTGGTGTCGTTCTGCGTCGACCGCGACTCGGGCAGCCGGGCCCGGCTGTGCGCCGCCGACCACTTCGCGGTGAACGTGCTCGCCGCCGACCAGGCGGAGGTGGCCACCGTCTTCGCCCGGCGGGACGTGGACCGGTTCGCGCTGACCGGGTGGCACCGGCAGCGGTACGGGCTGCCGCTGCTCGACGGCGCGGCGGCACAGCTGATCTGCCGTCGCCACCGGGTCGTGCCGCTCGGCGACCACGTCCTCGTGGTCGGGCTCCTGATCGGTGCCGAACATCCCCGGCCGGACCCGCCGCTGGTCTACCACCACGGCCGGTACGGCCGGTTCACCCCGCATCGCTGACCGGCCGGGTGAGTCGGATCGGTCCGCTGTGCCGGCCCGACCGTCCCGCTGACCGCTACCGCACCGCCTCCAGGCCGGCTCGATGCCGCCCCCACCGCCGGCCGGGACGCTCGACGAGACGTCGAACCGCCGGGCGGACGACGGAGGAGAGGAGACGGCATGACCCGACGTGTCGCGATAACCGGGATCGGCGTGATCGCTCCGGGCGGCATCGGCACCGATGCCTTCTGGAACCGCATCCTGTCCGGGCGCAGCGCCACCCGCACGATCACCACCTTCGACCCGACGCCCTTCCGGTCCCGGATGGCCGCCGAGTGCGACTTCGAACCAACCGAGCACGGCCTCAGCCCGCAGGAGATCCGCCGGATGGACCGGGCGGCACAGTTCGCGGTGGTCTGCACCCGGGAGTGCCTGGCCGACTCCGGCCTGTCCACCGGGGAGGTGGCGGCGACCCGGACCGGGGTGACCGTCGGCAGCGCCGTCGGCTGCACCATCAAGCTGGAGAACGAGTACCTGGTGCTCTCCGACGGGGGCCAACGGTGGCACGTCGACCCCGGATACGCCGTGCCACACCTCTACGACTACTTCGTGCCGAGTTCGCTGGCGGCCGAGGTGGCCTGGCAGGTCGGCGCCGAGGGACCGGTGTCGGTGGTGTCCGACGGCTGCACGGCCGGGATCGACGCCATCGGCCACGCCTGCCAGCTCATCCGGGACGACGAGGCGGACGTGGTCATCGCCGGTGGCACCGAGGCGCCGATCGCGCCGATCACGGTGGCCTGCTTCGACGCCATCAAAGCCACCTCGGCGCACAACGACGACCCCGAGCACGCGCTGCGCCCGTACGACGTCAGTCGCAACGGGTTCGTGCTGGGCGAGGGGGCCGCGATGTTCGTCCTGGAGGAGTTGGAACACGCCCGCCGCCGGGGCGCCCGGATCTACGCGACCATCGACGCCGTCGCCACCCGGGCCAACGCCTTCCACATGACCGGGCTCCAGGCCGACGGCCGGGAGATGGCCGAGGCCATCCGGGTCGTGCTGGACCGGGCCCGGGTACGGCCCGAGCAGGTCGGCTGGGTGAGCATGCACGGCACCGGCACCAAGCAGAACGACCGGCACGAGACCGCGGCGGTCAAACGGAGCCTCGGCGCCCACGCCTACCGGACGCCCGCCAGCTCCATCAAGTCGATGGTGGGCCACTCGCTCGGCGCGATCGGCGCCATCGAGACCGCCGCCTGCGCGCTGGCCATCACACACGGGATGGTCCCGCCCACGGCGAACCTGCACGAACAGGACCCCGAACTTGACCTGGACTACGTGCCCCTGCACGCGAGGGAGTGGACCGTGGACGTGGCACTGAACGTGGGCAGCGGATTCGGCGGCTTCCAGAGCGCCATGCTGCTCTCCCGCCCCGAGGCGGTGGCCCGGTGACCCGGGCGGTGGTCACCGGGTTGGGTGTACTGGCGCCCACCGGCGTCGGCGCCGAGGCGCACTGGGCCGCGACCGCGGCCGGTACGGCGGCCATCGGGCCGATCAGCCGGTTCGACGCGAGCACCTACCCGGTACGCCTGGCCGGCGAGATCACCGGCTTCGACCCGGCCGAGCACCTGCCCGGCCGGCTGATCCCGCAGACCGACCGGATGACCCAGCTGGCGCTGGTGGCCACCGAGTGGGCGCTGGCCGACGCCGAGCTGACCGTCGACGGGCGGCGCGACTTCGACTTCGGTGTGGTCACCTCCGCCTCGGCCGGCGGCTTCGAGTTCGGCCAGCGCGAGTTGCAGAAGCTCTGGACGCAGGGCCCCGGGACGGTCAGCGCGTACATGTCGTTCTCCTGGTTCTACGCGGTGAACACCGGTCAGATCTCGATCCGGCACAAGCTGCGCGGGCCGGCCGCCGCACTGGTCACCGACCAGGCCGGCGGGCTGGACGCGGTCGGCCACGCCCGGCGGCTGGTCCGGGACGGCACCCCGGCGGTGATCATGGCGGGAGTGGACTCGTCGCTGTGCCCGATGGGCCTGGTCTCGCAGCTACCCAGCGGCCAGCTCAGCCGGCGCCGGGACCCGGCCACGGCGTACCGCCCGTTCGGCGCCGACGCCACCGGCGGGGTGATCGGGGAGGGCGGCGCCGTACTCATCGTCGAGGACGCGGCCGCCGCACGCCGGCGCGGCGCACCACGCAACTACGGCGAGATCGCCGGGTACGCGGCAACCTTCGACCCGCCACCGGGCTCCGGTCGGGAAAACGGGCTGGGTCGGGCGGCCGCGCAGGCGCTCGCGCAGGCGGACGTGCTCCCCGACGACATCGACGTCGTCTTCGCCGACGCGGCCGGCTGGCCGGAGGCGGACCAGGCGGAGGCGCAGGCGCTGGAGAAGCTGTTCGGGCCGTGCGGGGTGCCGGTCACCGCGCCCAAGTCGATGACCGGGCGGCTCGGTGCCGGTGCGGGCGCCCTGGACGTCGCCACGGCGCTGCTGGCGATGCGGGCCGGCGTCGTACCGCCGACCGTGAACGTCGGCGACCTCGCACCCGGCCACCAGATCGACCTGGTCACCACGGCACGGCGGATGCCGGTGCGTACCGCCCTGGTGCTCGCCCGCGGCCATGGCGGGTTCAACGCGGCCGTCGTACTGCGCGACGGTCGGGAGACGTACCACGACGAGGCCGGCCGGGACGAGGGTCCCGGGGCGGCGAACACCGAGGAGAGGGGTTCCAGATGAGCCAGTTCACCATCGACGACCTGAAGCGGATCATGCGTGAGTGCGCCGGCGAGGACGAGGGCGTCGACCTCGACGGCGACATCGGCGAGACCGCGTTCGACCAGCTCGGCTACGACTCCCTGGCCCTGCTGGAGACGGCCGCCCGGGTGGAGCGGGAGTTCCGGGTGTCGCTGCCCGACGACGTGATCGGCGAGGTCGACACGCCAGCGGCGTTCGTCGCCTTCGTCAACGGCCGGTTCCTGGCCCAGGCCCGGTGAACCGGGCGGCCCGGTCCGCACCCCCGGACCGGGCCGCCTGAGCCGCGCCGTGCCGGGCTGGGCCGGGCCGCGCTGGGCCGGGCCGGGCCGTTAATTAACAGGGGGCCCTTCCTATACGAAAAGCGATAACAGGGGGCCCTTCCTTTCCCCATCGCGGCGGCTGGAAGCGAAGCTTCCGGCCGCCGCCGACTGTGTTCAGCGCAGCACCGGGTGCTGGGCCTCGTCGTGCTCGGGGCGGAGTTGGCCGGCCTGGTAGGCGCGGCGCTGGGCGGTGTAGTGCGCGCGGCACTGCGCGTACGTCGGCAGCAGGCCGGTCCGGATCGCCTCGGTCAGCCCCGGCGCCTCCGCGTCCTTGCGGGACATCAACGGCGGCTCGGTGAGCCCCCACGGCAGCGCCAGTTCGGGGTCGAGCGGGTTCACCTCCAGCGGCGTGCCCGGCACGTAGGTGGTGGAGCACACGTACCCCACGCACGTGTCGTCGGTGAGCGCCAGGAATCCGTGTCCCAGTCCCTCCGCCACGAACACCGCCGCGCCACCGGTGGCGTCCAGCAGGTTGACCGCGTGGGCGCCGAACGTCGGCGAGTCGAGCCGCAGGTCGACCACGATGTCCAGCACCGCGCCCCGGACGCAGTTGACGAACTTCGCCTGTCCCGGTGGGAGCCGCACGCCGTGGATGCCGCGCAGCGTGCCGCGGCGGGAGACCGAGAAGTTCGCCTGCCGCGGGGTGAAGGCGTGTCCGGTGGCCGCCAGCAGGCTGTCGCAGCGCAGGGACTCGTAGAAGCAGCCTCGCGCGTCCTCCAGCCGGCTCGGGACGATCCGGTACGCATCGAGCACCGCCAACGGATGGATCTCCATGCCCGGAAGTTAGTCACGGCGGCTCAAGCCTGGGTCGAACCGGCGGCGCCGCCGACGTTCTTGGACCGGTCCTCGAAGGCATCTCGTGGATCGGTCCGTATCCATTGAGGTGCCCGGCCGCGCGAACGTGCCAGCGGCCCGTCGAGAGTGGGTTACCGCATGAAGGCTCTGGTCCTTGCCGGGGGCCTCGGCAGCAGGCTCCGGCCGTTCAGTTACAGCATGCCCAAGCAGCTGGTGCCGGTCGCCAACCGGCCCGTGCTGCTGCACTGCCTCGACCGCCTGCGCGAGGTCGGCATCGTCGACGTCGCCATCGTGGTCAGCAGCGAACGAGGTCAGGCGATCCGCGACGCGGTGGGGGACGGGAGCCAGCACGGTCTCCGGCTCACCTACCTGTCGCAGGAGGCACCGCTCGGCCTGGCACACTGCGTCCGGCTCGCCGCGGACTTCCTCGGCGACGACGACTTCCTGATGTACCTCGGCGACAACATCCTCGCCACCGGTCTCGGCGAGCTGACCGAGACGTTCAACCGGGACCGTCCGGCGGTCCAGCTCGTGGTCACCAAGGTGCCGGACCCGTCCGAGTACGGCGTGGCCGAGGTGGACCCGGACGGCCGGGTCAGCCGGCTGGTGGAGAAGCCGCCGAACCCGACCAGCGACCTGGCGGTGATCGGCGTGTACTTCTTCACCGCCGCCATCCACGAGGCGACCCGGCGGATCCAGCCGAGCGCTCGGGGCGAGCTGGAGATCACCGACGCGATCCAGTGGCTGGTCAACGGCGGCTCGGACGTGCGCGCCGCCCTCTACACCGGGTACTGGCGGGACACCGGCCGCATCGACGACATGCTGGAGTGCAACCGGGTGCTGCTGGAGTCCACCGAGCACCGGGTGCTCGGCGAGGTGGACGGGGCCAGCGAGATCTGCGGGCCGGTGGCCATCGAGCCCGGCGCGCGGGTGGTGCGGTCCCGCATCGTCGGGCCGGCCGTGGTGGGCGCCGACAGCGTGGTGGTGGACAGCTACATCGGCCCGTACACGGCGCTGGGCCGGGGTTGTGTGCTCGCCGGCGCCGGCATCGAGTACTCGATCGTGCTGGACCGGGTCTCCGTGCGGGACGTGCGGGGCATCCACGGTTCCCTGATCGGGCGGTCCGCCGAGGTGTCCCTGTCGGCCGGCGACATCGCCCGGCACCGCCTGGTCATCGGCGACGACACCCGGGTGGAGGTCGTGGCATGAGGCTGCTGGTCACCGGCGGTGCCGGCTTCATCGGCTCGAACTACGTACGCGGGCTGCTCGCCGGCCAGCACGACGGGTACGCCGACGCCCGGGTCACCGTGCTGGACAGGTTCACCTACGCCGGCAACCGCGACAACCTGCCGGCCACCCATCCCCGGTTGACGGTCGTCGAGGGGGACATCTGCGACGCCGGCCTGCTCACCGACCTGCTGCCCGGACACGACGCGGTGCTGCACTTCGCCGCCGAGTCCCACGTGGACCGGTCGGTCGCCGGCGCCGCGCCGTTCGCCCTGACCAACGTGGTGGGCACCCAGACCCTGCTGGAGGCGTGCGTCCGGACCGGCGTGGGGCGGGTGGTGCACGTCTCCACCGACGAGGTGTACGGCTCGATCGACTCCGGTTCCTGGACCGAGTCCTGGCCGTTGCGGCCCAACTCGCCGTACGCGGCCACGAAGGCCGGCAGCGACCTGGTGGCGCGGTCGTACTGGCGCACCCACGGACTGGCCGTCTCGATCACCCGGTGCTGCAACAACTACGGCCCGTACCAGTACCCGGAGAAGGTCATCCCGCGGTTCGTCACCAACCTGCTGGAGGGGGAGCCGGTCCCGCTGTACGGGGACGGCCGCAACGTCCGGGAGTGGCTGCACGTGGACGACCACTGCCGGGCGGTGCAGCTGGTGCTGACCGGCGGCCGGGCCGGCGAGGTCTACAACGTGGGCGGCGGGGTGGAGCTGAGCAACCGGGAGCTGACCGAACGGCTGCTGCGGCACTGTGACACCGACTGGTCGATGGTGCGCCGGGTCGCCGACCGGCCGGGCCACGACCTGCGGTACTCGCTGGACGACAGCAAGATCCGCACCGAGCTGGGCTACCGGCCGCTTGTCGACTTCGACCGGGGACTGGCCGAGGTCGTGCAGTGGTACCGGGACAACGCCTGGTGGTGGAAGCCGCTACGGGGAACGCGGCGCTAGGCGTCCGTGGCGTCGGCAATCCGTGGCGCCAGGAATCCGCGGCGTCGGCAATCCGTGGCGCCCGGCAATCCGTGGCGCCAGGAATCCAGAACGCCGCACAGACAGGGAGGCATCATGCGAGTACTCGTCACCACGGCCCCGTTGCACGGCCACTTCTTCCCACTCGTGCCGCTGAGCTGGGCGTTGCGGGCCGCCGGGCACGACGTGCTGGTGGCCACGCCGGCCAACTTCATCGACGAGGTCGCCGCGACGGGCCTGCCGGCGGTGCCGTCCGCCGGCGCGATCGAGTTCGCCGACTTCATGTTCCACGACCGGGACGGCCGGCGGCTGACCCAACCCAGCGACCCCGCCCAGCGCCGGCACTCCAGCGGCCGGGCCTGGGGTCGGTTGGCCGCCCGTACCCTCGACGGCACCCAGGACCTGGTCCGGGACTGGCGGCCGGACCTGGTGGTCGGTGAACCCACCGAGTACGCCGGCGCCATCGCCGCGGCCACCGCCGGCATCCCCTGGGTGGAGCATTCCTGGGGGCTGGCCGCGCAGCCGGAGTACCGGCCGGCGGCCGAGGCCGAGTTGCAGCCCGAGTGCGCCCGGTTCGAACTGGCCGGCCTGCCCGAACCGGCCCTGCGGATCGACGTCTGCCCGCCGTCGGTGCAGCGCCCCGGCACCCCGCCCGGCCAGCAGATGCGGTACGTGCCGTTCAACGGCCCGGCCGTGCTGCCCGACTGGGCACGGGAACCGGCCGACCGGCCCCGGATCTGCCTGACCCTGGGCAGCATGCTGCCCCGACACGGCCTGCTGGACTTCGCCGGGATGCTGCGGGACTGGGCGAGTGCGCTCACCGGGCTGGGCGTCGAGGTGGTCGTCGGAGTGGCCGACGAGGTGGCCCGGTCCTGGACCGACCTGCCCCCCGGAGTGCGGGCCAGCGGCTGGCTGCCGCTGCACCTGGTGCTGCCCGGCTGCGCCGCCGTGGTCCACCACGGCGGGCCGGGGTCGCTGTTCACAGCGCTCGCGCTCGGCGTACCCCAGCTGGCGCTGCCGCAGACCGCCGACCAGTTCGAGAACAGCGACCGGATGGCGGCGGCCGGCGCCGGCCTGCGACTGCTGCCGGCGGAGCGCACCACCGACGCGGTGGTGTCCGCCTGCCGCGAGCTGCTGGCCGAGTCCCTGTACCGCAAGAACGCCGAGTCGATCGCCGAGGAGAACGCCGTCGGGCCCAGTCCCGCCGAGGTCGTCGGGGTTCTCGAACGGCTCGTCGCGACGGATCTCTGGAAGGAGATGACGTGACCACCACCGCAACCCACCGCCCGCTGGTTCTCGGGCACGGCCGCCGGACGGCCGACCGGTTCACCGAGTCGGCCCTGGCCACCGACGGCCGGCTGCTGCCGACCGAGCGGTTCGGCGACTGGCTGGCCGAGCGGGCCGAGCGCAACCGGTTCGCCGTACACCGGGTGCCGTTCGCGGACCTGACCGGCTGGCGGTTCGCCGAGCACACCGGCAACCTCGTACACGCCAGCGGCAAGTTCTTCTCGGTGGAGGGCCTGGAGGTCCGCACCGACTTCGGCCCGACGCCCCGGTGGACCCAGCCGATCATCCACCAGCCCGAGATCGGCATCGTGGGCATCCTGGTGAAGGAGTTCGACGGCGTCCTGCACTGCCTCATGCAGGCGAAGATGGAACCGGGCAACGTCAACACCCTCCAGCTGTCGCCCACGGTGCAGGCCACCCGCAGCAACTACACCCGGGTGCACAAGGGCAGCGCCATCCCGTACCTCGAACACTTCGTCGCCCCGCGTGCCGGCAGCGTGCTGGTGGACGCGCTCCAGTCCGAGCAGGGCGCCTGGTTCCTGCACAAGCGCAACCGGAACATGGTCGTCGAGACCGACGAGGAGATCGAGGTCCGCGAGGACTTCTGCTGGCTGACCATCGGCCAGATCCACGAGCTGCTCCGGGTCGACAACCTGGTCAACATGGACGCCCGGACGGTGCTGGCCTGCATGCCGTACGGCCGGCCGGCCGGACCGGGGCGCGCGGTGGCCGGCGACGAGCCGTTCCGGGCGGCGCTGGTGGAGTCGATCGGCGGCCAGCGCGGCGCGCTGCACTCCGCCGCCGAGGTGCTGAGCTGGTTCGTCGAGGCGAAGTCCCGGTACGCGATCGCGCAGCGCCGGATCCCGCTGCGTGACCTGGAGGGTTGGCGGCGTACCGACGAGGCGATCTCGCACGAGGACGACAAGTACTTCCAGATCGTCGGGGTGCGGGTGGAGGCCAGCAACCGCGAGGTGTCGAGCTGGACGCAGCCGCTGGTGGCGCCGGTCGGGCACGGCATCTCGGCGTTCCTCACCCGCCGCGTCGACGGGGTGCTGCACGTGCTGGCGCAGGCCCGCGCCGAGGCCGGCACGCTGGACGTGGTGGAGGTGGCGCCGACCGTCCACTGTCTGCCCGCCAACTACCGGGACGTCCCGCCGGAGCGCCGGCCGCCGTTCCTGGACCACGTGCTGTCGGCCGACCGGTCCCGGATCCGCTACGAGGCGTTGCAGTCCGAGGAGGGTGGCCGGTTCTACCACGCGCAGAACCTGTACCAGATCATCGAGGCGGACGACCTGCCGCTGACCACGCCCCCGGACTACCGGTGGGTGACGGTGGCGCAGCTGATGGGGCTGCTGCGGCTGTCCAACCATCTCAACGTGGAGGCACGCAGCCTGGTCGCGTGCCTGCAGACGCTGTGGTGACCGACCCCGGCGCCGCGCCGCCGAGTCCCGGCGTCGCCACGCTGGCCCGGTCCGGTGACGCCGTCGCGCCGATCCGGCTGGGTGTGCTCGGCTGCGCCGACATCGCCTGGCGCAAGACCCTGCCCGCGCTGGCCGACGTACCCGAGCTGCGGTTGACCGCGGTGGCCAGCCGGCGCCCGGACCGGGCCGCGCGGTTCGCCGCGCGGTTCGGCGCCGAACCGGTGACCGGCTACGACGCGCTGCTGGAACGGGCCGACGTGGACGCCGTCTACCTGCCGCTGCCGGCCGCCCTGCACGCGCCCTGGGTGGACCGGGCGTTGCGGGCCGGCAAGCACGTGCTGGCCGAGAAGCCGCTGGCCACCGTGGCGGCGGACGCCCACCGGCTGGTGGCGCTGGCCGCCGAACGGGGACTGGTGCTGGCGGAGAACTTCATGTTCACCCGGCACGGCCAGCACGCCGAGGTGCGCCGGCTGGTCGCGGCCGGGCTGGTCGGGGAACCCCGGCTGCTGACCGCGGCGTTCGCCATCCCGGCGCTGCCCGCCGACGACATCCGGTACCGCCCGGATGTCGGCGGCGGGGCCCTGGCCGACGTCGGCGGCTATCCGCTGCGCGCGGCCACCCTGCTGCTCGGTGAGGACCTGGAGGTGGTCGGCGCGACCCTGCGCCGGGACCCGGTCCGTGGCGTCGACCTGTCCGGCACCGCCCTGCTGGTCAACCCGGACGGCGTGGCGGCCCAGCTCGCGTTCGGGATGGAACACGCCTACCGGTGCGAGTACGAGATCTGGGGCAGTACGGGCCGGCTGCGGCTGGACCGTGCCTTCACCCCGCCGGCCGACCACAAGCCGGTGCTGCGGATCGACCGGGGCGGCGAGGTCGAAGAGCGGATCCTCCCCCCGGAGGACCACTTCGCGGCGGCGCTGCGCGCCTTCGCCGGTGCCGTCCGGACCGGCGCGGACAGCGGGTTGCAGGGCGCCGCGATCCTCCGCCAGGCAGCCCTGGTGCAGCGGGTCCGCGACGTGGCCCGCTACTCGGACGTCCCACACTGACCGGCGGCGAGGAGCGCGGATGGACATCATCGGACGGGGCTTTCTGGCCAACCACCTCGCGACGCTGGCCGCCGACCACGACGGCGTGCTGGCACTGGCCGCCGGGGTGTCCGCGGCCAGCGGCACCGCACAGGCGGACTTCGACCGGGAGACGGCGCTGGTCACCGACGCGGTACGGCGGTGCGTCGCCGACGGGCGGCGGCTGTTGTTCTTCTCCACCGCCTCCACCGGCATGTACGGGGCGGCCGGCCGGGGTCGGGAGGACGAACCGGTCCGCCCCGGCACCCCGTACGGCCGGCACAAGCTGGCCATCGAGGGCATCATCCGGGACTCCGGGGTGGACCACCTGGTGGTCCGGCTGGCGCACGTGGCCGGCCCGGACCAGCCGCCACACCAGCTGCTGCCCTCGCTGGCCAGCCAGGTGCTGACCGGTCAGGTCCGGCTGCACGCCGGAGCCCGCCGGGACATCATCGACGTCGTCGACGTGGTGGCCGTCATCGATCACCTGCTGGCCGCCCGGGTCAGCCGCGAGGTGGTGAACATCGCCACCGGGTACGCCGTACCGGTCGAGCGGCTGGTGGACCGGATCGAGCAGCGGCTCGGGGTGCGGGCCCGGCGCACCCTGGTGGCGACGCCGCCGGTGAACCACCTCGTCTCCACCGAGAAGCTGCGCCGGCTGGTGCCCGCGGTGCGCGAGATGGGCTTCACCGACCACTACTACGCGGCGGTGCTCGACCGGTACGTGGTCGCCCGCCCGCTGATCCGCACGGCCTGACCGGGCCGGCGGTGTGCCGGCCGGCCCGCCGGCTGGAGGAAGGAGGAACGTGGCGATGCGGATCCTGTTCGTCGCCTCGGCACTGCCGTCGCACTTCTTCGCGATGGCGCCGTTCGGCTGGGCCGCCCACGCGGCCGGCCACGAGGTGCGGGTGGCCACCCCGCCGGGCCTGGTGCCGGTCGTGGCCCGGTCGGGCCTGCCGACCGTACCGGTGGGTGCCGACCTGGACTTCGCCGGCGGCTACCGCGCGCGGCGGCCCGGCTCGTCGGCCGATCCGAAACTGATGTTCGCCGCCGTGGCCGAGGCCATGGTGGCGGACCTGGTGACCCTGGCCCGCGGCTGGCGACCCGGCCTGGTGGTCTGGGAGCCGACCTCGTTCGCCGGCCCGGTCGCCGCCGCGGCCGTCGGGGTGCCGTCGATCCGGTACCTGTGGGGTCCCGACATCGTCGGCCGGGGGACCGGCGGGCGGGACCGGCTGCCCGAGCCGGTGACGGCGCTCTTCGACAGGTACGCCGGCGGGCTGGCCGGGGTGCCGGAGTGGACCACCGTCGACCCCTGCCCGCCCTCGGTCCAGGTGCCCACCAGCGGCCCCTGGCGGCACGTGCGGTACGTCCCGCACAGCACGGCCAGCCGGGTCGAACCGGCGGCGCTGCGGGCACCGGACCGGCCCCGGGTGCTGGTCACCCTCGGCATGTCCGTCACCGATCTGGTGGGCCGGCGTGCCTTCCTGCCGCCGCTGGTGGTCCGGGCACTCGCCGACTCCGACGTGGAGACGCTGGTGGCGCTGCCCGCCGGCCAGGTGGCGGCGCTCACCGACGGCGGCCCGCTGCCGGACAACGTCCGGGTGGTCGCCGACTGCCCGCTGCCGGTGCTGCTCGCGCACGCCTCGGTGGTGGTGCACCACGGCGGCGCGGGCACCCTGCTGAGCGCCGTCAACGCCGGTGTGCCGCAACTGGTCCTCGCCCAGATGCCCGACCTCGCGTTCTACGGCGACCGGGTGGCCGCCACCGGCGCCGGGCTGCGACTGGGCGCGGAGGTCACCGAGGCGGCGATCCGGGACGCGGTGGCCGCGCTGGGCGCCGGATCCGGGTCGCCGGCCGGCCAGGTCGAACTGGCCGGCCCGGTCGAACGAGCCGAGCCGGTCGAACTGGTCGAGCCGGTCGAACTGGCCGGGCGGGCCGGGCGGGCCGGGCGGGCCGAACTGCCCGGGCCGCCCGAGCGGGCCGAGCCGGTCGAGCGAGCGGGGGCAGCCCCGTCTGCCGCCGGTCGACGGTCCGATCCCGATCACCGGGCCGCCGCGCTGCGGCTGCGCGCCGAGGCGCTGCGCCAACCCACCCCCGCGCGGCTCTGCGCCGAGCTGCTCGGACCCGCCAACCAAGCCCAGGAGGAGCTCGTACCATGAGCGGTCGGCAACTGAACTTCGGCCTGTTCTTCTTCGCCGCCCTCGGCGACGACGCACCCCGGACCTACCGGTTGATGCTCGACGCGGCCCGCCGCGCCGAGGAACTCGGCCTCGGCTTCGTCTCCACCCCCGAGCGGCACTTCCACCGGTTCGGTGGGGCGTTCCCGAACCCGGCGCTCACCTCGGCGGCGCTGGCCGCGGTCACCAACCGGGTGCAGATCCGGGCCGGCAGCGTGGTCACGCCGCTGCACCCGGCGCTGCGGATCGTCGAGGACTTCGCACTCGTCGACTGCCTCTCCGGTGGCCGGGCCGCGATCTCCGTCGGCTCCGGCTGGAACGTCAACGACTTCGTCCTCAACCCGGCGGCGTACCCCGACCGGCGGGACCGGATGCTGCGCGACGTGGCGGAGATCCGCCAGGTCTGGCGGGACGGCACCTGGACCGGCGCGAACCCGGTCGGCGCCGAGGTCACGCTGCCGGTGTTCCCCCGGCCGGTGCAGCCCGAGCTGCCGATCTGGGTGACCGTGTCGCGTAGCCCGGAGACCTTCCGCCAGGCCGGCGAGCTGGGCGCCAACGTGCTCACACACCTGGAGAACCAGGACGTCGACGCGTTGCGCGACAACATCGAGCTGTACCGGGAGTCGTTCGAGCGGCACCACCCGGGACGGACCGGCACGGTCACGCTGATGATGCACACCTACGTGGCGGAGAGCACCGAACGGGCCCACGAGGTGGCGCTGCCGTGGCTGCGGTCGTACCTGCGGACCGCTGTCGACCTGGAGTCGCGGGCGGTCGGTGCCGGCGGCCGGATGAGCGGCGGCCGGACCGGCCGGGAGGTCATGACGCAGGAGCGGGCCCGGGACCGGCTGGTGGAACTCGCGGTGCACCGGTATCTCGCCGGCACCTCGCTGATCGGCTCGGTGGCCGACTGCCGGCCGGTCGTGGACGCGGTCCGGGCCGCCGGGGTGGACGAGATAGCCGCGCTGGTGGACTTCGTCGGGGACCCCGACGCGGTGCTCGCCGGCCTGCCCCACCTGGCCGCCCTCGCTGCACCAGTCACCAGCCCGATCCCGACCCCCGTCCCGGCTTGATCCTCGTCCCGGCCTGATCCCGGCGCCGGCCCGATCCCCTGGCCTTGTCGGTCGGCCGAGCGAGATCTTGGACGGAAACCGTTCGCTGCGAACGGTTTCCGTCCAAGATCGCGGTGTAGCGGTGACGCCCTCGCGCCGCGCCGCTCGGTGGAGCGGGCGCGGAGGTGGGGTGGGCGCGGAGGTGGGGGCCGGGAGGGTGGGTCAGGGAGGTGGGGGCCGGGAGGGTGGGTCAAGGAGGTGGGGGGTCAGGGAGGGCGGGTCAGGGAGGGCGGGTCAAGGGGTGGGGGGTCGGGAGGGGTCGTTCAACCAGTCGACGTCCCGCCAGTCCAGATCGTGCCAGCCCAGGTCGCGCCAGAGCCGCAGCTCCACGGCGGACGGCGGGATGTCGCCGGCGGCGTGTTCGGGATGGCCGGGCAGCACCGGCACTCCCGGCCGCCGGCCGGCCCGCCCCCACCGGAGTACGTCGGCATCCGGCACCGGGTCGACCCAGCCCGGGACCATCGGGTGCATCCGGCCGACCATGCCCAGCCCGGACACCAGGTACCGCAGCAACCGGCGCCAGCCGGCCGGGCCGGTCACCGGACCACCCGGGCCGGGACACCCGTCATCGGCGTACCTGCCTGCTGGGCCGTCATGGGCACACCTCCGTGCCTCGACGTGGACCGGTGGTCCGGGCGTGTCGCCGGAGCCGGCCACGGATCACCCATGCTGTTCCGGCGGTTTCGAGCAGCGGTCCATCGACGGTGGAGGTCTGGGCTGGATGCTGACCCCGCGGCACCGCCCCGCGGCACCGCCCCGCGGCACCGCCCCGCGGCACCGCCCCGCGGCACCGCCCCGGGCGCTGCCCGTGGTGACCGCCCCGCGCTGCCCGTGGTGACCGCCCCGGGCGCTGCCCGTGGTGACCGCCGCGGAGCGGCCGCAGACCCGGCGTGGCGCTGGATTCCGCCTCGATCCCGGTACCGCACGCTGGCCGGAGCCGACCGCGACGAGGCGCTACTACAGGAGGCGGTATGCGGGTCATGTGTACGGTGTCGGCCTGGCCGAGCCACTACTACCCGATGGTCCCGGTGCTGTGGGCGTTGCGGGCAGCCGGGCACGACGTCCGGGTGGCCTGCGCGCCGAGCCAGGCCGAGCCGGTGTCCCGGGCCGGGCTGACCCCCGTGCCGGTGCTCGGCGAGCTGGACATCCCGTTCCTGGCCCGGCTGCGTAACGTCTGGGACGCCCAGGCGGGCACCTGGCCGTACGACTGGGTACCGCCGCACCCGGTGACCGGCGCCGAGATGACCTCGGTGGCGGAGTTCGGGTACGCCGACTTCGCCCGGGCCACCTCGGAGCGGATCGCGACCCCGGTGGCCCGGGGCGGTACGGCGGCCATCGAGCTGGCCCGCCGGTGGCGGCCGGACCTGATCCTGCACGAACCGCTGTCCATGGAGGGGCTGCTCGCCGCCCAGGTGGTCGGCATCCCGTCGGCGGTGCACCTGTGGGGCCCGGTCGGCAGCCACGAGACCGACCCGGCGGTCCGGGCCGTGACCGAGTACCCGGTCGGCTCGTTCAAGCCGCACCGGGCCGGCAAGGTCGAACTGGACACCGTCAGCCACGTCATCGATCCCTGTCCGGTCGGCCTGGCCCCACCCGTCGAGGCCACCCGGCTGCCGGTTCGCTACACCTCGTACAACGGACCGGGAAGCATGCCGGAATGGGTGCTGGCCGAGCCGGCACGACCGCGCGTGGCGGTGGTCTGGGGCAACTCGCTGACCGCGATGTTCGGTCCGGCGTCCCTGGCGGTGCCGCTCATCATGGCGGCGCTGGCCGACCTGGACGTGGAGGTGCTGGTGGGCACCGGCGGCCAGGACGCCGGCGCGGTGGGCGCGACCCCGGCGAACGTCCGGGTCATGGACCGGGTGCCGTTGCATCTGGTGTTGCCCGGCTGCGCCGCGGTGGTCCACCACGGTGGCGCCGGTTGTCTGATGACGTCGGTCGCCGCCGGGGTACCGCAACTGGTCATCCCCACCGGGATGGACCAGCCGGCCAACGCGCGGCGGCTGGCCGCGACCGGCGCCGGGATCTGCCTGCCCCGGGTCGAGGCGACCGTGGAGTCGGTCCGGGACGCCGTGACGGCGCTGCTCGACACGCCCGCGTACCGCGCCGCCGCGGTCCGGTTGCGGGGTCAGAACGAGGACCGGGCCACGCCGGCCGATCTGGTCGCAGACCTGGAGAAGCTCGCCGCCGGCTGATCGGGCCGGTCCCGGTTGCCACCCGGCGACCGGCGGATCCTGGCTGCCCCGGCCATCCGGCCGGCCCGTTCCCGAGGATCCACCGGCTGTTCCGGGGTTCGCCTCCCTCCCCCCCGGGGGGGGGGCCGCCCCGCGACCGTCACCGACGGGGTACGCGGTCCCCGCTCACCTCTTCCGACGGGATCGTCTCGGTCAGCAGTCGCAGCTCGGCCGGGGTCAACCGGACCTGGGTCGCCGCCACGTTCATCTCCAGGTGGGTGGTGCTGCGGGTGCCGGGGATCGGCACGATGTCCTCGCCCTGCGCCAGCAACCAGGCCAGCACCAGCCGGCCGACGCTGACGTCGCGCTCCGCGGCCAGCGCCTCGGCCCGACTCACCAGCGCCCGGTTCCGGGTGAAGTGCTCGGGCCAGAACCGCGGATGGTTCCGCCGGTAGTCGCGCTCGCCCAACTGGTCGACGGAGGTCAACCGGCCGGTGAGCAGACCCCGGCCCAGCGGGCTGCACGCCACCAACCCGACCCCGAGTTCCCGGGCCACCGGCAGCACCGTCTCCTCGACCTGGCGCTCGAACAGCGAATACTCGCTGGCCAGCGCGGCGATCGGATGCACCGCGACCGCCCGGCGCAGATCCTCGGCACCCACCTCGGACAGGCCGATGTGCCGCACCTTGCCGGCGGCGACCAACCCGGCCAGGGCGCCCACGCTCTCCTCGATGGGCACGGCCGGATCCACCCGGGCCAGGTAGTACAGGTCGATGCGGTCGACGCCCAGCCGGCGCAGTGAGGCGTCGCAGGACCGCCGGAGTCGCTCGGGGCTGGCGTCCACGCCGAGCGGCCGGCCTTCCGGGGTGAACAGCGCACCCCCCCGGGTGGCGACGACAGCGTCGTCACGACGATCCTTGATCGCCTCGCCGACGAGGGATTCCACGGCACCGCCGCCGTAGAAGTCGGCGGTGTCGAGCAGCGTGACGCCAGCGTCGAGGGCGTGCCAGACCGTGCTGACCGCCTCCTCCCGGTCGACCGGGCCGTAGCCGCCGGTCAGGCCGAGGGTGCCCAGGCCGATGGCCGAGGTCACCGGTCCGGAGCTGCCCAATCTGCGGAGCTGCATGAACTTTCCCTTTCTGCTGCCAGATGCCCGGCCGGCCCTCGTGGCCCGGGGCGCGATCCGGCGGCACACGCCCGCGGGACCTCGGGCGCCGTCGCCGGTTCGACGCAGCGTGGCAGGCGCCGATCGAAGGTGCTTTGAGGCAATCCGGTGCTGCCGGCGACCGTGGCCGCCGACCGTGCCCGGCGACCGTGGCCGCCGACCGTGGCCGGCGACCGTGGCCGGCGGCTGCCACCCTTCACAGCCGCTCGACCGGCCCTCGATCCGGCGTCGCCACGATCGGCACCGACACGACCGGGGTGAGGGCTCCGGCCCGGAAGGATGGTGCGCGGTGTCGCAGTCAGGACATGTCGAGGTGGCCCAGCAGGTGACCGTGGAGGCACCCGCCGGCGAGGTCTTCGAGCTGATCGTGGACGTGCGGCGGTGGCCGCAGTTCTTCGGCTCCCTGGTCCACACCAGCGTCGGGCCCGCCGACGGGGACGCCACCGACGAGGTGCGGCTCTGGGGTGTCCGGGGTGAATCGGCGGTACGGGCCTGGTCGGCCCGCCGCTGGGTGGACCGGGAGAACCTGCGGGTGACGTTCGACAACGACCCGCCGCCGCCCGGGGCCACCAGCCAGCTCGGGCACTGGGAGGTCGAGTCGACCGGTACCGAGACGTGCCGGGTCACGTTGCGGCACTCGGTGGTCGGCGCTGACGCCCCGGCCGAGGTACTGGCGCGGGTCGGCGAGGAGTTCGACAGGCACTCCCGGGCGCAGCTCGCGGAGCTGAAGTCGGCCGCCGAGCGGCGCAAGGACCTGGAGGAGCTGGTCATCGGTTGGGAGGACACGCTGTTCGTCTCCGGCTCGGCCGAGGACGCCTGGACGATCCTCTACGAGGCCGGCAAGTGGCCGGAGCGGATCCCGCACGTGGCGCGGATCGAACTGACCGAGCCCAGCCCCGGCATCCAGTTCTTCGACATGGACACCTCCACCCCGGACGGCCGTGCCCACACCACCCGCTCGGTGCGGGTCTGCCTGCCGTACGAGCTGATCGTCTACAAGCAGATCACGCTGCCGCCGATGCTGGAGGCGCACACCGGGCACTGGCGGTTCGAGCAGACGCCCGAGGGCACGATCCTCGGCGCCCGGCACACCGTGACGCTGAAGCGGTCCAAGTTGTCGATGCTCGGCCCGGACACGACGGTGGCGGACGCCCGGCGGTACGCCCGGCGGGTGCTGGGCACGAACAGCATGAAGAACCTCCAGATCGCCAAGGCGTACGCGGAGGAGCGGGCCGATGGCTGACGCCGCCGTACCCGCCCCGGCCGGGTCCGGGCCGACCGGAGCCCCGCCGACGGCGCTGGTGGGATCCCCGCCGGGGCCCCGGCCGCCGCTGGACTACCCGGCGATCCCGGTGGACGGACTGCTGCGCGCCGCGGCCCGGCGCTGGCCGGAACGGACCGCCATCCGGACCGGTGCGGGACGGGTCAGCTTCGCCGAACTGGACGCCGCCGCCGACCGGGCCGCCGTCGCGATCACCGAGCTGATCGGTGGTCCGGGGCGCCGGTGCGCGATCACCACGGCGCTCAGCCCGGCGTTCGCCAGCGCCTTCTACGGCATCGTCCGCGCCGGCAACGTGGCGGTCTCGGTCAATCCGCTGCACCGCCCGGAGGCGATGGTCGGCACCATCGCCGCGTCGGGCGCCGCGCTGGTGCTGGCCGATCCCCGGACGCTGGACCGGCTGGCCCCGTTCGCCGACCGGCTGCCTCCGCTGGTGCCGCTCGCCGACACCGCGCCCGAGGAGAGCGGCCCGAGCAGCCCGAGCGGCCCGAACGGCCCGAGCAGCCCGAGCGGCCCGAACGGCCTGAACGGCCTGAACGGCCCGAGCGGCCCGGCTCGACCGGATGACGTGGCCTGCCTGCACTACACCAGCGGCACCACGGGCGAGCCCAAGGGCGTACTGCTGACCCATCGGAACCTCGTGGTCAACGCCATGCAGACCGTCCAGGCGCACCGGTTGGACGCCACGGCCGTCGCCTTCAACGGGCTGCCCGCGTACCACCTGATGCATCTGAACGCGGCGGTGTGCGCCGGGACGACCCAGTACCTGTACGGCGCGCCGGCCCTGCTCGGCGCGGCGAAGGTCGCCGACTCGGTGCGCGAGGCCGAGCGGGTGGGCGCCACCCACTACTACACGCTGCCGGTGCTGCTGTCGATGCTGGCCGCCGACCCCGACCTGGACCGGCTGTCGGTCGACTCGGTGCGGGGCATGTACTGCGGCGGCTCGGCGCTGCCCGAGCCGGTCGCCCGCCGGTTGGGTGACCGGTTCGGCATCCCGGTGGTGCAGGGCTTCGGGCTCGCCGAGGCCAGCTCGATGACTCATCTGGACCGGCCGGACCGGCCGCGCCCCGGTTCGGTGGGTGTGCCGGCGGCCGACACCGGGTGCCGGGTGGTCGACGTGGAGTCCCGGGCGCCGCTGGGCGCCGGCCAGGTCGGCGAGATCCAGGTCCGGGGTCCGCAGCTGATGGCCGGGTACGCGGACGGCCAGCCCGGCGTCGACGCGGACGGCTGGTTCTCCACCGGCGACGTCGGCCGGATCGACGCCGACGGCTACCTGTTCCTGGTCGACCGGCTCAAGGACGTGTTCAAGTGCGACAACGAGCTGGTGTCGCCCTCGGAGCTGGAACGGGTGCTCGCCACCCATCCGGCGGTGCGGGACTGCGCGGTGGTGGACCGGCCGGATCCGCTGCACGGCGCGGTGCCGGTGGCGCTGCTGGTGCTCGACGACCTCGCCGGCACCGACCCGGACGAGCTGGCCGGGGACGTGCTCGGGTACGCCAACGCACGGCTGGCGGCGTTCCAGCGGATCGTCTCCGCGCGGGTCGTGGACGCGGTGCCCCGGACCCCGATCGGGAAGATCGCCCGCCGTGCCCTGCGTGAGGCGTACGCGGTGGTCCCCGCCTGACCCGTACCACCACCAAACCATCCATAAGGGAGGAACCGTCATGCTCACCCTGATCAACGAGTTCACCGTCACGGGCGACGTCGAGGAGTTCCAGCGGGTGCTGGAGGACTTCAACCGGTACATGTCGGCCCAGCCCGGCGCGGGCGGCTACCGGCTGCTGCGCTCCACCCTCCGGCCCGAGGTCTTCGTCGAACTGGCCGACTGGGAGAGCGCCGAGGCGCACCAGGCGGCGGTCCGCAGCGAGGGGTTCCTGCCGCTGGTGGCCCGGTTGCGTCCGCTGGTGGAGAAGTCGGTCCCGGACCTCTACCAGACGGTGCGGGCCGAGGAGACCGTGGCCGGCTGACCCCGATCCGCCCGATCCATCCGATCCCGCGAGGAGCCGTTCCATGTCCGAGTCGATCGACGTCCTGGTCGCCGGTGCCGGCCCGGTGGGCCTGACCGCCGCGTACGAACTCGCCCGCCGGGGGCTGCGGGTCCGCGTCGTCGACGCGGCTCCCGGGCCCGCGACCACCAGCCGGGCCATCGCCACCCACCCGCGCACCCTGGAGACGTACGACCAGATGGGCCTCGCGGAGCGGATGATCTCCCGTGGCCTGGTGGTCCAGGCGTTCACCATGTACTCCAACGGGCGACGGCTGGCCCGGCTGGACGCCGACTACACCGAGATCCCCACCCGGTTCCCGTTCACGCTCGCCATCGACCAGGTGTTCACCGAGGAGGTGCTCCGGACGGCGCTCGCCGAGCGGGGCGTGTCCGTCGAGTGGGGCACCCGGCTGGAGACGTTCACCCAGCACGACACCGGGGTCCGGGCCACCCTCCGGAGCACCGCCCCGGCCGGCGCCACCGCCGCCACCGCCGGTGGCACCGGCGCCACCATCGCCGCCGACCGGACCGAGCTGGTGGACGCCGGTTGGCTGGTGGGCTGCGACGGCGGGCACAGCGTGGTACGCAAGCTGCTCGGCCTGCCGCTGATCGGCGAGGCGAACGAGACCTGGTTGATCGCCGACGCCGAGGTCGAGACCGCGTTGCCCCGCAACAGCATCTACTGGATCCGGTCCGGCACCGGCACGCTGATGCTGGCCCCGCTGCCCGGCGAGCGTCGGTGGCGGATGCTGGACACCGTCGAGGTCGACTACGACGGCGACGCGGCGGTGATCGCCGAACGGTTCGGCCGCAAGCTGACGGCCGGCACCGGAACGCCGGTGTCGGTCCGGCCGCCCGGTTGGGTGTCGGTGTTCACGGCGCAGCAGCGGATGGTGCCGGCCATGCGGCGGGACCGGGTCTTCGTCGCCGGTGACGCCGCGCACGTGCACAGCCCGGCCTCCGGCCAGGGCATGAACACCGGCATCCAGGAGGCGTACAACCTCGGCTGGAAGCTCGCCCAGGTGGTACGCGGCGAGGCCGACGCGACGCTGCTGGACACCTACGGCGCCGAACGGGTGCCGATCGGCCGCGAGCTGCTGGGTTCGACGAGGCGGGCCACCGCCCTGGTCGCGCTGAAGAACCGGCTCGCCGGGGTGGCGCTGCCGGTGGTCTTCGGCATCGTGCAGCGGGTGCCGGCGCTGCGGGTCCGTGGCCAGCGCACCGCGCTGGGGCGGGTGTCCGGGCTGAAGCTGGGCTACCCGGCCGGGCCGCTCACCACCCCGGGGCTGACCCCGCCGGACGCGCCCGCGCCCGGCGAGCGGGTGACCCGGGTGCATCCGGCGCAGGCCGCCAGCCCCGGCTGGCGGGCGCTGCTCGCGCAGCTGCGGGACGTCCGGTGGACGCTGCTGGCCTTCGGGCCCGCAGCCGCCGACACCGCTGGCGGGATCGCCGCCGTGGCGCCGGACTGGCTCCGCGTGCGTACCGTCGCCGGGGCCGACCCGTCCGGACCCGCCGGCACCGCCGGGGCCGACCCGTTCGAGCCCGCCGGCACCATCGGGGCCGACCCGTTCGAGTCCGCCGGCACCGCCGCCTCCGGCACCGACGGTGGTGTCGTCCCCTGGTCCGGCGACGCCGCCGGGACCGGCGGGCGGCCGGTGCCGCTGCCGGATCCGGACGGGACGCTGGCGACCACCCTCGGCTGCCCGGCCGGCGGCTGGCTGCTCATCCGCCCGGACGGCTACGTCGCCGCCCGCGGCGCCGAGCTGACCCTCGACGCCGTCGTGACGGCGCTGCGCCCGGCCGGACTGGTCGGGGCCGGCCGGTTCACCCGGCGCGGTCCGCTCCGCGCCGCCGCGCCGGTACCCACCTCCTGATCGTCTCCAGCGGCCGGACCGCGCCCGGGTCGACCGGGTCACGGCCGGCGGCAACCACAGAAGGGAACAACCGTGACCACGACCCCCGCGCAGACCCCCGCCCCGACCCGACTCAAGGAACTGGCGCTGGGCCTGGCGTACGCGGCGATGCTGCACGCCGCCACCCGGCTCGGCCTGGCCGACGCGCTCGGCGACGAACCGGCGACCGTCGAGGAACTGGCCGCCGCGGTCCAGGCCGACCCGCCGACGCTGGCCCGCCTGCTGCGCGGGCTGGCCCTGGACGGCATCTTCGCGGTGACCGACGACGGCCGGTACACCCACACCGACCTGTCCCGGCTGCTGCGTGCCGACGCCCCCACCCCGATGGCCGACATGGTGCTCTGGGCCGGTGCGGCCTGGGCCTGGGACGCCTGGCCGAAGCTGGCCGACGCGGTCCGCACCGGCCAGCCGGTGGTACCGGACCTGTACGGCAAGGACTTCTTCACCTACCTGCGCGAGGATGGCGGCTCGGACGCCGCGGTGTTCAACCGGGCGATGACCCAGTCCAGCGGCCAGACCTCGCGAGCGGTCGCGGAGGCGCTGGACGTCGCCGACGCCAAGACCGTGGTCGACGTCGGCGGTGGACAGGGACACCTGCTGCGCACGCTGCTGGAGCGGCACCCGCACCTGCACGGCCTGCTGTTCGACCTGCCGTCGGTGGTCGCGGTCGCCAACCCGGAGCTGCGCGAGGGCGGGTCGCTGGCCGGACGTACCACGATCGTGCCGGGCGACTGCCTGGAAGCGGTGACGGTGGACGCCGACATCTACGTCGTGAAGCAGGTCCTCAAGTGGGACTTCGACAGTTCGGTGCGGGTGCTGGAGAACATCCGCGCGGCGGCCCGACCGGGCGCCCGGATCGTGGTGGTGCAGAACCTCATCGACGACACCCCGGAACCGCGCTACGCCGCCGCGATGGACCTGCTGCTGCTGCTCAACGTCGGCGGTCGGGAACACACCCTGGACGAGTTCCGGCGGCTGTTCGACCGTGCCGGCCTGCGGTTCGCCGGGGTGACCCGGACCCGCACCTCACTGCGGCTGATCGAGGCCGTGGTCTGAGCCGCGCCGGTGACGGGGCGCCCGGTGGCACCGGGCCGGCCGCGTCGACGGTGTCTCGAAGGCGGTTCTGCCGGCCTTCGAGACACCCCGGTCATGGTGGCTGCAATCGGCAATCGGCGAACGGGAGAGGAGGAGCGGTGGACGATCCGGGTACGGACGTGTGCGTCGTCGGCGGCGGGCCGGCCGGGCTCACCCTGGCCCTGTTGCTGCTGCGGTCCGGGGCGGCTGTGACCGTGGTGGAGAAGGCCCGGTCCACCGACCGGGAGTACCGGGGTGAGATCCTCCAGCCGGGCGGCCTGCGGATCCTCGACCAGCTCGGGGTGCTCGCCGGGGCGCGGCGGCGGGGCGGGTACGAGCTGACCCGGTTCCAGCTCATCGACGGTGACCGGGCGGTCCTGGACATGGACTACCGGCGGCTCCCGGCGCCGCACAACCACCTGCTGAGCATCCCGCAACGGCACGTGCTGGCCGAACTGCTCGACCAGTGCGCCCGGCACCACGGGTTCCGCTACCTCGCCGGGCACCGGGTCAGCGCGCTGATCCGGGACGGCGCCGATCCGGTCGCCGGGCCGGGTGCCGCTGTCGGGCAGGTGACCGGCGTCGTCGCCGAGCACAACGGCACCCCGGTCCCCGTCCGGGCCCGCTGTGTGGTGGGTGCCGACGGCCGCTACTCCAAGATCCGCCAGCTCGCCGGCATCGCCAACGACCGGCACGAGGTCTTCGACCAGGACGTGCTGTGGTTCCGGCTGCCCGCCGCCGGACCGCCGACCGGCCGCGTGCGGATCTTCCGGTCCGGTGCCGAGCCGCTGCTGGTGTACGACTCGTACCCGGACGCCGTGCAGATCGGCTGGACCGTGCCGCACGGCCGGTACCGCGAGGTCACCGGCGGGGGCGTGGAGCAGGTGCGGGCCACCGTCGCCCGGTGCCTGCCCGAGTACGCCGACGCGGTGCACCGGCACGTGCGTACCTGGTCGGACCTCACCCTGCTGGACGTGTTCGGCGCCCGCGCCCGGCGCTGGGCCGACCCCGGTCTGCTCCTGATCGGCGACGCCGCGCACACGCACAGCCCGCTCGGCGCCCAGGGCATCAACCTGGCCATCCAGGACGCCGCAGTGGCCCACCCGCTCCTGGTCGCGGCGCTGAACGCCGGTGATCTGGGCGCGGACCGGCTCGGTGAGTTCGAACGCCGACGCGGCCGGGACATCGACGCGGTCATGCGCTTCCAGGTGATGCAGAGCAGGGGCATGTTCGCCGCCGGCGGTCTCGCCGGGTTCCTCCGGCCCAAGGTGGCCGGTCTGCTGATGCACACCCCGGTCGGCGCCAGGATCACCCGCCACGTGACGTTGGGCAACCCGGCCATCCGGGTGCGCCACGACGTCCGGCTTGTCAACCAGCTCGCCACGAACCGCTGACCCCCAGGAGGACGACGTGCGGATCATCGACCTGTCCACGGCCGTGGACGCCACCAAGTGGGAACCCGAGACGGTCACCCACGCCATCACCTCGCCGGCCGAGGGCGCCGTACACATGGCGGAGGAGATGGCCGCCAACTTCGGGCTGGAGATCTCGCCGAGCGATCTGCGGGACGGTGAGCTGCTGTCCATCGACACGCTCACCCTCACCACCCACACGGGCACTCACATCGACGCGCCGTCGCACTACGGCTCGCGGTGCACCTACGGTGACGGCCGGCCCCGCAACATCGACGAGCTGCCGCTGGACTGGTTCTACGGCCGGGGCGTGGTGCTGGACATCAGCGAGGCGGAGAGCGTCGCGGACCAGGCGTACCTGGAGCGGGAGCTGAAGCGGATCGAGTACACGATCCAGCCCGGCGACATCGTCCTGCTCTACACGGGCGCCAGTCAGTTCGCCGGTTCGATGCTGTACTTCACCAACTTCGTCGGGCTGGAGGCGACGGCCACGAACTTCCTGCTGGACCAGGGTGTGCGGGTGATCGGCACCGACGCGTTCAGCCTGGACGCGCCGTTCGGCGACATGATCGGCCGGTTCCACGAGACAGGCGACAACGGCGTGCTGTTCCCGGCCCACTTCGTCGGCCGGGACCGGGAGTACTGCCAGATCGAGCGGCTGGACAACCTCGACGAGCTGCCGTCGCACGGGTTCACCGTGGCCTGCTTCCCGATCAAGGTCGCCGGTGCCGGCGCCGGTTGGACCCGCGCCGTGGCCATCGTCGACGAGCCGGCCGGGGCGTCCCGATGACCGCGCCGACGGTCACCGCGCCCGACACCGCGCCCACCACGACCGCGCCCACCACGACCGCGCCGGCCGCGACCGACCCCGCGCCGGCGGTGACCGGGCCGGCCGGCCTGGCCGAGCTGTACGCGCAGGTCCAGCAGTTCTACGCCCGGCACTTCCACCTGCTCGACTCCGGCGACGCGCGGGCCTGGGCGGAGACCTTCACCGAGGACGGGTGGTTCTGGCCGCAGGTGCTGCCCGAGCCGGTCGTCGGCCGGGCCGCGCTGACCGCCGGGGTGCTGCGGACCCGGGAGAAGCTCGCCGCGGCGAACGAGCAGCACCGGCACTGGCACGGCATGGTCCACGTCGAGCCGGTCGACGAGCGGACCGTGCGGGTGCGCTGCTACGCCCAGATCTTCGCCATCCCCGCCGGTGGGCCGGCCCGGCTGCACCTGCACTGCGTCTGCGAGGACGTGCTGGTCCGCGACGGTGACCAGTGGCGGGTCAGCCAGCGCAAGGTCAGCCGGGACGACCTGCCGGCGCGGGACTTCTGACCACCCATCCGAAGCGGAAGGGACGCATCCGATGCGCGTGTTGTTCGCGGTGTCCGGCTGGCCGGGGCACTACTACCCGATGGTGCCGCTCGGCTGGGCGCTCCAGGCCGCCGGTCACGAGGTGCGGGTGGCCTGCGCGCCGAGCCAGCAGGCGGCGGTCAGCGCGGCCGGGCTGACCCCGGTGCCGGTGCTGGACGGCATGGACATGGTGTTCCTCAGCCGGCTGCGCTACCTGTGGGACGCCCAGGCCGGCAGGTGGCCGTACCCGTGGCGTCCGCTGCACCCGCTGACCGGCGAGGAGGTCGGCGACCTGCGGGAGTTCGACTTCGACAGGTACGTCAGCGAGCACACCGGGGAGACCTTCGGTGCCCTGGTGCGCAGCTTCGACGCCGTGGTCAGGCTGGCCCGGGACTGGCGGCCGGACCTGGTGGTCCACGACCCGCTGGCCACCGAGGGGGCGCTCGCGGCCGCCGCGACCGGCGTGCCGGCGGCGCTGCACCTGTGGGGGCCGACCGGCACGCACGAGCCGGCGGAACACGGGTTGGACATCGTGCCGGAGTATCCACCGGGGACGTTCGCCAGGTGGAAGGTCCGGGCGCTGGGCCGGGACAACGTCCGGTACGTCATCGATCCCTGCCCGGACGAGCTGGCGCCACCGACCGCCGCGCGGCGGCTGCCGGTGGGGTTCGTGCCGTACAACGGGCCGGGTGGGGCGCCGAACTGGGTCCTGGAACCGGCGGAGAAGCCGCGGGTGTGCGTCGTCTGGGGCACCTCCACCACCCGGATGTCCGGCCCGCGCTCGTTCCTGCTGCCGGCCGCCGTCGAGGCGGTGGCCGGGCTGGACGTCGAGGTCGTGGTGACGGCCACCGCCGAGGACCTGGCCGCGGCCGGACCGCTGCCGTCCGGGGTGCGCGTCCTGGAGCGTTGCCCGCTGCACCTGGTGCTGCCCGGCTGCGCCGCGGTGGTCCACCACGGCGGCGCCGGCTGCGCGATGACCGCGCTGCACAGCGGTACGCCGCAACTGGCCCTCACGTTCGCCATCGAGCAGGCGCTCAACGGGGAGCGGATCGCCGCCACCGGGGCCGGCGCGCACCTGCCCGGTCACCTGGCCGACGTGTCGGCCATCCGGGCCGCCGTCGCCGGACTGGTCGAGAAACCCGGTCCGGGGGAGGCCGCCGAGCGGCTGCGGTCCGAACTGGCCGGCCGGCCCAGCCCGGCGGAACTGGTCGACACCCTCGTCGCCCTCGCGGTCGGCGGTGCCTGATGCGCGTGCTGTTCACCGTCTCCGGCTGGTCCGCGCACTGGTTCCCGATGGTGCCGCTCGGTTGGGCGCTGCGGGCCGCCGGGCACGACGTCCGGGTCGCGTGCCCACCCGACCAGGCCGGCGCGGTCTCGGCGGCCGGCCTGGTCCCGGTCCCCGTGCTGGGCGAACTGGACATGACGTTCCTGCTGCGCTACGCCAACCTGTGGGCGGCCCGGACCGGCAACTGGCCGTACCCGTGGGCGCCGCTGCACCCGGTGACCGGTGACCCGGTCGACCCGGCGACCTTCGACCTGGACGCCTTCGCCGAGACCGCGAAGCGGCGGATCGCCACCGAGACCGAGGCCGGCTTCGCGGCGGCCCTCGGCTACGCCCGGCGGTTCCGGCCGGATCTGGTGCTGCACGACCGGCTCAGCGCCGACGGGCTGCTCGCGGCGAAGGTGCTGGACATCCCGGCCGTCGCGCACCTGTGGGGGCCGGTCGGCACCGACGAGAGCGACCCGGAGTTGTACCCGCTGCCGGTCGACTACACCCGGGCGTTCCCCCGGCACGGGGTGGGTGAACTCGACGCCGACGCGCTCCGGTACGTCGTCGACCCGTGCCCGCCCGGCCTGAGTCCGCCGGTCCGGGGTGAGCGGCTGGACGTGCGGTACCACCCGTACAACGGTCCCGGCCGGACGCCCGAGCTGCCCCCGCCGGGCGACCGGCCCCGGGTCTGCGTGGTGTGGAGCAACTCGATGAGCCGGATGTACGGCGCCGGGGCGTACCTGGTGCCCCGGGTGGTCCGGGCGCTCGCCGAGCTGGACGTCGAGGTGGTCCTGCCGGCGCACCCGGACGACGTCGCCCGGCTGGGTGAGCTGCCCGACCGGGTCCGGGTGCTGCCGGCCACCCCGCTGCACCTGGTGCTGCCCGGCTGCGCCGCGGTGGTCCACCACGGCGGGGCGGGCTGCGCGATGACCGCCCTGGCCGCCGGGGTGCCGCAACTGGCGCTGACCTTCGGCACCGAACAGCGGGCCATCGGCCGGCGGGTCGCGGCCACCGGCGCGGGGCTGGACCTCGCCGGCCACCTGGCCGACACCGCCGGTGTCCGGGACGCGGTGGCCGCCCTGCTCGACGATCCCCGGTACGCCACCGCGGCGGGCGAGCTGGCGGAGCGGAACGCGGCCCGGCCCACGGCCGCGCAACTCACCACGACCCTGGAGAAGCTGGCCGCCCTGCCGGTGGCCTGACGACTCCCACGGCGGCTCCCCGGGAGGTGAGTGTGTTCCGTCAGCAGCACATGGCGGCGCCCGTACTCGTGTTCGGCGGTCACGGTTTCCTGGGCCGGCACGCCTGCGCGGCGCTGGCGGCGGCGGGTGACGAGGTGATCGCGGTGTCCCGACGGCCGGCGCGGCTGCCGGCCGCCCGGTCGATCGCGCTGGACCTGGCCGCCACCGACCAGGCCACCCTCACCGGCATGCTCACCGCCATGCGCCCCCGGGTCGTGGTGAACGCGGCCGGCGCGGTGTGGGGGGTCAGCGACGAGGACCTGACCGCGTCCAACGTGACGCTGGTCCGCCGGCTGGTGGCCGCCGTCGCCGAGCTGCCCTGGCGGCCCCGGCTGGTCCACCTCGGGTCGGTCCACGAGTACGGGCCGGTGCCGGCCGGCACGCTCATCCGGGAACGCGACGAACCGCGCCCGGTCAGCCCGTACGGCCGGACGAAGCTGCTGGGCACCGAGGCGGTGCTCGCGGGCGTCCGGTCCGGTGCGGTGGACGGCACCGTACTGCGCGTGGTGAACGTGAGCGGCCCCGGCACGCCCGCGAAGAGCCTGCTGGGCCAGGTGGCCCGGCAGCTGTGCGCGCACCGGGACGCGCTGTACCCGGCCGTGCTGCGGCTGGCCCCGCTGCGCGCCCACCGCGACTTCGTGGACGTGCGGGACATCGCCGGCGCGGTCTGCGCGGCCGCCGCCGCCCCCGACCCCCCACCGGTGACGAACATCGGCCGGGGCGAGGCGGTGAGCGTCCGCTGGCTGGTCGACCAGCTCATCGCGGCCAGCGGCGTGCCCGCCGAGATCGTCGAACACGCCGGACCGGTGGCGCCGTCGGAGCGCGGTCCCGGCATCGAGTGGCAGCGGGTCGACATCACCGAGGCGCGCCGTCGGCTGCGCTGGCGCCCCCGGTGCGGCCTGCCCGAGTCCCTGGCGGCGCTCTGGGCCGAGGTCAGCGCCGAGTCCTCGGTGGACCGTGGACCGGTTCTCGAACGGTCTCCGGCACCGTAACTGTCATGGCGGAACCCCACCGGTATCCGCGCACGGACCACCTGGAGGTGAAGCTGATGACGGATGCGCAGGAGCTCATCCTGGAGCAGGTCCGCAAGTACCATCGCGAACAGCAGTCCGACCCGGGTTTCGTACCCGGTGTGACGCCGTTGCTGCCGTCGGGCGCGGTCATCGACGAAGATGACCGGGCCGCGCTGGTCGGCGCGGCGTTGGACCTGCGGATCGCGGCTGGCGTCAGCTCCCGGCGGTTCGAGCGGGAGTTCGCCCGCACGCTGGGGCTGCGCAAGGCGCACCTCACCAACTCCGGCTCCTCGGCCAACCTGCTGGCGCTGACCGCGCTGACCCAGCGGGAGCTGGGGGACCGCCGGTTGCGGCCGGGCGACGAGGTGGTGACGGTGGCCTGCGGCTTCCCCACCACGGTCAGCCCGATCATCCAGAACGGGCTGGTCCCGGTCTTCGTGGACGTCGAGCTGGGCACCTACAACACCACCACCGAGCGGGTCGCGGCGGCGATCGGGCCGCGGACCCGGGCCATCATGCTCGCCCACGCGCTGGGCAACCCGTACCCGGCCGACGAGATCGCCGAACTGGCCCGGGAACGCGGGCTGTTCTTCATCGAGGACAACTGCGACGCCGTCGGCTCGTACCTGCACGGCCGGCCGACCGGCACCTTCGGGCACTTCTCCACCACCAGCTTCTATCCCGCGCACCACCTGACGATGGGCGAGGGCGGCTGCGTGCTGACCAACGACCTGAAGCTGGCCCGGGTGGTCGAGTCGCTGCGGGACTGGGGCCGGGACTGCTGGTGCGAGCCGGGCGAGAACGACACCTGCAAGAAGCGGTTCGGCCAGCAGCAGGGCCTGCTGCCGTACGGGTACGACCACAAGTACACGTTCTCGCACGTCGGGTACAACCTGAAGAACACCGACCTGCAGGCCGCGCTGGGGTTGAGCCAGTTGGGCAAGCTCGCCGAGTTCGGCGCCGCCCGCCGCCGCAACTGGCGGCGGCTGCGGGACGGGCTGGAGGGCGTACCGGGGCTGATCCTGCCCCGCCCGACGCCCGGCTCGGACCCGAGCTGGTTCGGCTTCGTGATCACCGTGGAACCCGACGCCGGCTTCACCCGGGGGGAACTCACGGCGTTCCTGGAGGCCCGCCGGATCGGCACCCGGGTGCTGTTCGCCGGCAACCTGACCCGGCACCCGGCGTTCGTCGACCAGCGCTACCGGGTGGTCGGCGAGCTGACCAACAGCGACCTGATCACCGACCACACCTTCTGGATCGGGGTCTACCCGGGGCTGACCACCGAGATGATCGAGTACATGGCGCGGTCCGTCCGCGAGTTCGTCGCGGGCCGGAGGTGACGGCGGTGCGCTGGGACAACCTGTACCTCGCCGGCCTCGGCAGCTGGCTGCCCGCCGCCACGCCGGCCCGGGAGGCCGTCGACACCGGCCTGCTGGACGCCGAGCGGTTCAAGACCCTCGGCTACACCTCGATCAGCGTGGCGGACGACGTCGCGCCCCCGGACATGGCGGTCGACGCGGTCCGCTCGGCGCTGGACCGGGCCGGCGTCACCCGCCGGGACGTGGCACTGCTGCTGCACGGCAGCCTGTGGTTCCAGGGCCTGGACATCTGGCCCGCCGCGTCGTACGTGGCCGACCGCACCGGGCTCGCGGCGGTGCCCGCGTACGACGTGCAGCAGCGCTGCAACATCGGGCTCGGCGCCGTCGAACTGGCCGCCGCCACGCTCGGGGTGTCCCGGGGTACGGCGGCCGTCGTGAGCACGGCCGACCGGTTCTCGCCGCCCGCCGTCGACCGCTGGAACATGCACGACTTCAACGTGTACGGCGACGGCGGCACCGCGATGGTGCTGTCCACCCGGTCGGGGTTCGCCCGGATCCGGTCCACCGCCACGGTGGCGGACAACGGGCTGGAGGGACAGACCCGGGGCGACGCGCCGTTCACCACCGCCTCACCGGCCGCCGCCGAGCCGGTCGACCTGCTGGCCCGGTCCACCGCGTACGCCCGGACCAACGACAGCGTGCAGACCAGCATCCGGATCGGCCGGGTGCTGGTGATGGCCCGCAACGCCGCGCTGAAGGAGGCCGGGGTGAAGGCCAACCAGATCCGTCGGGTGGTCACCCCGGCCACCGGCCGGCTGCCCGGCGACTCGCAGCTGCACGACCTGCTCGGCGTGCCGGAGTCGGCGACGACCTGGGAGTACGGCCAGACGACCGGCCACGTCGGCGGCGGTGACTGGGCGCTGGGTCTGGAGCACCTGCTACGGACCGGGGCCCTGGCCGCCGGTGATCATGTTCTGCTGCTCGGCGGCGGGGCCGGCTACACCTGCACGGCCGCCGTCGTCGAGATCGTCGAACCTCCGGAGTGGACATGACCGCCCCGGCCCATTCCCGGACCGCACCCGCCCGGACCACGCCCGATCCCGCCCGGACCATGCCCGATCGGGCCACGCCCGATCCCGCCCGGACCATGCCCGATCGGGCCACGCCCGGGACCGGCCGGGCCGGGCCGGCCGCCCCGGACCTCGACGCGGACCGGATCGCGACCGTCGGTGACCTGTTGCGGGTCGCCGCGGCCCGCTGGCCGGCGGCCCCGGCCGTCACCGACCCGGAGGGCCGGTGGAGCTACGCCGAGTTGGCCGCCGCCGCCGAGTCCTGCGCGGCCTGGCTGGCCGGGCTCGGCGTCCGGCCGGGGGACCGGGTGGTGGCCCGGATCGGCAACACCCGGGAGTTCCTGGCGCTGCTGTTCGGCACCCTGCGCCACGGCGCGGTGTTCGTACCGGTGAATCCGGAGATGCGCCCGTACCACCTGCGTAGCGTGCTGGCCGACGCCGAGCCCCGGGTGGTGGTCAGCGCGGACACCGACCTGCCGGCGGTCGCGGCGCTGACCGGGGGTCGGGTGTGGCCGCTGGCCGCGCTGCGTCGGGCGCTGGCCGACCCGGCCACCGGGTCCGGCCCGGACGTCGGTGCTGACATGGTCACCGCCCCGGATGCCGGCTCCGCCGTGCCGGACACCCCGGCGGCCGGCGGCGAGCCGGACCGGATCGCGTTGCTGATCTACACGTCGGGCAGCACCGCCGCCCCCAAGGCGGTGGTCAGCCCGCATCGGGCCGTGGTGTTCGCCACCCGGGCCATCGCGGCCCGGCTGCGGTACCGCGCCGACGACGCGGTGCTGGTGGCCATCCCGCTCGCCTTCGACTACGGCCTCTACCAGGTGTTCCTGGGTCTGCTCGCGGGAGCGCACCTGGTGCTCGGCGAACCGGCCCGGCACGTCCGGCTGATGGCGACAATCGCCGAACACGGCGTGACCGTGGTGCCGGTGGTACCCAGTCTGGCCGAGATGCTGGTCCGGCTCGCCGGCCGCCGCACCGGCGCCGCGCCACCGGTGCGGCTGTTCACCAACACCGGTGCGGCGCTCACCGCGGCGCACGCGGCCGGGCTGCGGCGGGCCTTCCCCGCCGCCGCCGTGGTCCCGATGTTCGGCACCACCGAGTGCAAGCGGATCACGGTGGCGGAGCCGGACGCCGACCTGACCCGGCCGGGTTCCGTCGGTCGCGCGCTGGACGGTACCCAGGTGCTCATCCTCGACGACGCCGGTCGCCCGCTGCCGGCCGGCCGCTCCGGAGAGATCGCGGTGCGGGGACCGCACGTGATGGCCGGCTACTGGCGGGCGCCGGAGCTGACCGCCCAGCGGTTCCGCCGGGACCCGGTGACCGGTGAGGTCACCCTGCACACCGGCGACTACGGCCGGCTGGATCCGGACGGACACCTCTACTTCGAGGGCCGGCGGGACGACCTGTTCAAGCGACGTGGCCTGCGGGTCAGCGCGTTGGAGATCGAGGCGGCGGCGTGTGACATCGACGGCGTGACCGCCGCCGCCGTGCTGCCCCCGGCGGACGGCCGGGACGCGGAACTGGCCGTGGTCGGCACCCTGCCCGCCGATGACGTGCTACGGCGGCTCACCGAGCGGCTGGAGGAGGGCAAGGTGCCCCCGGTCTGCCACGTGCTGCCCGAGCTGCCGTTGACCGCCAACGGCAAGACCGACAAGCGACGACTGGCCGAGCTGTTCGGCCGACCTGCCGGTGGCCCGAGCCCCGTGCCGGGCGATGCGACGACCGCGGCTCGGCAGCCGCGAGACGAGGGGTGAGAACCGATGAGCGTTCCCTGGGATGCCCGATTCGAGGAACTGCTGCGCGACGTGTTGCCGAAGCTGACCGAGCTGGCCGGCGACACCTGCCTGCGCTCGTCCGGGTTGGACTCGCTGGCCACCATCGAGCTGCTGCTGCGGCTGGAGGAGACGTACGGGGTGAGCGTCCCGGACCGGCTGCTCACGGCGGAGACCTTCGGCACCCCCGCCGCGCTGTGGGCGATGATCGACGGGCTGCGTCCCGGCCAACTCCCGGCCGACGGCCGGTTCGGGGCCGACCCGTCCGCCGCCCGGCCCGTCCCGGCCGAGTCGACCGCCGGGGGGCGATGATGGGCCGCCTGACCGGCCGGGTCGTACTGGTGACCGGCGCCGGGCGGGGAATCGGGGCCGCCCAGGCCCGACGCCTGGTCGCCGAGGGCGCCCGGGTGCTGGTCACCGACCTCGACGCCGTCGCCGCCAAGCAGGTCGCCGCCGAGCTGGGTGACGCAGCCCGAGGCGAAGGACTCGACGTACGCGACGCCGCGCAGTGGGACGCCGCGGTCGAACGGGCGACGGCGGAGTTCGGCCGGCTCGACGGGTTGGTCAACAACGCCGGGGTGCTCGCCATCGGCACCGTGGCGGACCTGTCCGAGGAGTCGTTCCGGGAGGTCACCGACGTCAACCAGGTCGGGGTGTTCCTCGGGATGCGCGCGGTGGTCCCCGCGCTGCGTGCCGCCGGCGGCGGGACCATCGTGAACATCTCGTCCATCGACGGCCTGACCGGCTTCAAGTACCTCTCGGCGTACTGCGCGACGAAGGCCGCTGTGCTGGCGCTGAGCCGGACCGCCGCCATGGAACTCGGACCGGCCGGCATCCGGGTGAACGCCGTCTGCCCCGGCGTGATCAGCACCGCGCTGACGGAGGGGCTGGACGAGCGGGTGTCCGGGTGGCTGCACAAGACCCTTCCGCTGCGCCGGCTCGGCACCCCCGAGGAGGTGGCCGCGGTCGTCGCGTTCCTCACCTCCGACGACTCGTCGTACGTCACCGGAACGGAGATCGTCACCGACGGCGGCCTGCTGGCCGGCTTCCTCATGCCCGGCTGACGCGAAGGGGCCCCGATGCGCGTGTTGTTCTCCGTCTCGGCCTGGCCGGGGCACTACTACCCGATGGTGCCGCTCGGCCGGCGGTTGCTGGCGACCGGGCACGAGTTACGGGTGCTCTGCGCCCCCTCGCAGACCGCGGCGATCACCGCCGCCGGGCTGCCGGCCGTGCCGGTGCTCGACGGGCTGGACATGGTGCTCCAGGCCCGGCTCAGCCACTACTGGCAGGCCCAGGCGGGCGGCTGGCCGCACCCCTGGTTGCCGCCGCATCCGGAGACCGGCGTCGAGCTGGCTCGGCTGGCCGACTTCGACTTCCCGGCGTACCGCAAGGCGCACCGGGCGGCCACCCTGGCCGCCACGGCCCGCAGCTTCGACGCCGCCGTGGAGGTGGCCCGCGAGTGGCGGCCCCACCTCGTGGTCCACGACCGGCTCAGCCTCGAAGGACTGCTCGCCGCGCGGGTCACCGGGGTGCCGGCCGCGTTGCACCTGTGGGGACCGGTGGGCCTCGACGAGCCCGGCGACCTGCGGCTGATGCCGGGCGACCCGACCGGCGCGTTCGCCCGGTACGGCGTCGCCGACCCCACCCCCGAATCGATCGGGTACGTCGTCGACCCGTGCCCGGAGCGGCTGCGCCCACCGCTCGGCGGCGCCACCCGGCTCGACGTCCGGTACACCGCGTACCCCGGACAACTGCCCGGTGAGCTACCACCGGATCTCGCCGGTCCCGGCGACCGCCCCCGGGTCTGCGTGGTGTGGGGGACGTCGGTCACCGCCATGGTCGGTCCGCGTTCGTTCGTCGTTCCGGAGCTGATCGAGGCGCTGACCGGACTCGACGTCGAGGTGGTGGTCCTGCTCAGCACGGCCGACCGGCACCGGCTGGTCGGCCCGACCGGCACTGCTCGGCCGGCCGCTGGCGGGTCGGTCGGCGCAGCCGATGGTGAACGGCCGGCCGGTGGCGAGTTGGTTGGCGCAGTCGGCGGCGGCTCGGTTGGCGCAGCCGGTGGTGGACGGCCGGCCGGTGGCGAGTTGGTTGGCGTAGTCGGTGGCGGCTCGGTTGGCGCGGCCGGTGGTGGACGGCCGGCCGGTGGCGAGTTGGTTGGCGTAGTCGGCGGCGGGTTGGCTGGCGCGAGCGGTGGTGGGGAGTTGGTCGGCGCGGCCGAGGAAGGCCGGTTGCCGGGCCCCGGGTCGGTCCGGGTACTCACCGGGGTGCCGTTGGACCGGGTGCTGCCCGGCTGCGCCGCCGTGGTCCACCACGGTGGTGCGGGCTGCGTGATGACGGCCGTCGCGGCGGGCGTACCTCAACTGGCCGTGACGTTCGCCGGTGAGCAGGCCGCGAACGGCGATCGGGTCGCGGCGGTTGGCGCCGGCCGGCACCTGCCGGGTGCGGAGTTCAGCCTCGACGTGGCCCGCAAGCTGGTGGGGGAGCTGCTCACCGACCGGTCGTACCGGAGCGCGGCCGGGCTGCTGCGCGACCAGCACGAGCGCCGGCCCGACCTGGACACTCTGATCACCCGCCTGGCCGCCCTCGCCGATTCGCGCGACACGCTCTAGATCAACTCAACTTCGGCGAACTTGGGTTTGACCTGACGGGCGGTGCGGCCGGGCGGTTGTCAGGCGACGACGGGGTCGGTGAGGACGTGGCCGAGGATGCGCCGCTGGACGTCCATGCTGTCCGGGCTGGACTGTCCGGCCAGCGTCACCAGTGCCTTCCACAGGGCCCAGCCACGGGCCCGCCGCCAGGCGTCGTCGGGCAGCCCGGCCGCCTCCCGGAAGACCTGCCGGTCGACCCCCACGAACCAGGTCCACGCAGGTACGAGGTCACAGGCGGGGTCACCGACGCCACAGGCGCCGAAGTCGATCACGGCCGCCAGCCGGCCCCCGGACACCAGCAGGTTCCCGGCGGCGACGTCACCGTGGAACCATACCGGCGGATGCGGCCAGGCCGAGGTCAGCGCGTCCGCCCAGATCGCCTCGCAGGCGGCGACATCGACGGTGTCCCGGAGCTTGTCCAGGGCGAACTCGACCTGGTCGCCGTGGACGCTCGGGTGGCAGCCCCGGAACTGGGAGTGCCGACCGGCGGCCGGGCCGGGTCGGGCCGGGACCGCCCGTAGTGCGGTGAGGAACCGCCCGAGGTCGCCCGCCAGCTCGGCCTGGTCGACGTCGTCGGTGGCCTCCAGGGTTTCGCCGGGCAGCCAGCGGCGGACCGACCAGGGGAACGGATATCCGGCACCGGGATGACCGGTCTCCACGGGCGCCGGCACCGGCACCGGCAGGTGCCGGGCCAACACGGGCAACCAGCGGTCCTCCTTGGCGATGCCGGCCACGTAACCCTCGGCGCTGGGCAGCCGGACGGTCATCCGGTCACCGAGTCGGAAGGTCCGGTTGTCCCAGCCCTGCGGGACGACGGGCACCACGGGCAGGTCGCGCCACTCCGGGAACTGTTCGGCGATCAGGGTACGGACGAGGCCGACCGTTATGTCGATCACCACTCCAGTGTGGCCACCGCCCGGACCCGACGACCACGGCGGATCGTGGATTTCTGCGGCCCCTCCAGGGGCACCGGAAATCCACGATCCAGCGGCGCCGCCACGATCGCCGCGGCGCGACCGGTCAGGAATTCGGCGGGGCGGGGTCGGCGGTCAGTTCGAGGATGGCGCACGACCAGCTGAAGCCGCCGCCGACGCCGAGCAGCGCACACAGGTCACCCGCGCGGAGCTGACCGGTGTCGAGCAGGTGGGTGAGGCCGGCGAACTGGTCGCCGGCGCCGAGGTGGCCGATCGCGCGGCCCCACGGCCAGGTGGTGCGGGCCGGGTCCAGTTCGAACGGCTGGAAGAAGCTGGTCTCCATCCGACGTCGGCCGAAGTTGGGCAGCACGAAGCGTCGGATGTCGGCCAACTCGACACCGGCCTCGGCGAGTGCCGCCTTCACCACCGCCCGCTGGCCGGCGGCCATCCGGCCCAGCACGAACGACGCGCCCTCGGCCTTCAGGAAGGCCCGGGTCGTGTGCCGGACATCCAACGGTGTCCGGATGGTCATCGGCGCCGGGCTGAACGGGTCATCGCCGCGGTGCATCTCCTCCAGCGAGCTGTCGCTGCGCAGGACCAGGCTGCGCAGCCGGGCGAACCCGGTGCCCCGGGCCACCAGCACGGCCGCGCCGCCGTCGGCGAAGACGGTGCCCGGGTCGCTGCGCCACCGGTCGATGCCCGGCGGGCAGAACCGGTCGCCGCAGGTCAGCAGCGCGGCGTCGCCGACCGGCCGGTGCTCCAGGAAGGTGGCCGCCAACGCCAGGCTGGCCATCCCGCCGTTCGAGGTCTGCCGGATGTCGACCGCCGGGCAACGGTCCCCGACGGTGTGCCGGAGCACGTACGAGGCGGGCGCCCACATGTCGTGGCCCTGGTAGTACAGCGCGCTGTGCAGCAGCAGCTCCACGGACTCGGCCACGGTACCGGCGCGGGCGAGCGCCGCGCGGCCGGCGCGGACGGCCAGCTCCGGACCGGCCAGGTCGGTCGAGACGGTGACGGCGGCCATCGAGTTCTGTGCGGCCAACGCGGCGTCGCACAGCCCTCGGGCGGCGGCTTCCGTGGCGGTGACGGCCGGCGGTAGCCAGCTGCCGTACCCGGCGATGTAGATGTCGTCGAACCTCACCAGCAGCCCTTCATCCTCACCGGACGCGCCACGCCGCCGGGGCCGCCCGGCTCGTGGCGTGGGCGGTTCCCGGCGGTGGCCGGTACAGCGGAGTCGGCGGATCGCGCCTGACCTCACCCTCGTCGGCTCGGCTCGACGCCCGAACGAGCCCGAGCCGAGCCGGAAAGGAAGGGCCCCCTGTTATCGCTTTTCGTATAGGAAGGGCCCCTTGTTAACGCCGTACCCCGATGTCCGCGCGACCGTCGGTCGAGCCGGGCTCGAACCGCGCCGGCCAGCGTGGTCGGGGCCGGCAGCGTGGTTTCGGGGCCGGCAGGTGAACGGCATCTCCAGGGGGCGCCATGGCCAGCGGTACCAGGACCACGACCCGCCGTCCGAACACCGCGGCGCCGGGCGCGCCAGCTTCCGACAAGCCGGCGCCGGGCCAGGTGAGGCCGGACGGCCCCCGTCCGGTCGCGCTGCTGTTCGCCGGGCAGGGCGCTCAGCGGGTACGAATGGCGGCGGGCCTGTACGGCGCCGATCCGGTCTTCACCGACTCGATGGACGAGATCTTCCGGTGCTTCGGCGCCGACGGGCCCGCCCTGCGGGCGGACTGGCTGGCCGAGCGACCGGTCGTGCCGATCGACGCGGTGTCCCGGGCCCAGCCGCTGCTGTTCGCGGTCGGCCTGGCGCTGGGCCGGATGGTGCTCAGCTGGGGCTGCCAGCCGGCCGCGCTGCTCGGGCACAGCGTGGGTGAGGTCGCCGCGGCCACCCTGGCCGGGGTGTTCGAGGTGGCGGACGCGGTGGAGTTGCTGCGGCACCGGGTGGCCGGTAGCGCGGACGCGCCGCCTGGCGGCATGCTGGCGGTGGCGGCGAGCGTCGCCGAGGTCGCGCCGTTCCTCAGCCCGGACGTGGCGTTGGGTGCGGTGAACGCGCCCCGGCAGACCATGCTGGCCGGGCCCGCCGGGCCGCTGGCCGAGACGGCGGGCCGGCTTCGTGCCGCCGGGTACGTCTGCCAGCGGATCGGTTGTTCCGTAGCGTTCCACAGCCCGGCGGCGGCGCACCTGGTGGCCGATTCGCTGCCGCTGATCCGCCAACTGCGGCTCAGCCCGCCCCGGTTGCCGATCTACTCGGCCTACACCACCTCCCGGCTGACCGCCGCGCTGGCCGCCCGGCCCGAGTTCTGGGCCAGCCACGCGGTCGAGCCGGTGCTGTTCTGGCCGACCCTCGACGCCCGGCTGGCCGAGCGGGACCTGCTGCTGGTCGACGCGAGCCCCGGGCAGGTGCTCGCGGTCGCCGCGCGCCGGCACCCGGCCGTGCTGGGCGGGCGCAGTTCGGTGCTGGCGCTGCTGCCGGCCCGGCGCGGTGGCGGTGAGGCCGACCGGAGCGCCGTGGCCGCCGTCGCCGCACGCATCCGGGCCGAGGGGCACCACATCACCGGGCCACCCGCCGGGACTGCCGGGCCACCGCCATCCGCCGGGACTGCCGGGCCACCGCCATCCGCCGGGACTGCCGGGCCACCGCCATCCGCCGGGGCCGCGGTGCCGCCGTACGCCTCTCCAACCGTCGTCGAACCGCGCTGGCCGGGCGACGGGAACCGTTGACGTCGACAGCCGCCACGAAGGAGCCGAGGATGACGCGAGCCGCGATCACCACGACCGGTCTACGCAAGGAGTACCAGTACGGGCCGCACACGATCAAGGCCGTGGACGGCATCGATCTGTCGGTTGCCGAGGGCGAGTTCTTCGGCCTGCTCGGGCCGAACGGCGCCGGCAAGTCCACCACGATCGGGATGTTGACCACCCGGATCCGGCCGACCGGCGGTACCGCCACGGTGGCCGGGATCGACGTGCTGGCCCGCCCGGTCGAGGTCCGCCGCCGGGTGGCGGTGGTGACCCAGCGCAACACCATGGATCGGCAGATATCGGTGCTGGAGAACCTCGAGTTCCGCGGCCGGTACTTCGGGATGGGCCGCCGGGAGGCCCGGCGGCGCGCGCTGGAACTGCTGGAGGAGTTCGGCATCGCCGACAAGGCTTCGGCGTCGCTCGACGAGGTTTCCGGCGGGCAGGCCCGGCGGGCGATGATCTGTCGCGCCGTCATGCACCGGCCGGAGGTGCTGGTCCTGGACGAGCCGTCGGCCGGGGTGGACCCGCAGACCCGGCTGCACCTGTGGGACCTGCTGCGGCGACTGCACGCCGAGGGTCAGACCGTGCTGCTGACCACACACCATCTCGACGAGGCGGAGTCGCTGTGCCAGCGGATCGCCATCGTCGACCACGGCCGGGTGGTGGCGGCGGGCGGCATCGACGAGATCAAGAACGCGGCGGGCGCCGAGTCGGTGACCACCGTGGTGTTCACCGGTGACGCGACGCCGGCGGCGGAGACCGCGAGCAAGATCGACAATGTCACCCGGGTCGAGGTCGAGGGACACCGGATGCGGGTCCACGCCACCCAGACCGCCGGGCTGGTCGGCGAGCTGGCCGCGGCCGGCGCCGACCAGGGACTGTCCATCCAGGACGTCGCAACGCTGCGGCCCAGCCTGGAGACCGCCTTCCTCAACCTCACCGGACGGGAGTACCGGCAATGACCCTGATCGCGCTTCCGCACGCGGGACTGAGCACCCGGCGGATCGGACTGCACACCTTCGGCGCCCTGCTGGCCCGGGACCTGCGTGTGCTGCGCGGGCAGTTCGGCTCGCTGCTGGTCCGGGCCGTCATGCAGCCGCTGGCCTTCACCTTCGTCTTCACGTACGTGATGCCGAAGATCGGGTTGGCCGGCGCGCCCGGCGTGGACGGGCGGGCCTTCAGCACGATCCTCGTGCCGGGTCTGGTCGCCATCACCATCGCCATCCAGGGGATCATGGCGGTGACCATGCCGTTGCTGCTGGAGTTCTCGTACAACAGGGAGATCGAGGACCGGGCCATGGCGCCGCTGCCGGTGTGGGCCCTCGGCGTACAGAAGATCGTCTCGGGCGCCCTCCAGGCGTTCCTCGCGGGGGTGCTGGTCTTCCCGATCGTCCTGCTGGTCCACGCCCGGGGGCAGGCGCCGTACGTCCACGTCTACCAGTGGCCGCTGTTCGTGACCGTGGTGCTGCTGTCCTGCCTGCTGGGCGGCGCCACCGGGTTGCTGCTGGGCACCCTGGTCGACATCAAACGCGCCCAGCAGTTCTTCGCGGTGGTGGTGACCCCGCTGACGATGCTGGGCTGCGTCTACTACCCCTGGTCGACCCTGCACCGGCTGCCGTGGTTGCAGTTCGCCGTCCTGCTCAACCCGGTGGTCTACATGAGCGAGGGTCTGCGGGCCACCCTCACCCCGCAGCTTCCGCACCTGCCGGTCTGGGCGTTCCTGCTGGCGCTGGCCGGCGGCACGGTCGGAATCGGTGTGCTGGCGGTCCGCGCCTTCGTCTCCCGCGTGGTCGGGTAGGGGCCGGAGATGACGGTCAGCGTGGTCATCCCCACGATGCTCCGCAGCCCGCTGGTGGATCGCTGTGTCGCGGCGGCCCTGGCCGCGGCGACGCGGTGCGGACCGGAGGCCGAGGTGATCCTGGTGGTCAACGGCGCCGGCACCACCCCGGTGCCGGTGGCGGACGCCCCCGGACTGCGGGTCCTCCGATCGGACGCCACCTGCGTGTCGGCCGCCCGAAACGACGGGGTGGCGGTGGCACGCCACGACACCATCCTGTTCGTCGACGACGACCTCGTGGTACCTCCGGACTGGTGCCGGCGGATGGCCGCGGCGCTGCACGCGGGCCCGGGCGTGGCGGCCGTCGCCGCTCCGGTCCGGACCGTGGCACTGGGTCCGGTGACGGCGTTCCTGGACCACGAACGGGCCTTCGACGCCCGGCCGTTGACCGCGGACCGGGCGGCCACCGTGGTGACCGCGAACGCGGGTTACCGGCGGGACCTGTTCGCCGGACCGCCCTTCGACACGGTCCGCTATCCGGTCCTCGCCGAGGACACCGACCTCGGGCTGCGGATCAGGGAGGCCGGTGGGGCCATCGCCTGGCTCACCGACGGCGAACCCCCGGTTCACGAGGTCGCCGAGGAACTCGCGTCGCTGCTGCGCCGCGCGATGATGCAGGGCGGCGGCACCGTGCAGGTCTACCTGCAACGCCAGTCCCTGGATTTCTACCTGCCGGCACCGGTGCAGGCGTACGGCGGGTTGGCCGCCGGCACCGCGCGGGGCTGGCGGCGGTACGCGGAGGTGGCCGACCCGGCGGCGCGGACCGTGTTCGCGACCCTGGGTCTGCTGCGGCATGCGGCGATGCTGATCGGATACCTCGACGAACTCGGCCGGAGATCCGGAACCCGCCTGGTGGAACTGGACAGGCCAGCCCTGATCCGCGAGCTGACCGCCCTGTTCACCGACTTCACCGACCGGGTCGCAGTGGCCGCCGAGACCTGGCGGAACGTGCCGGTCCGGTTCACCCCGGTCGCCGGAGTCGGTGTCGACCCGGCTGGCCCGCTACCCGACCCTTCCGCCGATCCGGCCGGTCCTTCCGCCGGTCCGGCCGGTGGGCCGCCGTTGGCCGCGATCGCCCGGGTCCTGAGCCGGTGCGCGCCCATCGTGCCCGGCGCGCGGCTGCCGGCCGGGGCCGGCGGCGACGACCTGGCCTGGTTGGCCCGGCGCGAGCGGCTGACCTCGGCCCTGGCGGCGCGACTCCGCGCCGTCACCGGCCCGGCCGGTCGTACCGGTCGCACCGATTCGACCGGCCGGGGCGGGCGTATCGATCCGGCCCGTCGGAGCGGGCAGGTCGAGCCGGTCGACCGTGCCGGAACAGCGGATCCGGCGGGCGAGTCGAACGACCGGCCCAGCGTGTCGGCGAGCACGAACGCCGCCGACCGGGATGGCGGCGGGCTGTCGCTGGCCCAACTGGAGGCCGCCGGCCGGGCCGTCGGGCTCGCGGTGGGTGAGGCGTGCATGGCCTGGGAGACCGGGCTCGGCCGAACCTCTCGCCGGTGGCCCGGGGCGGCCGGGACCGGAACCGTCCGGGTGCCCCGCCGATGGCCCGGGACGTCCGCTCCGGAGCAACCCGCTCCGGCCCGGTCCGCTCCGGCCCGGTCCGGTACGGCCCGCTCCGGTCCGGAGCAAGCCGCTCCGGCCCGGTCCGGTACGGCCGTGCTGGTGCCGGACGCCGCCGCGGGGGAGCCGCCGTGCGGATCCTGATCTCCACCATCGACGCGGCGTCACATCTGCGGATCCTCGCCCCGATCGCGTACGCCGCGCGGGCTCGTGGGGACGAGGTGCTGGTGGCCGCGCCCGCCGGACTCGGACCGGAGGTCGCCGCGCACGGCCTGCCCTTCGCGCCCGTCGGCGTGGACTGGACCACCGATCCGGTCACCGCCGAGGCGATCGGCCGGCAGTTGGCGTTCGGGGCGCACCGGGACTACACGGCGACCCTGGTCGAGCGGGTGTTCCTGGGCGAGCCGGCGCTGGCGGCGGCGGCGGACCTGGAGCGGCTGGTCGGGAACTGGCGGCCCGATGTGCTGCTGCGGGTCGCCGAGGAGTTCGGCGGGTACCTGGCGGCCGAACGGGCCGGCCTGCCGCACGCGGCGGTCGCCTCCGGCTGCACCCACCTGCTCGCCGCCGCCGCGATCCGCGCGCCGCTGCGGCAGCTCCGCAGCCGGTACGGGCTGCCCGACCAGGCTGCCCCCGATCCGTACCCGTACCTGCTGGCCGCCTTCACCCCGGCCGGCTACGACGGTTACCCGACGCCCGGCACGCTGCGCCGGTACCGGCAGACCCAGCCGGGTCGGGTGGGTGAACGGCTGCCCGACTGGGTGGCCGAGCTGCCCGCGCACCGACCGCTGGCCGTCGCGGCCTTCGGCTCGGTGGTGCCGGGCCTGGACTGGAAGATGCGCCCGCTGGCGACCACCACGCTGGCCGCGCTGGCCGATCTCGACTGCGTGGCCGTGCTGGCCGCCGGCGACACCGCGCCAGCGCTCGACACCGGGCCGGCCGGGGTCCGGGTGGTTGACCGGATCGCCCAGCCGCTGCTGCTGGAGGCGGCGGACCTGTTCGTCACGCACGCCGGTTTCGGCAGCGTCCGGGAAGGGCTCCGGGCCGGTACGCCGATGGTGGCGGTGCCGGTGATCGGTGACGAGCCGTACCACGCCGAACGGCTGGCCCGGCTCGGTGTGGCGAAGACGCTCCCGGCTGTGGGGTTGCGACCGGACCGGCTCCGGGCCGCCTGCGCGGAGGTGCTGACGGAACCGTCGTACCGGGAATCCGCTCGTGCCGTGCAACGGCGGATGCTGGCGCTGCCGCCGGTCGAGGACCTGGTCGCGGACCTGACGGCGTTGGCGTCCCCCGACCCGGCGGTGTCGGTCTCGGCCGGCCCGGTGTCGGTCCCGGCCGGCCCGGTGGCGTCGTCCGGGTCGCAACCAGCGGGCTCGCAGCCGGCCGGGCCGGCAGCGACGCCGGTGACGGTCTCCGGAGGTACGGCATGATCCTGATCGATCAGTTCGACGACCCGACGGGAACGTTCCGGGTCGTCCTCGACGCCGAGGGCCACGCCTCGGTGCGGTCCGACTACCTGCCCCTGCCGCCCGGCTGGCGGGCGGTGTACCGACCGGACGACTTCCAGGGGTGTTCCGACTACCTGGACCGATACCTCGCCCGCCGCCCGACCGGGCCGGTTCGGGTGGCCGACGCCGTGCCCGGGGTCGAGCCCGTGGGCGCGGCGGAGCACAGCCGAGAGGAAGGCAGTCGATGAGCAAACGGATCCTGCAGGCGGTCGTCCTGGTGTTCGGGGTGCTGCCGATCGTGACCGGGCTGCTGGCCGTCACCGGCGGTCCCGCCGGGATGCTGGTCGCGCAACGGACGAACGCCACCGTGGACAGCGAGGTGCGGTTCATGGCGGTCTACTGGCTGGCGTACGGGGTGTTCCTGCTCTGTCTCGTACCCCGGATCGCCAGCGCTGGCGGAGCGTTCCGAGCCGCCCTGGCGGTGATGTTCGCCAGCGGACTTGCCCGGCTGTTGTCCACTCTGGAGGTGGGTCGTCCGCATCCGGTACTGTTCGCGGCGACCTTCGTCGAACTACTGCTGCCACCGGTGCTGTGGTGGTGGCAGGCGGTCGTTGCCTCGGCCACGACGCATCCTCGTGTCTCGGTCGAGCGGGTGAACGGAGGATCGGAAGATGGAGTTCAACATGCGGATCAGCGGCACCCCGCGACTCGGTAGTCTCCTCGGTCGGGTGACCGGGGGCCACCTGCGGGACATCAACCGCGAGGCCAACCGGATCATCGAACGCTCGGCCGGGCGGAGTGTCGACGAGATCACCGACGAGGTGCTGGCGATGATGCGTTCGCGGGGCCTGGACCGGGTGGATCCGGCCGAGGTCCGGCGGGCGGTGGCCGAGGCGGTCGAGAGCTGACCCGGCCGGGTGGCGCGGAGGGGAACCGATGGACAGGGACACGTTGATCGGCCTCGGCTGTGCCGCCGTGCTGATGACCGCCGGCATCCAGGTGCTGGTCCGGCTGGCGCCGAGCCCGCTGGGCCGGGCCCGGGGTGGGATTCCGGGCGCGCTCGCCTCCGAGTGGCGCCGGCCGCGACCGTTCACCCTGCTGGTGTTCGCGGTCACCGCGGCGTTCGCCGGGTGGCAGGCGGCCCGGCCGGACCTGCTGGACCGGCTGGCCCGGCACGCGGACACGCTGTCCAGCGGTCGCTGGTGGCAGTTCGGCACCGAACTGCTGGTCCAGGATCCGCTGTGGCAGGCGCCGATCAACCTGCTGGTGCTGCTGCTGGTCGGTCCGACCGTGGAGCGGCTGTTCGGGGTGGCCCGGTGGCTGCTGCTGTATCTCGCCGGGGCAGCCGCCGGGGAGGTCGCCGCTCATTCCTGGCAGCCGGACGGCGCCGGTAACTCGATCGCCGTGCTCGGCCTGCTCGGTGGCCTGTTCGGCTACGTGCTGCGTCGGTGTCCGGGGCGGCAGGTGGCAGTCCGGCTCCTCGCCGCGCTGGGTCTGGTCGCCGGCGCCGTGCTCACGCTGACCCGGGACATCCACGGGCCCGCCCTGGTCGCCGGGACCGTCGTGGGACTGCTCGTCGCGCCCCGCCGACCGAAGGACTGACGGGGGGCCGATCGGGGGCCGGTGGTGGGCCGATCGGCCTGCTGGCCGGCGGTTTCTGCTCGGTCGGCGTCGATCTCCGTGTGATCTCGGTCGCCGGTCGCGCTGCGGAGACCGGTAGGGGACAGCCGAATTTGGCAACGGACGTTACTGTCACGACCAAATCGAGGCGCTTGCTGGTGTCACGCGGGGGTGTGGGCATGGGCGTCACAAGGCGACAGATGGTGACCGGGTCCTTGCTGGCGGCCGGTGGCGCGTTCGCCGGTGCGCTGTTGACCGCGCCGCGCTGGCCGTTCGGGCCGGACCGGCTGCCCATCAGCGGCGGGTACGCGCCGGCCGGCGTGGCCCGGGTCTGGTCGTCCCGCGGGGAGGTGCCGGTCCGGTGGCACGTCTCCACCGAGCAACGGTTGGTGGCCCTCACCTTCGACGACGGCCCGGGACCCCGATGGACCCCGATGGTGCTGGACGCCCTGGACCGGGTCGACGCCCCGGCCACCTTCTTCATGGTGGGCGAGCGGCTCACCCGGTACGCCGATCTGGTCCGGGGCCGGCTGGGTCGGCATGAGGTCGGCAACCACACCTGGGCGCACCGGGACCTCGCCGAGTTGGACGAGGCGGGCGTGCGGGACCAGTTGGCGCGGGCGGACGAGGCGATCCGGCGGCTGCTCGGCCGGACCCCGACGCTGCTCCGCCCGCCGTGGGGACACCTGGGCGGCAGCACGCTGACCGTGGCCGACGAGTTCGGCTACGACGTGGTGATGTGGTCGCAGCAGATGCGCGAGGAGCTGTTCCGGCATGATCCGCCGGCGCAGGCCGCCGACATCGTCGACAACGCCCGGCCCGGTTCGATCGTGCTCGCCCACGACGTGGGCCCGGACACCCGGCTGGTGGCGTTGCGCCAGCTGGGTGCCGTGGTGAACGGTCTGCGGGCCCGGGGGTTCGAGCTGGTCACCGTCTCGGACCTGCTGGCCGCGGCCACCCCGCCGCCCACGCATCGGCTCTGAGACGGGCCCGCCGCACCCTCCGAACCCTCGTGGCCCCGGGTTGATCACGGGCGTCGCTGCCGGATTTTCCCGGAATCTCGCGACGGAGCCCATGATCAAGCAGGGTGGGGGAGTGGGCGGGGGACGGGCACGCGTGCCGGAGGGGGCGACTAGCATCGCAGTGCGGTCCGGTATACCCGGTCCGCCCATCAACCGGGCGCCGCGCGTCCGACCCGACGATCGAGGAGTTCCCGTGTCCGCAGCGCAGTCCACCGCCGCCCCGCCGATGGAGCCCATCGCCGTGCCGGCCGGGACGACGGCCGCCGCGGCCGTGGCCGCCGCGGGCCTGCCGACCAGCGGCCCCAAAGCCGTCGTCGTGGTACGCGAGAACACCGGCGCCGCCGCGGGCCAACTGCGTGACCTGGACTGGACGCCCGAGGTGGACACCGTCGTCGAGCCGGTGCCGGTCGACTCGCCCGACGGGTTGAACGTGCTGCGCCACTCGACCGCGCACGTCCTCGCCCAGGCCGTGCAGGACGTCTTCCCCGAGGCCCGGCTCGGCATCGGCCCGCCCATCGAGAACGGCTTCTACTACGACTTCGCGGTCGACAAGCCCTTCCAGCCGGAGGATCTGGACCGGCTGGAGAAGCGGATGCAGGAGATCGTCAAGTCGGGCCAGCGGTTCCGGCGGCGTCGCTTCGGCAGCCTCGCCGAGGCCCGGGCCGAGCTGGCCGCCGAGCCGTTCAAGCTCGAACTCGTCGACCTCAAGGGCGAGGGGGAGCAGGGCGGCGTCAAGAGCGAGGGGCTGGACTCCACCGAGGTGATGGAGGTGGGCGGCGGCGAGCTGACCATCTACGACAACCTCGCCGCGAACGAGGACAAGGTCTGCTGGTCCGACCTGTGCCGTGGTCCGCACCTGCCCAACACCCGGCTGATCGGGGCGTTCAAGCTGATGCGCTCGGCCGCCGCGTACTGGCGGGGTTCGGAGAAGAACCCGCAGTTGCAGCGGGTCTACGGCACGGCCTGGCCGACCCGGGACGCGCTGAAGGCGTACCTGAAGCTTCTTGAGGAGGCCGCGCGGCGCGACCACCGCAAGCTCGGCACGGACCTGGACCTGTTCAGCTTCCCCGACGAGATCGGCTCGGGTCTGCCGGTGTTCCACCCGAAGGGTGGGGTGATCAAGCGGGAGATGGAGGACTACGTCCGGGCCCGCCACCTGGCGGAGGGTTTCCAGTACGTCGGCACCCCGCACATCTCCAAGGAGGGGCTGTTCCACACCTCGGGCCACCTGCCGTACTACGCCGACGGGATGTTCCCGCCCATGGAGTTCGAGGGCGCGGACTACTACCTCAAGGCGATGAACTGCCCGATGCACAACCTGATCTACAAGTCGCGCGGCCGGTCCTACCGGGAGTTGCCGATGCGGTTGTTCGAGTTCGGGTCGGTGTACCGGTACGAGAAGTCCGGCGTGGTCCACGGGCTGACCCGGGTGCGCGGCTTCACCCAGGACGACTCGCACTCCTACTGCACCCGGGAGCAGGCGCCGGACGAGGTCAAGCACCTGCTGGGCTTCGTGCTCGGCCTGCTGCGGGACTTCGGCATCGACGACTTCTACCTGGAGCTGTCGACGCGGGACGACTCCAAAGCGGACAAGTTCGTCGGCTCCGAAGCCGACTGGGCGACGGCGACCGCGGTGCTTGAGCAGTGTGCCCGGGAGACCGGTCTCGACCTCGTCCCGGATCCGGGCGGCGCGGCCTACTACGGGCCGAAGATCTCGGTGCAGGCCCGGGACGCGATCGGCCGTACCTGGCAGATGTCGACCATCCAGTACGACTTCAACCAGCCCCGGGGTTTTCAGCTGGAGTACCAGGCCGCCGACGGGACCCGGCAGCAGCCCGTCATGATCCACTGTGCGAAGTTCGGGTCGATCGAGCGTTTCGTCGGGGTGCTCACCGAGCACTACGCGGGGGCGTTCCCGGCGTGGCTGTCCCCGGTGCAGGTGATCGGCATCCCGATCCGCGAGGAGCACACCGGGCACCTGGCCGAGTTCGTCCGGCTGCTGCGTGTCGAGGGCGTCCGCGCCGAGGTGGACACCTCGGACGACCGGATGCAGAAGAAGATCCGGACCGCCCAGCAGCAGAAGATCCCGTTCATGGCCATCGCCGGTGACGCCGACGTGGCCGCCGGGGCGGTGTCGTTCCGCTACCGCGACGGTTCGCAGCGCAACGGCGTGCCGCTGGCCGAGGCGGTCGCCCACGTGCTGGAGATCGTCCGGTCGCGCACCAACTCCGGCCCGTCGGCGGAGCCCGTCCCGGTGAGCTGAGCGAGCCTCGACGGTCCCGTCGTCCCATTGACCGTCATCGCTTGAGGGCGTAGCGTTTCCGCAGTCGGCGCAGAAAGCGCTTTCTCTCATTTCGGGGAGCGGACATGCGACGCAGGACGTTTCTCACGGCGGCGGCGGTCGTACTGGGCAGCCCGGCCATCGCCGCTCCGGGCCGGGGCCTCACGGTGGCCGCCGACGGCTCCGGCGACGTGACCGGGATCCAGGCCGCCGTCGACGCGGTCCCCCCGGGCAACACCGAGCCGTTCACCATCCGGATCAGACCCGGGGTGTACACCGGCCAGGTGATCATCCCGGCCGACAAGCCGTACATCGCGTTCCACGGCCAGGGCCGGCAGCCCGGTGACGTGGTCATCACCGACGACCGGGCCAACGGCACGCCGAAGCCCGACGGTGGCACCTGGGGGACCTCCGGCAGCGCCTCGGTGACCATCTCCGGCGCCGACTTCACCGCCCGCAACCTCAGCTTCGCGAACTCGTTCGACGAGGCGGCGCATCCCGAGATCACCAACCGGCAGGCGGTCGCCGTCCTCACCCGGGCCGACCGGTTGGTCTTCGACAACGTCCGCTTCCTGGGCAACCAGGACACGCTCTACGTGAACAGCCCCGACGTCGCCACGGTGAGCCGGAGCTACTTCCGGCGGTGTTACGTGGAGGGCGACGTCGACTTCATCTTCGGCCGGGGGACCGCCGTGTTCGACAGGTGCGAGATCCGGTCGCTGTCCCGGGGCTCGGCCACCAACAACGGGTACGTCACGGCGGCCAGCACCGACCGGGCCAACCCGTACGGCTTCCTGCTCTGGCGGTGCCGGTTGACCGGCGACGTCGAGCCGGGCACCGTCTCCCTCGGCCGACCCTGGCATCCGAGCAACGACCCGAACGCCATCGCCCAGACGGTGGTCCGGGAGTCCGTGCTCGGCGCCCACATCGCCGCCGCCCCGTGGAGCGACTTCGGCACCTGGCCCTGGCGGGAGGCCCGGTACGCCGAACACCGCAACCGTGGTCCGGGCGCCGGGACCGGCCCGGACCGGCCGCAACTGAGCGAGGAGCAGGCGAGCGCGCTGACCCCGCGCGACTACCTGGCCGGTACGGATGGCTGGCATCCGATCCGCTGATCGTATTATCGCCGGTGTGACTGGGCAGCGGGACGCGCACACGGACCTGGCCGACGGTCTGGAGCGGTTGTGGACACCGCACCGGATGACCTACATCTCCGGGCAGGACTCCCCGGAGGGGGGCTACGAGAAGCCGGCGGGGTGCCCGTTCTGCCAGGCGCCGGGCAAGAGCGGTGACGACAGCCTGGTGGTCACCCGGGGCGAGTCGGTGTACGCCGTGCTCAACCTCTATCCGTACAACCCGGGTCACCTGCTGATCTGCCCGTACCGGCACGTGGCGGACTACACCGAGCTGACCGCCGAGGAGACCGCCGAGCTGGCGTCGTTCACCCAGCGGGCCATGCGGGTGATCCGGAAGGTCAGCGGGGCGCACGGGTTCAACATCGGGATGAACCAGGGCGGGGTGGCCGGCGCGGGCATCGCCGCCCACCTGCACCAGCACGTCGTGCCCCGCTGGGGCGGAGACGCCAACTTCATGCCGGTGATCGGCCGCACGAAGGTGCTGCCGCAGCTGCTGGTCGACACCCGCGACCTGATCGCCACCGCCTGGACTCAGGGGTAAGGAAGGGCCCCCTGTTATCGCATCTTGTATAGGAAGGGCCCCCTCCTAACCGCTACTCAGTGGCCGGTACGGGCGGCGTGCTCCTTACGGACCTGCTCGGCCAGGTGTTGCGGCATCGGATCATGCCGCGCGAACGACCGGCGGAAGGTGCCGGCGCCGGAGGTCATCGAGCGCAGCTCCACGGCGTACCGGATCAGCTCGGTGGCCGGCACCTCGGCGCGGATGAGCGTCCGGTCCGCCGCCTCCGGGTCCGCCTCGGTGCCGAGCACCCGGCCGCGCCGGCCGGACATGTCGCTCATCACCGCACCCACGAACTGCTCGGGCACCTGGATCAGCACCTCGTCCACCGGTTCCAGGAGGGCGACCTGGCCCCGTTCGGCGGCCTCGCGCAGGGCAAGGGCGCCGGCGGTCTGGAACGCCGCGTCGGACGAGTCGACGCTGTGCGCCTTGCCGTCCACCAGCGTCACCCGCAGGTCGACCATCGGGTAGCCGGCCACGATGCCCCGCTCCAGTTGGGCCCGCACGCCCTTCTCCACCGACGGGATGTAGTTGTGCGGCACCGCGCCGCCGACCACCCGCTCGGCGAACTCGAAGCCGCTGCCCCGGGGCAACGGTTCCACCTCGATGTCGCACACGGCGTACTGGCCGTGGCCGCCGGACTGCTTCACGTGCCGCCCGTGGCCCTTGGCGGCCACCGCGAACGTCTCGCGCAGCGCCACCCGGACCGGCTCGGTCTCCAGGTCGACGCCGCCGCTGCGCAGCCGGTCGAGCACCACGTCGGCGTGCGCCTCGCCCATGCACCAGAGCACCAGCTGGTGGGTCTCGGGATTGCGGTCCAGCCGCAGGGTCGGGTCGCCGGCCACCAGTCGGGCCAGGTTCTTCGCCAGCGCGTCCTCGTCGGCCCGGCTGCGGGCGACGATGGCCACCGGCAGCAGCGGCTCGGGCATCTCCCAGGGCTCGACCAGCAGCGGGTCGTCCTTGGCCGAGATGGTGTCACCGGTCTCCGCGGTGCCCGACTTGGTGATCGCGCACAGGTCGCCCGCGACGCACTCCGGCACCTCCCGCAGCGCGGCGCCGAGCGGACTGTAGAGGTGCCCGATCCGCTCGTCGGCATCGTGGTCCGGATGGCCCCGCTCGGCCATTCCGTGCCCGGCGACGTGCGCCGTCAGGTCGGGTCGCAGCGTCCCGGAGAAGACCCGGACCAGCGACACCCGCCCCACGTGCCGGTCGATGGTGGTCTTGACCACCTCGGCGACCACCGGTCCGGCCGGGTCGCAGGTCAACGGCGGACGGGGTGAGCCGTCCACGCCGGTGACCACCGGCAGGTCGTGCTCCAGCGGCGACGGGAACGCGGCGGTCAGCAGTTCCAGCAGGGCGTCGACGCCGACGCCGGTCTCGGCGCACACCGGCACCACCGGATAGAAGTGCCCGCGGGCCACCGCCTTCTCCAGGTCGGCGATCAGCACCTCCGTCTCGATCTCCTCGCCGCCGAGGTAGCGGTCCAGCAGCGTCTCGTCCTCGCTCTCGGCGATGACGCCCTCGATCAGCTCGTTGCGGGACTCGGTGATCGCCGGCAGGTGTTCCGGGTCGGGTTCGCGGATCTGGGCCGGCAGGCCGGCCGAGTAGTCGAAGATCCGGCGGGTGATCAGCCCGAGCAGTCCCGCCACCGAGACGCCGTCGTCGGCCAGCATCGGCAGGTACAGCGGCAGCACGTTGTCCCCGAAGACCCGCTGGCAGAGCGCCACGGTCTCGTCGAAGTCGGCCCGCTGGTGGTCCAGCCGGGCCACCGCGACCGCGCGGGGCATGCCGACGGCGGCACACTCCGCCCACAGCGCACCGGTGGCGGCGTCCATGCCATCCACCGCGGAGACCACGAACAGCGCCGCGTCGGCGGCGCGCAGCCCGGCGCGCAACTCCCCGACGAAGTCCGCGTACCCGGGCGTGTCCAGCAGGTTGACCTTGACCCCGTTGTGCAGGACCGGGGCGCAGGCCAGCGTCACCGACCGCTGCTGCCGGACGGCCGCCGGATCGTAGTCGCAGGTCGTGGTGCCGTCGGCGACGGTTCCGGCGCGGCTGATCGTGCCGGTGGCCGTGAGCAGCGCCTCCACCAGGGTCGTCTTCCCGGCGCCGGAGTGCCCGACCAGCACCACGTTGCGAACCCTGTCGGGTCCGGTCACCACCGGCACCGTGCCGGTGACACCTTTCTCCTGATTCTTCTGCGCCATGGGCGCACCTCCCTCGCGTGGGTGGCGACCGCCGCGCTGCGGGAGCGGCCCGGGCGATACGGGCGACATCCTCGCCCCGGCCCGTTGCGCGCCGTTCACCCGAAGTGTGTTGTGGTGAGGTAGCTCACGTTCCCTGGCTCGATCCCACACCCGTAATCGGCCCGACACAACCCTGTACGCCCAACTCGGCGGCCCCGGGCGTACCCGCCGGCAGGTGGCGACCGTTATCGTGGGACCCGCCATGGCAAAGATCTTCCAAGTCTCCGTACGCGGGGTGCTGGCCCACGTCGTCGAGCCGGTCGCCCGCACCCTCCTGCGCGCCGGCGTCTCACCCAACGCGGTGACCGTGACCGGCACCCTCGGCTGCCTGGTGGGAGCGTTGGGCTTCGGCGCCCGCGGCCACCTCGTCGCCGGGGCGCTGATCGTCACGCTCTTCGCCCTCACCGACATGCTCGACGGGACGATGGCCCGGATGCGGGGTGGGTCGTCCCGGTTCGGCGCATTCCTCGATTCGAGCATGGACCGGGTCGCCGACGGCGCGGTCTTCGGCGCGGTCACCTATCTGCTGGCCACCCGGGGTAACCACGCCGGGGTCGCGGCGGCGCTGTGCTGCCTGGTCCTCGGTCAGCTCGTCTCCTACGTCAAGGCCCGGGCCGAGGGGCTCGGGATGACCTGCAACGTGGGCATCGCCGAACGCACCGAGCGGTTGATCATCGTGGGGATCGGTGGCCTGTTCACCGGGCTCGGGGTGAGCTGGGCCCTGCCCACCGCGCTGTGGCTGCTGGCCGCCCTGTCCCTGGTGACGGTCGGCCAGCGGATCGCGCACGTCCACCGGCAGGCACAGCGGGCCGACCTGGGCGCGGGCGCGTGAGTCTGGTCGACCTCGGCTACGCCGCCGGATGGCGACTGGTCCGGATGCTGCCCCGGCGGGTCGCCGCCGCGGCCTTCACCGCGGGTGCCGACCGGGCGTACCGCGGCGGCGGTCGCGGAGTCCGCCGGCTGGCCGACAACCTTCGCCACGTCGTGGGCCCGGAGCTGCCGGCGGCCGAGCTGGATGACCTGGTACGGCGGGGACTGCGGTCGTACGCGCGGTACTACCTGGAGGCGTTCCGGCTGCCGACGCTGGACCGGGCGACGGTCCGGACGTGGTTCCGGCTGGACGGCGAGGAGGAGCTGGCCGCGGCGGTGGCCGCCGGCCGGGGGGTGGTGATCGCGCTGCCGCACGCGGGCAACTGGGACGCCGCCGGTGCCTGGGTGACCGCGATGGGGTGGCCGCTGAGCACCGTGGCCGAACGGCTGAAACCGGAGAGCCTCTACCGCCGGTTCCTGGAGTTCCGCGAGAGCCTGGGCATGGAGATCGTCCCGCTGACGGGGGGTCAACCGCCGTTGGGCATCCTGGCCGACCGGTTGGGCAAGGGACACGTCGTACCGCTGCTGGCCGACCGGGACCTGTCGAAGCGTGGCGTGCCGGTGACCTTCTTCGGTCAGCGCACCCGGATGCCGGCCGGGCCGGCGCTGCTCGCCCTGCGCACCGGCGCCCCGCTCTACACGGCGGACCTGTGGTTCGAGGCCGCGGGGCCACGGGCCCGGCTGGTCGGTCCGGTCGAGCTGCCCGCGCCGGAGACGGGCACCCTGTCCGAGCGGGTGGCCGTGGTGACCCAGCGGATCGCCGACCAGCTCGCCGCCGGAATCGCCCGGCATCCCGAGGACTGGCACATGTTGCAGCGGATGTGGCTGGACGAACCGACCGGCCCGACCGGCCCGGCCGATCCGGTTGATCCGGCTGATCTGGCCGCCTCTGGTCCGGCCTGACGCACGGGAAGGGGCGGAGTGCGGATCGGCATCGTGTGCCCGTACTCGTTCGACGTGCCGGGCGGCGTGCAGAACCACGTGACCGACCTGGCGGAGGCGCTGATCGGGCTCGGTCACGAGGTGAGCGTGCTCGCTCCCGCGGACGAGGACTCCGCGCTGCCGCCGTACGTGGTGGCGGCCGGCCGGGCCGTCCCGCTGCCCTACAACGGGTCGGTGGCGCGGATCGCGTTCGGGCCGGTCTCCACCGCCCGGGTCCGGCGCTGGCTGTCCCGGGGCGACTTCGACGTCCTGCACGTACACGAACCGCTGACGCTGAGCATCTCGCTGCTCGCGGTGCTGTCGGCCCGCGGCCCGGTGGTGGCCACCTTCCACACCGCGATGACCCGGTCCCGCGCGTTGGCCGCCGCGCAGGGCATCCTGCAACTGGTCCTGGAGAAGATCACCGCGCGGATCGCGGTGAGCGCGCTGGCCCGGCGGGTGCAGGTCGAGCATCTGGACGGCGGTGCGGTGGAGATCCCCAACGGGGTCGCGGTGGCGAAGTTCGCCCACGCCGAGCCGCTGCCCGGCTGGCCCGGACCGACCGGACCGGGCACCGGCGGGACGGTGGGCTTCCTCGGCCGGTTCACCGAGCCGCGCAAGGGCTTCCCGGTGCTGCGGGACGCCTTCGTCACGCTCGCCCGGACCCGGCCGGGACTGCGGCTGCTGGTCGCGGGCCCCGGCGAGGTCGCCGAGCTGTACGCGGGCGTACCGGCCGACCTGCGTGACCGGATCACCCACCTGGGCCTGGTCAGCGAGCCGGACAAGGCCCGGATGCTGCGTAGCGTCGATCTCTACGTGGCCCCGAACACCGGCGGCGAGTCGTTCGGGATGATCCTCACCGAGGCGATGGCCGCCGGTACGGCGGTGGTGGCGAGCGACCTCGACGCGTTCCGCCGGGTCCTCGACGGCGGCCGGGCCGGCCGGCTCTTCCCGACCGGCGACGCGGCGGCGTTGAAAACCGCGCTGGCCGTCCTGCTCGAGGACGCCACCGAGCGCCGGCGGCTGGTCGCCTGCGCCACGGAGGTGGTGTCCCGGTACGACTGGCCGGTCGTGGCCCGCCGGGTGCTGGAGGTGTACGAGACCGCGATCGAGGCGACCGACGGTCGGGTCGTCGACGAGGACTGGCTCGGACCACGCTGATCGGAGCCGGCCGGGCGGACCACGCTGATCGGAGCCGGCTGGGCGGTGGCGCGGGCGTCGCCCTGCGGCGGCGACACTACGATGCCGGGCATGTGGTGGGTGGTGGGCGTGGTGGCGGCGCTCGGGCTCGTGGCGGCGTACCTCGGTTGGACGTCGGCGCGGGTCGAGCGACTGCACGCCCGGGCGGCCTCGGCGGCCCGGGCGCTGGACGCGCACCTGCTGCGCCGGGCGGCGGCGGCCGCGGTGCTCGCCGAGGACCGGTACGCGACCGAGCTGTACGCGGCGGCGCGGATCGCGCTGGACGCCGAGCCGGACGAGCGGGAGGCCGCCGAGAACGACCTCACCCGGCAACTCCGGGCGACCGCGCTCCGGCCGGACGATCCGGCGGCGCTGGCCGTGGTGGCCGCGAGCCGGCGGTTGGCGCTGGTTCGCCAGGTTCACACCGATCTGGTGAGAGATGCGCTGTTAGCGCGAAACAGGTGGATTGTCCGGTTGTTTCGGATGAACCGCCGGCACGACCGGCCGAGCTACTTCGACATCGACGATCCCACCCTGGTGGCCCAGCCGGACATCTCGGTCGGCTAGCGCCCGGCGGTCCCCGAGTGGCCCGGGGTCCCGAGTGGCCCGGCGTCCCGAGTGGCCCGGCGTCCCGCGCGTCGGTGGCGGCGGGTTATCCACGCCACACGGCAGGCCACCGTGGGCTCGATTGGTCGTCGGCGGCTGTTGGATCCGGACGTAAACTCGGGTCCCAGCAGCCTGAGACAGCCCACCGCCCAGTTTGAGTGAGGACACCGTGTCGGACACCACCCAGCCCGCCGCCACTCCCGTCGTCGGCACCGCCCGCGTCAAGCGCGGGATGGCCGAGATGCTCAAGGGTGGCGTGATCATGGACGTCGTCACGCCCGACCAGGCGAAGATCGCCGAGGACGCCGGCGCGGTCGCGGTGATGGCGCTGGAACGGGTCCCCGCCGACATCCGCGCCCAGGGCGGCGTGTCCCGGATGAGCGACCCCGACATGATCGACGGCATCATCAACGCCGTCTCGATCCCGGTGATGGCCAAGGCCCGGATCGGCCACTTCGTGGAGGCGCAGATCCTCCAGTCGCTCGGTGTCGACTACGTCGACGAGTCCGAGGTGCTCACCCCGGCCGACTACGCCAACCACATCGACAAGTGGGCGTTCACCGTCCCCTTCGTGTGCGGGGCGACCAACCTCGGCGAGGCGCTGCGGCGGATCACCGAGGGCGCCGCGATGATCCGGTCGAAGGGTGAGGCCGGCACGGGCGACGTCTCCAACGCCACCACCCACATGCGGAAGATCGGCGGCGAGATCCGCCGGCTCACCTCGCTGTCCCCGGACGAGCTGTACGTCGCGGCCAAGGAGTTGCAGGCGCCGTACGAGCTGGTCAAGGAGGTCGCCCAGGCCGGCAAGCTGCCGGTGGTGCTGTTCACCGCGGGCGGCATCGCCACCCCGGCCGACGCGGCGATGATGATGCAGCTCGGCGCCGAGGGCGTGTTCGTCGGCTCGGGCATCTTCAAGTCCGGCAACCCGGCGCAGCGCGCCGCCGCGATCGTCAAGGCGACCACCTTCCACGACGACCCGGACATGCTCGCCAAGGTCTCCCGGGGCCTGGGTGAGGCGATGGTCGGGATCAACGTCGAGGAGGTCCCGCAGCCGCACCGGCTGGCCGAACGCGGCTGGTGAGTCGAAAGGAAGGGCCCCCTCTTATCGCTTTCGGTATAGGAGGGGCCCCCGTTTAACGCGCCCCGTCCACAAACGCGCGCCAAACGCGCGCCCGGTCAACGTGTCCGGAAGGGAACCTCGGGAATGAGTCAGCCGGTCATCGGCGTCCTCGCGCTGCAGGGCGACGTCCGGGAACACCTGCGGGCGTTGGTCGAGTCCGGGGCGCGGGCCGTTCCGGTCCGCCGTCCGGCCGAGCTGGACGACGTGGACGCGCTCGTCATCCCCGGCGGGGAGTCCACCACGATCAGCAAGCTGGCCGAGATCTTCGAACTGCTGGAGCCGATCCGCAAGCGCCTCGGCGAGGGAATGCCGGCGTACGGGTCGTGCGCCGGCATGATCATGCTGGCCACCGAGGTGCTCGACGGACGGCCCGACCAGCGGAGCTTCGCCGGCATCGACATGACGGTCCGGCGCAACGCCTTCGGGCGCCAGGTGGACTCGTTCGAGGTTCCGGTCCGGATCGAGGGGATGTCGGGTCCCGACTTCCACGCCGTCTTCATCCGGGCGCCGTGGGTGGAACGGGTCGCCGACGAGGTACGGGTGCTCGGCCGGGTCACCGAGGGCCCGGCCGCCGGGCGGATCGTGGCGGTCCGGCAGGGCAACCTGATGGCCACCTCGTTCCACCCGGAGCTGACCGGTGACCACCGGGTTCACGCGTACTTCGTCGATCTCGTCCGCGGGGCGAAGTCGGACATCGCGCCCCGCCCCTGACGCCCGCCGGTCGGGCCTCGGTAGGATTGACGGCGGTTCGGCAGGGCCTTCTGCCCGCCACGGCTGTCCACCCCGTGTCAGACGGGGTCTCCGCGTGGAGTTGGCGGGTCGTGCGGGGCGGTCGAGGCAGACGGCGGGAACAACGGAGGTAGCAGATGTCCGGCCACTCCAAGTGGGCGACCACCAAGCACAAGAAGGCGGTCATCGACGCCAAGCGCGGCAAGATGTTCGCCAAGCTGATCAAGAACGTCGAGGTGGCGGCCCGGACCGGTGGTGGTGACCCGGCCGGCAACCCGACGCTGTACGACGCCATCCAGAAGGCCAAGAAGAACTCGGTCCCCAACGACAACATCGACCGCGCCGTCAAGCGCGGCTCCGGGTTGGAGGCCGGCGGCGCCGACTGGCAGACCATCTTGTACGAGGGGTACGGGCCGAACGGCGTGGCGCTGCTCATCGAGTGCCTCACCGACAACCGCAACCGGGCGGCCACCGAGGTACGCACCGCGCTGACCCGCAACGGTGGCTCGCTGGCCGACGCCGGCTCGGTGTCGTACATGTTCTCCCGCAAGGGCGTGGTGATCGTTCCGAAGAACGGGCTGAGCGAGGACGACGTGCTGATGGCCGTCCTGGACGCCGGCGCCGAGGAGGTCAACGACCTGGACGAGGCGTACGAGGTGGTGAGCGAGCCGGGCGACCTGCTCGCCGTGCGGTCTGCGCTGCAGGACGCGGACATCGAGTACGAGTCGGCCGAGTCGTCGCTGATCCCCAGCGTGAACGTGCCGCTGGACGAGGACGGCGCCCGCCGGATCTTCAAGCTGATCGACGTGCTGGAGGACTGCGACGACGTGCAGAACGTCTACGCGAACTTCGACGTGTCCGACGAGATCATGGCCGCCGTCGGCTGACCCGACGGACTCGATGACGCCCGGCCGGCCCGGTTGATCCGTCGTACCTCCGGGTCGGTCCGTCGCGTCTGCGGCCAGTCCACGTCGCGCCAACGGGGCCGGAACCGGAGATGTCGTTACCGACCGTAATCTCGGCTGTTGGTACCCGTCCTTCACCGTCCATGCCTGTGAGTCATAGATATGGCTGACAGGCACGGACGTCATGCGGGAGCTGAGTCTCGGCGAGGCAACCTGCCGGAATGGTAGGGACCAGGCCGGTCCGGCGGCCTGCCGCGATGGTGGGACCAGGTCGGTCCGGCGGCCTGCCGCGATGGTGGGATCCGGTCGATCCGGGTGCCTCGGCCGTACCGAACGGCTGTCGGAGCGACGGCGTACCCTGCCGGGGTGCTCACCCCCGACTACCCTATCCGGACCGCGCGGCTGGACCTGCGTCCCTTCGTCGCCACCGATCTGGCGGCGCTGCACGCCTACCGGTCCCGGCCCGAGGTGGTGCGCTACCTCTATGAGGAGCCGGAGGACGAGGCGGCGAGCCGGGCCAGCCTGAAGCGTCGGCGGCAGCGTACGGCGTTGCGGGTCGGTGGTGACTCACTCAACCTGGCGGTGGTGGTCCGGGAGACCGGTCGGCTGGTCGGGGACGTGCAGCTCGCCTGGATCAGCGCCGAACACCGGCAGGGTGAGATCGGGTACGTCTTCCACCCGGACGCCGCCGGCCGGGGATACGCCACCGAGGCCGGTGCGGCCCTGCTGCGGATCGGATTCGACGGGCTGGGCCTGCACCGGATCATGGGACGGCTGGATGCCCGCAACACCGCCTCGGCCCGGGTGCTCGAACGGCTGGGCATGCGGCGCGAGGCGCACCTGCGGGAGAACGAGTTCGTCAAGGGGGAGTGGACCGACGAAGTCATCTACGGCCTGCTCGCCAGCGAATGGCGGGCCGCCGCCTGAGGCCCGCCGCCCGCCGGGACCCTCTGTCCGCCGGGGCCCTCCGCCCGTCGGGACCCGCCGCCCGCCGGAACCCTCCGTCCGGCGGCAGATTGTGGCGCTGGCAACAGTCCGTCCAGATACATAAGCAGCTTCTATAAGCGGCTGATATAAATTTCGGGTGACAGCCTCGGAGGAAGCCCGGCCACCGGCGACCGATCTCGACCGGCTGGTCTGTGATTTCGAGCGGTTGATGCGGGTGCTCCGCCGGGCGACCGCGCCGGACGGGCTGAGCCTCACGGCGGCCTCTGTGCTGTCCCGGCTCGACGACCTCGGGGCGCATCGGCTCTCCGACCTGGCGATCGCCGAGGGGGTCACCCAGCCGGCCATGACGCAACTCGTGTCGCGGCTGGAACGCGAGGGCCTGGCCGAGCGCGCCGGTGACCCGGCCGACGGGCGAGTGGTGCTGGTCCAGATCACAGCGGCCGGCCGGGAGCGGATCCGGGAACGCCGTCGCGCCCGGGCGGAGAAGCTGCGGGGCCTGCTCGCCGGGCTGCCGGCCGAGGATCGTGCCGCGCTCGCCCGATCACTGCGGATCGCGGACCGACTGACCGGGTCGGCGATGGACCCGAATTGGGCGGCGGGGACCGGACCGGATCGGTCCGGCAAAGACGAGGGGGAGACGGCGTGACCACGAAGTCGGATCTGAACGGTGCGCCCACGGGCCGACCGGCGCGCGGTGGTGCCCGCGGCGCGCTGGCCGGCGGGGCGGATCACCCGCACTACAAGTGGGTGGCGCTGTCCAACACCACCCTCGGCACGCTGCTCGCCACCATCAACTCGTCCATCGTGCTGATCTCGCTGCCGGCGATCTTCAACGGTGTCCACCTCAACCCGCTGGAACCGGGCAACGTCAGCTACCTGCTCTGGATGCTGATGGGCTACATGCTGGTCACCGCCGTCCTGGTGGTCACCCTGGGCCGGCTCGGCGACATGTACGGCCGGGTGCGGATCTACAACGCCGGGTTCGCGCTGTTCACCGTCACCTCGATCCTGCTGGCCATCGACCCGCTCGACGGTGGCGCGGGTGCGCTCTGGCTGATCGGCTGGCGGGTGCTCCAGGCCGTCGGTGGGTCCATGCTGATGGCCAACTCGGCGGCGATCATCACCGACGTGTTCCCGGCCCGCCAGCGTGGCACCGCGCTCGGCATCAACATCGTCGCCGGCATCGCCGGCTCGTTCCTCGGCCTGGTCCTCGGCGGGGTGCTCGCCGAGTGGAACTGGCGGTCGGTGTTCTGGGTGAACGTCCCCATCGGACTGCTCGGCACCGTCTGGGCGTACCGGTCGCTGCACGACACCGGGCTCCGGCGGCCGGCCCGGATCGACTGGTGGGGCAACCTCACCTTCGCGGTCGGTCTCACCGCGCTGCTCGCCGGCATCACGTACGGCATCCAGCCGTACGGCGGGCACACCATGGGCTGGACGAACCCCTGGGTGCTGGCCGGCCTGATCGGCGGGGTGGCCGTGCTCGTCGCGTTCTGCCTGATCGAGGCGCGGGTGGCCGAGCCGATGTTCCCGCTCGGCCTGTTCCGGATCGCCGCGTTCGCCAGCGGCAACGCGGCCAGCCTGCTCGCCTCGATCGCCCGCGGTGGCCTCCAGTTCATGCTGATCATCTGGTTGCAGGGCATCTGGTTGCCGTTGCACGGCTACAACTACGAGCAGACGCCATTGTGGGCCGGCATCTACCTGCTGCCGCTCACCATCGGTTTCCTGGCCGCCGGTCCGCTCGCGGGCGCGCTGTCCGACCGGTTCGGCGCCCGGCTGTTCGCCGCCGGTGGCCTGGTCGTGATGGCAGCCTCGTTCGCCGGGTTGCTGCTGATCCCCAGCGACTTCAGCTATCCGGTCTTCGCCGCCCTGGTGTTCCTCAACGGCCTCGGCGGTGGCCTGTTCGCCGCCCCGAACACCTCGCTGGTGATGTCGAGCGTGCCGGCCCGACTGCGCGGCGCGGCCTCCGGGATGCGGGCGACGTTCCAGAACGCCGGCATGGTGCTGTCGATCGGGGTGTTCTTCTCGCTGATGGTGGCCGGCCTCGCCTCGTCACTGCCGAACACCCTCGACTCCGGCCTGACCGCCCAGGGCGTACCGGCGTCCGCCGCGCACGCGATCGCCCAGCTGCCACCCGTGGGTACGCTGTTCGCCGCGTTCCTCGGCTACAACCCGATCGCCTCGCTGCTCGGCCCGGCGCTGCTCGGCGCCCTGCCGGCCGCGAACGCGCACGCGCTCACCGGGCGGCAGTTCTTCCCGCACCTGATCTCCGGGCCGTTCCACGACGGTCTGGTGATCGTGTTCTGGTTGGCCATCGTGATGGCCCTGGTCGGTGCCGTGGCCTCGCTGTTCACTCCGCGCGGCCGGCCCGCCGACGAACCGGACCTGATCAGTCGGGAGGCCGAGTTGGCCGACGAGTTGGCCGCCGTACCCCTGGCACCGGCATCCCGGACGGCCGGGCCGCTCGCCGGTGAACGGTCCGGCGAGACCGGTTGAACCGACGGCGGCCGGGTTCCCCCGGCCCGGCCGCCGTCCCGGCCTGTTTGTCCCGCCGCCGTCCCGGCCCGTTTGTCGCGCCGCTGTCCCGGCCTGTTTGTCGCGCCGCTGTCCCGGCCTGTTTTGTCGCATCGTGTCGGACCGGTGCGCCGTGCCGGCCCGACCCACCGGGGCTGGCTACCCTGGCACGGTGACCGAGACCGATCGGCGGTTCGCGCCGGGCGAGGTGGTCCTGCGCCGGGAGACCCTCCGGGACGAGGTCTGGATCGCCTTCCCGACGATCTGTGTACGGGACAGTCCCGAGGTGCTGGCTCTCTACGTGCCGCCGGGTGCGCCGTTCGGGTTCCCGGCGGGGAACATCTCGGCCAGCCGTCATCCCTGGCAGGGCGCGCGCGACCGTTGGGCCGGGCACGGCAAGCTGATGCTGCACCGGCCGGGTGAGGCGCATTCGGTGGATGTCTTCTGGACCGGCGCGGACCGGACCTTCGCGGGCTGGTACTTCAACCTCCAGGACCCGTACCGGCGTACCCCGCTCGGCATCGACACCCTCGACCACGAGCTGGACCTGTGGTGGCCGGCCGGCGCGGACCGGTACGTCTGGAAGGACGTCGAGCTGTTCGCCGAGCGGCTGGCCGAGGGCTGGTATCCCGGGCGCGAGGCGGAGATCCGGGCCGAGGGCGATCGGATCGCGGCCCTGCTGGACGCCGGACGGCGCTGGTGGGACGAGGAATGGGCGGCGTGGCGGCCCGACCCCACCTGGCCGGTGCCCGAACTTCCCCGGGGCTGGGACACCCCACCTCACCGCCCCACGCCGGCCACCGTCCCGTCTCGCTGACGCGACCGGCCGCCTGGCTGGGCGCCCTCCCTATCGTCCCCGGCCGACTCAGAGCCGCCCCGCGCTGGCCCTGACCCGAGCCGGCCGGCGCTCGCACGGCCCCAATCCCGTCCCGGAGTGGGACGCGGTCGGGCCAGTGGCGCAACGACGCAGGTCAGGCCGGCTTGCGGGCCCGTACGGCGAGCACGATGGGAGTCGGGGGGCCGCCCTCGGCGAACCGGTCCAGGGTCAGCCCGGCCGCGAGGATGTCGTGCAGCAGGTCCGGCAGGGGCCAGTGGTTGGCGCCGACCTTGTCGCGGATGCCCTGCCTGGTCCACGAGTCGGTGGTCCAGTGTCCGTCGAGGTAGCCGGGCCGGATCAGCACCGCCGACGGATCGCTGCGATCGGCGAACCCACCGCAGAAGCAGGGATGCACACCGACGTGTACGAAGACGCCGCCCGGAGCCAGGACCCGGGCGGCCTCGCGGAGCACGCGCGGATAGTCCGGCATGTCGGTGTGCGCCATCACGGTGATCACCGCCGGCAGCGAGCCGGTCCGGACCGGCAGCCGGGCGGCGTCGGCGCGGGCGGCGGGCAACCGGCCCCGGGCATGCCGCAGCATCCCGGTGGACAGGTCGACCCCGATCGGGGTCCAGCCGAGCCCGCGGAGCTGGGCGGCGTGTACCCCACCGCCGCAGCCGATCTCCAGACAGTTTCCCGAACCCGATCCGAGCAGGTCGTCCAGGACGGCCTGGATCCCCAGCGGGTCGCCGGCGGCCCGCTGGTCCGCCATGAAGGAGTGTTCGTACCAGTCCGCGATCTCGTCGTACGCCGCCGTCGGTGCCATCGTCCGACCCCTCTCTCAGCCCCGTGTCACGGTCCATTCGAGCGGGCGACGAGGCCCGGCGCGAGCCCGGACGGCCCGCGTTCGCCACAGGCTGAACCAGCCCGCCCGTCCGCCGACGGCCCGCCCGTCCGCCGACGGCCCGCCCCGTCCGCCGACGGCCCGCCCCGTCCGCCGACGGCCCGCCCCGGGACTCGGCGGCCCGCCCCGGGACTTTCGCAGATCTTGGAATCGTGCTACCCCAGGAAGGGCAGCACGATTCCAAGATCCCCAGTAGCGCGGGCGTCCGCGTGGCGGCTGGTTAGGAGATGCGGCGGCGGACCTGGTGGACCGCGAGCCAGATCAGCAGGGCGGCGAGCGCCACGAAGATGCCCGACTCGATCCACTGGAACGTCCAGAACCGTTCGACCGGTTGCACGATCCACTCGTTGTACGCCCCGGCGCCGAACTGCTGGACGCACTGTGCGTCCTCCTTCGGACAACCGATCTGGCCGCTACCCACCATCAGCGTGCCGTCCGCCCGGTACACCCCCACGCTGACGATCCAGTCACCGTGTAGCCGGTTGATCTCCCGGGGCGCGGTGATCAGCTCGGTCAGCCTCCGGACCGGCAGGAAGCGGGGACGGGCCAGCGCGGCGACCGCGACCCGGACGGCGATGAAGGTGACCAGGGTCGCGGCCATGGCGGGCAACCCCTTGCGCCAGAGGGTGCCGGCGGCCGTGCCCAGGGCCACCGCGAACAGCGTGTACGCCGCCGGCACGAGGCCGCGCTGGTCGAAGAAGAGATAGTTGAAGCCCTCTCCGGAGGCCCGGGCCAGCGGATCGACCCACCAGGTGGACAGGGCGGCGAACGCGCCGGCCAGGACCAGGGTGACCGCACCGATCACACCGAACTTCACCAGCGCCCACCGGCGTCGGCTGATGCCCTGGGTCCAGACGAGCCGGTGGGTGCCCTGCTCCACCTCCCGGGCCACGAGCGGGGCGCCGAAGAACAGGCCGACGAACAGGGGCAGCATGACGAACAGGATCGCCAGCACGCCGCTGAGAGTCTCGTACCGGTCGGCGAACTGCCTGGCGAGCCCCCGGCAGTCCCCGACGGCCGGGTCCGCGCCCGGCGCGCCGGGCGCGGTGGCGTTGAACTCGGCACCGGTGGCCTTGGGCAGGCAGCTTGGCAGGCCGGCGTCGGTGAAGGCGTGTCGCATGGCCAGACCGGTCAGCACCATGACGACCGCGATGGCGGCGAAGCCGAGCAGGGCGGCCAGGAACTGCGCCCGGTGCTGCCGCCAGGTGAGCCAGATCATCGGATGGCCTCCAGTCCGGTACGGCCCGGTCCGGGCAGGGCGCCGGCGGACGGGTCGGCGAGGTACGCGAGCACGAGATCCTCCAGGGTGACGTCACTGACGGTCCAGGCCGGATCGACGATGGGCCGGTCGGTGCGGACCAGCAGCGTGGTCTGCCGGTCGGTGTGGCTCTCCCGGACCACGGTGCCGAGGTCGGCGCGGGCGGTGTCGTCGCGGCGCGGTCCGACCAGCAGCCGGTGTTCGGCCAGCAGGGACTCCACGTCGCCGAGCACCTGCACCCGGGCCGCCTGTAGCACGATGAGGTAGTCGCAGACCCGTTCCAGGTCGCCGAGCAGGTGCGAGGAGAGCAGGACGGTGCTGCCATGCTCGGCCACCGCCCCCATCAGCGCCTGCATGAACTCGCGCCGGGCCAGCGGGTCCAGGCTGGCCACCGGCTCGTCCAGCAGCAGCAGGTCGGGCCGTTTGGCCAGCGCGAGGGCGAGGGCCACCTGGGCGCGTTGCCCGCCGGACAGCTTCCCGACCCGGCGGTCGAGGGGGAGCCGGAGTTGTTCCATCCGCTGCCGGGCCAGGTCCGCGTCCCAGCGCCGGTTGAGCTTCCCGCCCATGGTGATCAGCTCGGCCGCGGTGAAGTCGCGGTACAGCGGGGTGTCCTGGGCGACGAACCCGATCCGGGACAGCAGGTCCGGGTCCTCGGCGGGGGACCGGCCGAGCACCCGTACCGTGCCGGCGTCCGGCCGGAGCAGTCCGACCGCGAGGTGCAGCAGGGTGGTCTTGCCGGCGCCGTTCGGCCCGACCAGCGCGGCCACCCGCCCGGCCGGCACGGTCAGCGAGCAGTCCCGCAGTGCCCAGTCCCGGCCGTACCGCTTGCCCAGGCCGGTGGTTTCCAGTGCCGTGCTCACGCTATTCCCTCCTGAAATCGACCGTTGTGAAACGTGGTCCGGAGGGTGGTCTCGACCAGCGCGACCACGTCCTCCTCGGTGAGCCCGGCGGTGTGCGCCCGACGTAGCCACGTCTCAAGGTCCCGGCGGAGAACCTTCTGCGCGGCGAGCGCGGGACCGGCCAGGGTCCGCCGGACGAAGGTGCCGACCCCGGGTCGGCCCTCGACCAGACCCTCGATCTCCAGTTGCCGGTACGCCTTGAGCACGGTGTTCGGGTTGATCGCGAGGGACTCGGCGACCTCGCGCACCTTCGGCAGCTGGTCGCCGGGCTCGGCCAGGCCGGTGCGCAGGGCCTGTTTGACCTGCTGCACCAGTTGCAGATAGGTGGCCGCCTTGGAGTGGCCGTCCAGATGGAACTCGATCAACGAGGCGCCTCCGGTTCTGTCGACTTTAACTACGGCAGTAAGACAATAGCTATATGAGATTGGACGGTCAACGACGTCCTGGGTCACCGGCGTCCCGCTCTGCGGCGCCCTCGGTCAAGTGGCGCCCTCGGTCGAGCGGCGCCCTCGGTCGAGCGGCGCCCTCGGTCGAGCGGCGCCCTCGGTCGAGCGGCGCCCTCGGTCGAGCGGCGCCCTCGGTCGAGGACGGTCAGGGCCACGGCGCTCCCGGTCACCGCGCCCGGGGGGCAAAGGTGAGATGGCTGTCACATTAGGAAACGAGACGGTTCCGTATCGTAGATCGACCGCTTAGGCTTCCTCCCGATACGGATCTGTGCCGTATCGAAATCTATGGACATGGGGGGACAGCGGACATGGAGCCGCACGAGAACACCGGACACCCCCGGCGCTGGGCGATCCTGGGGGTCCTGGTCGTCAGCCTGCTGGTGGTTGTCCTCGACAACACCATCCTGAACGTCGCTCTCCGCACGCTCGCCGACCCGACGCACGGGCTCGGGGCCACGCAGAGCGAGCTGGAGTGGTCGATCAATTCCTACACGCTGGTCTTCGCCGGCATGCTGTTCACTTTCGGCGTGCTCGGCGACCGCTACGGGCGCAAGCGCTACCTGCTGATCGGGCTGGCGGTCTTCGGACTGTCCTCGCTGCTGTCGGCGTACGCGCAGAATCCCGGCCAGCTGGTCGCGGCGCGTGCCGTGATGGGCCTGGGCGGCGCGGCGATCATGCCGGTGACCCTGTCGATCATCTCGAACGTGTTCGACCCGCGGGAGCGGGCCCGTGCCATCGGGATCTGGTCCGGCGCGGTCGGCCTGGCCGTCGCCATCGGCCCGGTCCTCGGCGGTACGCTCCTGGAGCACTACTGGTGGGGATCGGTCTTCCTGGTCAACGTGCCGATCGTGCTGGCCGGACTGGTTGCGGTCGCCCTGCTGGTGCCCGAGTCCCGCGATCCGCGCCCCGGCCGGGTCGACGTGGTCGGCGTGCTGCTGTCGGTCATCGGCCTGGTGGGCCTGTCGTACGGCATCATCGACGGCGGGGAGCACGGGTTCGGCCGGCCGCTGGTCTGGGCGGCGATCGTCGGCGGCCTGGCGGTGCTGGCGGGATTCGTCGCGTACGAGCGGCGGATCGAACACCCGTCGCTGGACGTACGGCTGTTCCGGGTCCCCCGGTTCGCCGCCCCGGTCGCGGTCGTCGGCCTGGTCTTCTTCGCCGCCATGGGCGTGATGTTCTTCAGCTCGTTCTACCTGCAGCTGGTGCGTGGCTACAGCCCGTTGCAGACCGGTCTGCTGTTCCTGCCGTTCGCCGCTGCCCAGCTGTTCTTCGCGCCGCGTAGCGCGGCGATGGTCCGGCGGTACGGTGCCCGGGCGGTCTCCGCGGTGGGCCTCACGCTGATCATGCTGGCCACCGTGGCCTTCGGCCTGGTCGGCGCCGACACGCCGATCTGGCTGGTGGCCGTCACGTTCTTCGTGCAGGGCATCGGGATGGCCAACATCATGCCGCCGGCCATGGAGTCGATCATGTCGTCGCTGCCGCGCGAGCGGGCCGGGGTCGGTTCGGCGGTCAGCAACACGGTCCGGCAGGTGGCCGGTGCGCTGGGTATCGCCGTCCTCGGTTCGGTGCTCGCGGCCGTCTACCGGAGCCAGGTCGACACGGCGACCGGCGCGCTGCCCGAACCGGCCCGCACGGCCGCCAACGAGTCGATCTCCGGCGCGTACGGCGTGGCCGAGCGGCTGGGTGCGGCCGCACCGGATCTGATCTCGGCGGCGAACGGGGCGTTCGTCTCGGCCATGCACTGGGCGGCGTTCCTGTCGGCGATCTTCTCGGCCATCGGCGTCCTCGTGGTGCTGCGCTGGATGCCCGGCCGGACCAGTGTGCCGCAGGTCGAGCCGCAACCGGCCGGCGAACCGGAGCTGGCCCCGGCGTGACAAATCGGAAACAATGGTGGGCATGACCTCCACCGCTGCGGACGAAGCGATCATCGAGGCGACCCTCGACCTGCTGGCCGAGGGAAGCACCATCGAGGCGATCTCGATCGAGGCCATCGCGGCCCGCGCCGGTGTCGGCAAGGCCACCATCTACCGCCGGTGGCCGGGCAAGGACGCGCTGCTGCGGGACGCTCTGCGGACCCTCAAGGGTCCGCCACCGGTGGCGGACGGCCGCAGCATCCGGGAAGACCTGATCACGCTGCTCAGCACGATCGGCCGGAACAACGACCCACGCGCCGTGAAGATCATGCCGTGCCTGGTGCCCGAGGTGCATCGCAGCGCCGAGCAGCACCGGCTGTACGAGGAGCTGATCGAGCCGCGCCGTGAGGCGATGCGCGGCGTGCTCCGGCGCGGGATCGAGGCCGGCGAGCTGCGGCCCGACCTGGACATCGACGTCTGCATGATGATGATGACCGGGCCCATGCTCATGCAGAAGCTGCTGCGCTGGCGCACCGACATCACCGAGCAGGAGTTGGCGGAGCGGATCGTCGACGCGATCTGCGGCGCCATGGCCACCCCGCCACCGGCCTGACCGCGCGACTGCCGCTCCGCACGACTTTCACCAGGGTTGGTCATGGGTTTGACCGCGACCGGAGGCGGTGGCCAGCGCCGCCCGGTCCCGGCCGGCCGACCCGCCTCGCCCGCCGGCGGATCGCGGGAGGAAACCCAAGATCAAGGGCAGTGGGCGGCGCGCGGCGTGTCACCGGACGGCGCGCCGACGGGCCTCGGTAGGGTGTCGAACATCCGTACGTGTGGCGGGGGTTCGGGGGAGGGGACGTGGTACGCGTGCTGGGCGTCGACCCGGGCCTGACCCGGTGCGGAGTCGGCGTGGTCGAGGGAGTGCCGGGCCGCCCGTGCGCGCTGGTCGCCTACTACGTCGTCTACACCGATCCGGCCGATGACCTCGCGCTGCGCCTGCTGCACCTGGACCGGTCGCTCACCGAACTGGTCGCCGAGCACCGGCCGCAGAGCGTGGCCGTCGAGCGGGTGTTCAGCCAGCACAATGTACGCACGGTGATGGGCACCGCCCAGGCCAGCGCGGTCGCCGTGCTGGCTGGCGCGCGGGCCGGGCTGCCGGTGCAGACGTACACGCCCAGCGAGGTTAAGGCGGCGATCACCGGTTCGGGCCAGGCGGACAAGGCGCAGATGACCACGATGGTGACCCGGCTGCTGCGGCTGGACGCCCCGCCCCGACCGGCCGACGCGGCCGACGCGCTGGCGCTGGCCATCTGCCACATCTGGCGCGGCGGCACCCGGTCCAAGCTGGCCGCCGCCGCCGAACGGGTCCGGCGGTCCACCGGGGACGGCCCGGGTGGTTCCGCGATCGGTGGCGGCCGGGCTCCGGCGGCAGGCGGCGGTCGAGGATCCGTGATCGGTGGCGGCCGGGGTTCCGTTCCGGGGAACGGCCGGGGAGGGCCTGCCGGTGGCGGGCGACGAGGAGGGGTTCGATGATCGCCAGTGTGCGCGGCACGGTCGCCGCGGTGTCGCCGGACGGCGCGGTGATCGAGGTGGGCGGGGTCGGCCTGGCCGTACACTGCGCCCCCGGCACCCTGGCCGGGCTGCGGGTCGGCGAGTCGGCGCGGCTGTCCACCAGCCTGGTGGTCCGGGAGGACTCGCTCACCCTGTACGGCTTCGCCGACGACGACGAGCGGCAGTTGTTCGAGCTGTTGCAGACCGCCAGCGGGGTCGGTCCCCGGCTGGCCCAGGCGGTGCTGGCGGTCCATTCGCCCGACGTGGTCCGCAAGGCCGTGGCGAACGGGGACACCGCCACGCTCACCCGGGTGCCCGGGATCGGCAAGAAGGGCGCCGAACGGCTGGTACTGGAGCTGCGGGACCGGATCGGGCCGGTGCCGATCGGACCGGACGGCGTCGGCGGGGTGACCACCGGCGCCTGGATCGAGCAGGTCCGGCAGGCGCTGATCGGGTTGGGCTGGACCGCCGCCCAGGCCGACCAGGCGGTGGCCGCCGTCGCGGAGGGCCTCGACGGTCCGGTGCCACCGGTGCCGGTGCTGCTCAAGCAGGCCATCCGGCTGCTCGGCCGGACCCGATGACGGCGCCGGGCCAGGGATCGGTGCCGGGCCCGATGACGGCGCCGGGCCGGGGATCGGTGCCGGGCCGCACGCGACGGCGGTGGACCCGATGACGGTGGGAGGGACGAAGCGGTGAGTGAGGCCGAGGGCCTGGTGTCGGCGTACGCCGACGACGCCGAGCGGGAGGCGGAGGCCACCGTCCGGCCGCGGCGGCTGGCCGACTTCATCGCCCAGCACCGGGTACGCGATCAGCTCGACCTGCTGCTGCGCGGCGCGATGGGCCGGGGTGCGCCGCCCGATCACATCCTTCTGTCCGGTCCGCCCGGTTTGGGGAAGCCGGTCTCGGTGGACGCGCTCGTTCTGATGGCGGACGGGTCGCGCCGACGGCTGGGCGACGTGCGGGTGGGAGATCAGGTGATCACTCGCACCGGGGAACCGGCCCGGGTCGAAGCCGTACACGAGCAGGGCGAGCTCGATTGCGTGCGGATCCGGACGGTGACCGGTCGGGAGGTGGTGGCCGCTCCGGATCACCCGTTCTGGACCACCGAAGGTTGGGCCAAGGCCGGTGACCTGACCGAGCGGGACGTGCTGGCCAACGTTCTCTGTCCGGAACTCGCGGCGGAGTCGACCCAGGAGACGGACGAGTACCGGCTGGCCGGTTACCTGATCGGTGACGGCTGCACCACGAACCAGGTCACCTTCACCGGCGGTGACCCAGACGTTCTGGCCGACTTCCGGAACGTCTGCGATCGCCTGGGTCACCGGCACATCACCAGACCCAACAGTGCCCGCAGTTCGCTGATCAGGGTTTCCGGTCTGCGGGACTGGCTGCGCGACTGCGACCTGCTCGACAAGAACGCCTGGCAGAAGCGGGTACCGGAGTTCGTCTTCCGTGGCGACACCTGGCAGGTGAGCGCGTTCCTCGGGGCGTACTTCGCCTGCGATGGCACGGTGAGCCGCCGGGGGCGTGAGCGCTACGACCTTGTGATCGAGTTCTACAGCGTTTCCCGTGGCTTGCTCGAAGATGTGCAGCACCTGCTGTTGAGGCTTGGCATCCAGTCTCGTCTCAAGCTGAAGCGAGGGCGGTATCAAGGCCGGCCGCACGAGTCCTGGCGGCTGTCGGTGACGAGCCAGGACGATGCCGCCCGGTTCGCCGAACGGATCACCGTGCTGGGCGAGCGGGGGCGCCGCCTCGTCGAGTGGGCTCCGCGCCGTGACCGCTTCGACGAGGGACTCGCGACGGACCAGGTGGCGGCGGTGGGACCGGCTGGGTTGCACGCCTGTCGCTGTCTCACGGTCGCCGGGGATCACACGTTCACCGTCAACGACCTTGTCGTACACAACACGACCCTGGCCAACATCGTGGCGGCCGAACTGGGTACCGGCATCCGGGTCACCAGCGGGCCGGCGATCGAGCGCTCCGGCGACCTGGCGGCGATCCTGACCAGCCTGGCCGAGGGCGACGTGCTGTTCATCGACGAGATCCACCGGATCGCGAAACCGGCCGAGGAACTGCTCTACAGCGCGATGGAGGACTTCCGGGTCGACGTGGTGGTCGGCAAGGGTCCGGGGGCGACCGCCATCCCGCTGGACGTGGAGCCGTTCACCCTGGTCGGTGCCACCACCCGGTCGGGCCTGCTGACCGGCCCGATGCGGGACCGGTTCGGGTTCACCGCCCACCTCGACTTCTACAGCCCGGCCGACCTGGAGTCGCTGCTGCACCGCTCGGCGCGGATCCTGGGCGTACCGATCACCGACGAGGGCGCCGTGGAGATCTCCGGCCGGTCCCGGGGCACCCCCCGGATCGCCAACCGGCTGTTGCGCCGGGTCCGGGACTACGCCGAGGTCCGGGCCGACGGCGTGGTCACCCTGGAGACCGCCCGATCGGCCCTGACGGTGTACGACGTGGACGCGCTGGGCCTGGACCGGTTGGACCGGGCGGTGCTGACCGCGCTGGTCGACTCGTTCCGGGGCGGGCCGGTGGGGCTGTCCACCCTGGCGGTGGCCGTGGGGGAGCAGCCGGACACGGTCGAGGAGGTCTGCGAGCCGTTCCTGGTCCGGGCCGGTCTGCTGGCCCGGACCCCACGGGGCCGGGTCGCCACGGAGGGTGCCTGGCGCCATCTGGGGCGTACTCCGCCGAATGGTACATTTGGCCCCGCGAGCCCCTCGGTGCCCGATCTGTTCGGCGGCGGGACCTGAGGCCCGTGATGGGTTCGTGATCTGCACCGCATTCGGCGTTCCCAGAATCAGGGATTAGACTCGCCGCGGTCTGTACAGGACGTGAGATCCTGCCTCCGCTGCGCGTGCTTCGCCGGGCGCGGAGGCCAATGGGAAGGTATACACCGTGCCATACGCAGCACAGGGCGGCGGAGGAGCCGGCGGGTTCGTGCCGCTCCTCATGATCGCACTGCTCTTCGGCGTCATGTACTTCATGATGATCCGACCCCAGCAGAAGCGTCGCCGTGAGGCCGCGCAGATGCAGTCCGAGATCGGTCCGGGCGACCAGGTGGTCACCATCGGCGGCGTTTACGGTACTGTGACGAGCGTCGATGACGAGACCATGATGCTGGAAGTCGCGCCCGGCGTGCAGATCCGGTTCGCCCGTCCGGCGATCGCTCGGGTCGTCCCGCCGGTGACCCCGGAGTCGGCCGAGTCGATCGAGTCGCTCGAGCCCGTCGCCGACGAGGTACGTGTCAAGGAGTGATCTCACCCGTACGGTGAGGTGACAACCCGCACACCGCCACCCCGTGCCGGATCCGCCGGTGCGGGGCGTAACCAGCCGGGCGCACGCCGCCCCCGACCCGCCGCCGGACCGCCGGCCGCACGCGCAGGGAGACAGGACAGCCGTGGCACCACCTCAGGGACAGATGCGTCCCGGCCGGCAGCTCGCCGTGCTCGGGTTCATCTTCGTGGTCCTCTATCTCTTGGTGTTCCTGGCCTACGGGGCCAGTGGTAGCTTCCGAGATCGGCTGCATCCCAAGCTCGGTCTGGACCTGATCGGCGGCACCCGGGTGACGCTGGTGGCGACCCAGGCCGGCGGCAAGCAGCCCAACGCCCAGCAGATGGAGCGGGCCCGCCAGATCATCGAGCAGCGGGTCAACGCCAAGGGCGTCGCCGAGGCCGAGGTGGTGACCGAGGGCAACCGGAACATCGTGATCTCGTTGCCCGGCTCGAACCCCAACCTGAACGACATCGGCAACGCCGCCGAACTGCGGTTCCGCAAGGTGCTCAAGGCCGGCGACGGCAGCGGCGCGGCCGCCGCCCCGGCGCCGAGTGCCAGCGCGAACCCCTCCGGGAGCCCCGCGCCGTCCAGCAGCGCGTCGCCGAAGGCGAGCGCGTCGCCCAAGGCGTCGGCCACGGCGGCGATCAAGCCGTCCCCGACGGCCGGCACGACCCCGAGCAGCGGCGGTCAGGGCGGCGGCGAACTGGCGCCGACGCCGACCCCCTCGGCCTCGGCCTCGGCCAGCGCCACCCCGACCGCCTCGCCCAGCACGTCGGCCACGGCGCTGGCGCCGGACACCGCCGCCGTGCAGGCCAAGGTCGGCGCCGCCGCCTGGCAGGCCGCCTCCGGTCTGCAGGCGCCGGCCGACACCAGCCAGGACCCGACGCTGGCCGACAAGCTCAAGCCGTTCTCGACGCTGACCGGCCCCGAGGTCGCGGTGCTGCCGGCCGCCATGCAGTTCAACGTGCCGACGATCAGCTGTGCTCAGTTGGACAAGCGGCCACCGGCCTCGATCAGCGACCCCGAGCAGCAGGTGGTGTCCTGCGAGGGCGGCGCCTCGAAGCTGCTGCTGGACAAGGCGAAGGTGCTGGGCACCGACGTGAGCGGTGCCTCGCCGCAGCTCGACCAGCAGAGCCGCTGGGTGGTCAGCCTGAACTTCACCGGCGACGGCCAGGGCAAGTGGACCAACCTGACCCGCGAGGCGTTCAGCAACGAGGGCCAGGGCTGCGACGCCAGCGCGCTGGGCCAGGACCAGCACTGCCGGGTGGCCGTGGTGCTGGACAACCTGGTGATCTCCTCGCCGGAGATCCAGGGCGTGCTCAGCGGCGACTCGCAGATCACCGGTAGCTTCACCAACAAGAGCGCCACCGAGCTGGCCAACCAGCTCAAGTACGGCGCACTGCCGATCACCTTCACCCAGGCCGAGGGGCAGAGCATCACCGCGACACTCGGCGCCGCGTACCTGCGGGCCGGCCTGCTGGCCGCCGGGATCGGCATGCTGCTGGTGGCGATCTACGCGTTCTTCTACTACCGGCTGCTCGGCACGGTGATCTTCCTGAGCCTGATCCTGTCCGGCCTGCTGGTCTTCGGCGCGCTGGTGGTGCTGGGCCGGAGCATCGGGTTCACCCTGACCCTGGCCGGCATCGCCGGGTTCATCGTCTCGCTCGGTGTGGCCGCGGACTCCTTCGTGATCTACTTCGAACGGTTGAAGGACGAGATCCGCGACGGCCGCAGCCCGCGCAGTGCGGTGCCCCGGGCCTGGGCCCGGGCCCGCCGGACGATCATCTCGGCGAACGCGATCACCCTGATGGCGGCCGTCGTGCTCTACCTCGTCTCGGTCGGCACGGTGAAGGGCTTCGCCTTCGCCCTCGGTCTGGCCACGATTCTGGACCTGGTGGTCGTGTTCCTCTTCCGGCACCCGATCATGACCATGTTCGCCCGGACCCGGGCGTTCCTGTCGCCGCGGGTCAGCGGCCTCGGCCGGGTCCTGCGTCAGGACGATTCCGAGCCCACCACCCGCAACACGCGCGTGAAGGAGGCCTGAGATGGCCCGCAGCGGTCTGGCAACCCGCCTCTACCGGGGCGAGGCCGGCCTCAACATCGTCGGCCGGCGCAAGCTGTGGTTCGGCATCGCCGGTTCCGTGCTGCTGGTGGCGATCCTCAGCATGGCGTTCCTCCGGTTCAGCCTGGGGATCGAGTTCTCCGGCGGCAACTCGTTCCAGATTCCGGCCTCGGTCGGCACCCTGCAACAGGCCGAGAGCGCCGTCGGCGACGCGCTGACCGGCGACGAGCGGGTGGTCTCCAGCCAGCGCATCGGCGGGTCCGGCGGCAAGGCGACGTACGAGGTCCGCACCTCGGAGCTCAGCCCCGAGCAGGCCACCGGGGTGCAGAACGACCTGTCCCAGCGGTTCTCCGTGCCGGCCGACCAGATCAGCGCCAACCGGGTGAGCGCCGCGTGGGGTGGCCAGGTGACCGGGCGGGCCCTGCTCGGTCTGCTGATCTTCCTGGCCGTGGTGACCGCGTACCTGATCCTGCGGTTCGAGTGGCGGATGGCGGTGGCCGCGGTCTCGTCGCTGCTGTTCAACCTGGTGGTCACCGCCGGCATCTACTCGCTGGTCCGGTTCGAGGTCACCCCGTCGACGGTGATCGGCTTCCTGACCATCCTCGGCTTCGCGCTGTACGACGTGGTCGTGGTGTTCGACAAGATCCAGGAGAACACCCGAGGCATCACGGCGAGCAACACCCAGACGTACGGGGAGGCGGCCAACCTGGCCGTCAACCAGACGCTGATGCGGTCGATCAACACCGGTCTGGTGGCGCTGCTGCCGGTCGGTGGCCTGCTGTTCATCGGCGCGTTCCTGCTGGGCGCGGGCACGCTGAAGGACCTCGGTCTGGTGCTGTTCGTCGGTCAGGGCATCGCGGTCTGCTCGTCGATCTTCTTCGCCACGCCGGTGCTGGTGACGCTGAAGAACCTCGAGCCGCGGATCCAGACGCACACCAAGCGGGTGCTGGCCCGGCGTGCCGCCGGTGGCGGCCGGGACACCGCCGGCCGGCGGCCGGCCAAGGCGCCGGCGGACGCCCGCCCGGCCGTCGAGAGTGCCCCGGTGGAACCCGAGCAGGACCGGGCGGCCATGGCCGGTGCCGCACCCAAGGTGGGCGCGAGGCCGACCGGGAAGCGGGCCGCCGGATCGCGCAACCGGCCCGGTGGCGGCCGGCCCGGCGGCTCCAAGCGACGCTGACCGGGAACCACCACCTACCTGATCCATCGCCGATTCCGTACCCGCGCCGGACGATCGACCTGTCCCGGTGCGGGTACGGAATCGGCGTTTCGACGTGAGGAGTGCAGGGTGAGCCCGACCGGGGCCGAGGTACGCGGGGACAGCGGCGTCGAAGCCGCCCGGCTGGTCGCCAGCCGGGTGCTGGACGTGCCGGACTTCCCGCAGCCGGGCGTGGTGTTCAAGGACCTGATGCCGCTGTTCGCCGACGGCGAGGCCTTCCGTGAGGTGATCGACGGCATCGTGGCGCACCACGGTCGGCAGTCCTTCGACGTGGTGGCCGGGGTCGAGGCCCGCGGGTTCGTCGTGGCGGCGGCCGTCGCGTACGCGGCGGGGGTCGGCGTGGTGCCGGTGCGCAAGGCGGGCAAGCTGCCGCGCGCCGCCTACGCGGCCTCGTACGCCCTGGAGTACGGCGAGGCGACCCTGGAGGTGCACCAGGACGCCTTCACGGCCGGGCACCGGGTACTCGTGGTGGACGATGTGCTGGCCACCGGCGGTACCGCCGAGGCGACGCTGGATCTGGTCGAGCGCGCGGGCGGCACGGTGGCCGGGTTCACGGTGCTGGTCGAGCTGTCCTTCCTCGGCGGCCGGGACCGGGTGGCGCCGCGCCCCGTTCATGCCCTGCTGACGGTTTGACGCCGCGCCGGCGTCCGGCCGCCGGTGCCGGGCGGACACCGGCTCCGGCGGGGTACCTTCGGGGGAGGCGCATGCCGCCCCGTACGCGGGTACCATTGCCCTTTTCCGGCCGGTGACGGACCGACCCCGAGGGGTCATCCGTCCCGGACGGCGCCGGACCGGTCGGCTCCGACCGGTTTCACCAGCGAGCTGTGAGGAGGCCGGTGTCCCACGATGTCGCCCCTCTGACGGAGGGCACGGTGCATCCCACGGGTGACGCGCAGGGCGCGACTCAGCCGGGCGCGACCGCCACCGGGATCGGCCGGGACAGTGTTCCCGGTCCGGTCGATCCGGCCGGTCGGGATGTCGCGGCCGGGGCGGACCCGGACGGCGTGTCGCGGCCGGATTCGGGCGCCGAGATCGGCGGGGTGCCCACCAGCCCCATTCCGGACGGCGAGGAGACCGGCACCGGCACCAACGGGTTCGGTCTGGCGGGTGCGCCCACCGGACGGCGGGTCCGGGCCCGGTTGGCCCGGTTCAACGCGCCATGGCAGACCTCGCAGGTCAGCGAGGTGCTGGAACCGCTGATCTCCACCCACCGCAACAGCCACCCGAAGGCCGACGCGCGGCTGCTCCAGCGTGCCTTCGACATGGCCGCCCGCTGGCACTCGGGTCAGTACCGCAAGTCGGGCGATCCGTACATCACCCACCCGCTGGCGGTCGCGACGATCCTGGCGAACCTCGGAATGGACACCACCACCCTGGTGGCGGCGTTGCTGCACGACACCATCGAGGACACCGAGTACACCCTGGACGAGATGCGCACGGACTTCGGTCCGGAGGTGACGCTGCTGGTCGACGGGGTGACCAAGCTCGACAAGGTGAAGCTGGGCGACGCGGCCAAGGCCGAGACCATCCGCAAGATGGTGGTCGCGATGGCCAAGGACCCGCGGGTGCTGGTGATCAAGCTGGCCGACCGGCTGCACAACATGCGGACGCTGTCCTTCCTGCCCGCGCCGAAGCGGGAGCAGAAGGCCAAGGAGACGCTGGAGATCCTGGCCCCGCTGGCCCACCGACTGGGTATGAACACCATCAAGTGGGAGCTGGAGGACCTGGCCTTCGGGACGCTGTTCCCGAAGCGGTTCGAGGAGATCAACCGGCTGATCGGGGAGCACCAGCCGCAGCGCGAGGCCCTGCTGCGGCAGGTCACCAACAAGGTCCAGATCGACCTGCGCGCCGCCAAGATCAAGGCGGAGACCACCGGCCGGCCCAAGCACCTGTACTCGATCTACCAGAAGATGATCGTGCGGGGGCGGGACTTCAACGACATCTACGACCTGATCGGCGTCCGGATCCTGGTCGAGACGGTCCGGGACTGCTACGCGGCGCTCGGGGTGATCCACGCGAACTGGCAGCCCGTGCCGGGCCGGTTCAAGGACTACATCGCGATGCCGAAGTTCAACATGTACCAGTCGTTGCACACCACCGTGATCGGGCCCAGCGGCAAGCCGGTGGAGATGCAGATCCGGACGTACGCGATGCACCGCACCGCCGAGTTCGGCATCGCGGCACACTGGAAGTACAAGGAGCAGAAGGGCGCGACCGTCGTCGGCCCGCCGGCGCACATCGACGAGATGACCTGGCTGCGGCAACTGCTGGACTGGCAGCGCGAGGCCAGCGACCCGAGCGAGTTCCTGGACGCGCTGCGGTTCGACCTGTCCAGCCAGGAGGTGTACGTCTTCACCCCCAAGGGTGACGTCATCCCGCTGCCGACCGGCTCGACCCCGGTGGACTTCGCGTACGCGGTCCACACCGAGGTGGGACACAAGTGCATCGGCGCGCGGGTCAACGGCAAGCTGGTGCCGCTGGAGTCGACCCTGTCCAACGGCGACGTCATCGAGATCTTCACCTCGAAGTCGGACACGGCCGGGCCGACCCAGGACTGGCTGGGCTTCGTCAAGAGCCCCCGGGCGCGCACGAAGATCCGGCAGTACTTCAACAAGGAACGCCGCGAGGAGGCGATCGAGGCCGGTAAGGACGCGATCGTCAAGGCGATGCGCAAGCAGGGCATGCCGTTGCAGCGGATGCTGTCCAGCGACAACCTGTTGACCATCGCCCGCGACCTGCACCTGGCCGACGTGGCCTCGTTGTACGCGGCGGTCGGCGACAGCCAGGTCTCCGCCCAGTCGGTCGTGCAGAAGCTGATGGCCAGCTACGGCGGCGAGGAGGGCGCGGTCGAGGACATCGCCGAGACCGCCGTGGCCACCCGCCCGCCGCGCAGCCGGGCCAACAACCACGACCCGGGCGTGGTGGTCCGGGGCGTGAGCGACGTCTGGATCAAGCTGGCCCGCTGCTGCACCCCGGTACCGCCGGACACCGTCTTCGGCTTCGTCACCCGCTCCGGTGGGGTCAGCGTGCACCGGGACGACTGCGCGAACGCCGAGGACCTGAAGGTGCAGTCCGAGCGGATCGTCGAGGTCAACTGGAAGCTGACGGCCGCCTCGACGTTCCTGGTCGCCATCCAGGTGGAGGCGCTGGACCGGCATCAACTGCTCACCGACGTCACCCGGGTGCTCTCCGACGAGCGGGTCAACATCCTGTCCGCGACCGTCACCACCACCCGGGACCGGGTGGCGGTGAGCCGGTTCAGCTTCGAGATGGCCGACCCGAAACACCTGGGGCACCTGCTGGCCGCGGTACGCAAGGTGGACGGGGTGTTCGACGCGTACCGGGTGACCTCGGGAGCCTGACCACCGCGGGCCCGGATCCGGCCGTTCCGCCGGGTCCCCGGTCCGAGCGGGCGTCCCAGGGCCGGCGTCGCAGCCGTCAGCGTCGCAGCCGTCAGCGTTGCAGCGGTCAGCGTTGCAGCGGTCAGCGTTGCAGCTTGCGGGCCACGACGGTCAGGTCCTCGTCACCCATGCCCTGGTCCACGGCCCGCTCCCACTCGGCCACGATCCCACCGGCCGGGGCGAACCGGTCCACATCCACGGTTTCCAGGGCCAGCCTGAGGTCCTTGAGCGCCAACGACAGCGAGTACTCGGCGGAGTATTCGCCGGCCGCGATCCGGCGCAGCTTCCCGGCCGCCCAGAGCGGCACGAGCGGGCTGCCCTCCAACGCGGTGAGCATGGTGTCCAGTTCGAGGCCCAGCGCGCGGCCGACGCCGAGTGCCTCGGCGATGCCCTCGTTCAGGAACGACATGTACGTGTTGTTCATCAGTTTCACCCGGGTGCCCGCGCCGACCGGCCCCAACCACAGCGTGCGGTGTCCCAGCGCGTCGAAAACCGGCCGCAGCGGGCCGGCGGCGACGTCCTCGGGGCCGGACGCGAAGATCGTGAGTTGTCCCTGCGCGGCCGGGCCGCGACTACCGGCGACCGGGGCGTCCACCAGGGTCACCTCGGGCCGCCGCTCGGCGACGAGCTGGGCGGTCCGCTCGGTGCCGGGGACACCGATCGTGCTCATCTGGGCCCATACCGCGCCCGGCGGGATCGCGGCGAGCATCCCCTGATCGTCGGCGATCGACAGCACGGCGTCCGCGTCGGTCACCATGGTGATCACGACCTCGGCGTCCCGTACCGCGTCGACGGGGTCGGACGCCACCCGGGCACCACGGTCCCGGAGCGGGCCGACCGCCTCCGGACTGCGGTTCCAGACCGTCGTGGGATGGCCGGCGTCGATGAGCCGGGTGGCCATCGGCTGACCCATCCCACCCAGTCCGAGAAAGGCGATTCGTCGCTGTTCCAGCGTCATGCCCGCATCCTTCCCGCGCCGGTTCCGCCAAAACCGCCCGTGCCTGTCGGCGCGAGGATTCCGCCGAGGCCGCTCACTCTGGGCGGTCAGGCTTGATCCCGTCGTGAGCGGCCTCGGCGGAACCCAACCACGTCCGGTCGGCGAGGCGCTGCGGCCACCCACGACACGAGCGTGTACCGAGCCGCTCGGCGCCGAGCGACCGGGGTGTGCCGGGCCGCTCTGGCCGAGTGACAGGGTTGTGCCGGGCCGCTCTGGCCGAGTGACAGGGTTGTGCCGGGCCCGCCCACGGCGGGATCAAGCCTGACCGCCCAGAGTGGGTGGGCCCGGCACAACCCGGGCCTAACAGCTGGCCCGGCACAACTCCGGGCCCAACTGCTGGCCCGGCACAACTCCGAGCCCGACTGCTACGACTGGGTCATGGTGAGGTCCTTGATCAGGACCTCCTTCTTCGGGTGGCCGCCGCCGGCCTGAGCCCCGAAGGCGCCGTCGTCACCGGCCTTGGCGATCTCGTTGACCAGATCCATGCCCTGGGTGATGGTGCCGAGCACGGTGTAGCTGGGGTCGAGTTGCGAGTCGCCGTACACGATGAAGAACTGGCTGCCGGTGCTGTTCGGCGCCTGGGTCTTGGCCATCGCGATGACCCCCGCCGGGTACGGCGGACGCTTGTCGGTCGGCAGGTTCTCCTCGGCGAACCGGTAGCTGGGGCCGCCCTGCCCGTCGGTCTGCCGGTAACCCTTGCCGGTGGCGCTCGGGTCGCCGCACTGCAACACCTGGATGCCCTGGGTGACCAGTCGGTGGCACTTGGTGTTGTCCCAGAAGTCCTTGCTGGCCAGGTACTCGAAGCTGGCCGCCGTGCACGGCGTGGCGGCCCGGTCGACCTTCGCCTTGATCGGGCCGAGGCCCGTGTCGATGGTCAGCACGTCGGTGCCGGTCTTCGGCACCGACGTCGGCGGGAGGCCGACGTCCTTGACCTGCGGGGACTTCTCCTGGCCGGTCAGCTGGGTCCAGGTGCACTGCGTCATTCCGCTGTCGGCCGCGGTGTTCTTCTTGCCCGAGTCGTCGTTCATGGCCACCAGCGCCCACACGCCGCCCGCCACGACCAGGAGCAGCACCACGCCGCCGGCCGTCAGGTTCCGCGTCCGCCGGCGCCGCCGCGCCTGCTCGGCGCGCTCCTGCATCTCCTTCTCCAGCCGCGCCTTCGCGGCGGCGCGCTGCCGCTCTCTCGTGGACGTCACGGTGGCTCCTCCTGGACGTGTCCGTGTGCTGCTGGGTGATGCGCCGGCCGAGCGGTCAGGACCGGCTGCTGGCGCTCGCTGTGGGGGTGGCCGACGGTACGCCGGTCGGCGTACCCCCGTTGGCCGGGGTGGCGGGCGTCCCGGTGGCCGGGGTGGCCGAATCCGGTTCGCCCACCGTGAGGCTCTGGATCACCACGTCGTTCTTGGGCTTCACCTTGGCACCCTTCCCATTGTCCACGGTCGGGAGGGCACCGATCTTCTTGATCACGTCCAGACCGGAGGTGACCGTCCCGACAATCGAGTAGCTGGGCGAGGAGGTGATGAAGTCCTTGAAGAAGATCAGGAACTGACTGCCGCTGACCCCGGGCGGGGTGTTGACCATGGCCACGGTCCCGGCCGGGTACAACGGAGCCTGCTGCGGTGGCGCACTCGCCGACGGGCTGGCGGACGGGCTGGCCGACGCGCTCGCGGAAGGGCTCGCCGACGGGTCGGCGGACGGGCTGGCCTCGGGCGCCGCCGGGACGTTCTCGTTGTAGAACGAGTACGTCGGCCCGCCCTGTCCGCTGTCGCCGGGGTCACCGCAGCGGACCGCCCCCTCGGTGGTGATCTCGGCGCACTTCGTGTTGTCGAAGAACTTGCTGCTGGCCAGGTACGCGAAGCTCGCGCCGGCACACGGGGCGGTGGTGAGGTCGAGGGAGACGGTGACCGGCGCACCCTGGTTCGTGGTGATCGTCATCGGCCGGGTGCCGCTGGTCGGCAGGCCGGTGGTGGGCGGCCGGCCGACGTCCTTGGCGTTCGGGTTGGTGGCGGTGTCGACCGGAGTCCAGGTGCAGACATCCTCGGCGGTGTTCTTCGGTTTGCTGTCGAAGGCGCCCAGCGCCCACGCCGAACCCCCACCGATCAACAGCAGCGCGACCACGGCTCCCACGCCGGCCTGGATGCGGCGTCGACGCCGCAACGACGCGGCCCGGCGGGCCATCTGCCGGTCGAGCTTGGCGCGCGCCAGTTTGCGCTGCCGGTCCCTGCTGGAAGGCACCCGCCGTCCCCTCTCGCTCACCTGTCCGTCACCGGCGCGGCTGTGTGGGCCGCCCCGGAATTCGAGTGCGCCACGCCACACGCCCGCCAGAGTGTACGGGTTACCGCTGGGAAAATGGTGTACGAGGTGTGCCGTGCGGTATCGAATGATGTCAGGCCGTACGCGACCGGCCGTCCGCGCCCCCGGCCGGTCGCACGGTCTGGACGCTGTCACCGTCGGTCGGTTGGGCGGCTCGGGACGGCCCCGCGGGCGGCCGGTGACGGAAGGCCGGGGGGTGAGCGGATAGGCTCGCGTCGGAAGACGCAGACGCTACGAGGGGATGCGGACGTGTTCGTCGCCGGGTTTCCCGCCGACGCCTTCGGCACCAACTGCTACCTGGTCGCCACGGCGCCGGGGGAGCAGTGCGTGGTGGTCGATCCGGGCATCGGCGTCCTCGACCGCCTCGACGACCTGCTGACCGAGCACCGGCTGCATCCCGCCGCGGTCCTGCTGACCCACGGGCACCTCGACCACTGCTTCTCGGTGGCGCCGGTCTGCGGAGCGCGGGGGATCACCGCGTACGTCCATCCGGCCGACCGGGAGATGGTGGCCGACCCGGCGAAGGGGCTCTCGGCGGACCTGGCCGGGCTGTTCGGCGGGCGGCTGCCGTACACCGAGCCGGAGGACGTTGCCGAGCTGACCGACGGGGCGACCCTCAGCCTGGCCGGCCTGGAACTCACCGTCGACCACGCGCCGGGCCATACCGGCGGGTCGGTGCTGTTCCGGATGCCGGCCGCCGGCTCACAGTGGGACGCCGAGCAGCTGTGCCTCAGCGGCGATGTGCTGTTCGCCGGTTCCATCGGACGCACCGACCTGCCGGGCGGCAGCATGCCGGCGATGCTGACCAGCCTGCGGGAGAAGATCCTCCCGCTGGCGGACGACACCGTCGTGCTGCCCGGCCACGGTCCGCAGACGACCATCGCCCGGGAACGGGCGACCAACCCGTACCTGCGGCAGGTCATGGGGCACGACGGCGGGCGACCGGCGCCCGCACGGGGGCTCTAGGGCGTCACCGCGCCGCAGCGCGGCCCGACCCCACCCCGGCGCTGACCCGGCGCCCCCGCACCGATCCGCCGGCGCACTCCGCGTACCTCGTGGAGTCGTGCCCACCGACGTTCCCGCGCGGCCACCCCGGCGGCCGGGGACGTCGGGGCGAGCTTCCCCGCGCGGCCACCGCGCGCCGACCACCCCGGCCACCGCCGGGATCCGAACGGAGAATGATGAGCAAGCCCACGTCGATCTCGGGCTTCCCCGAGTGGCTGCCACCGCAACGCATGATCGAGCAGTACGTCATCGGCCGGATCCGCGACACCTTCGAGCTGTACGGCTTCGCGCCGCTGGAGACCCGCTCGGTGGAGCCCCTGGACCAACTGCTCCGCAAGGGTGAGACCTCCAAGGAGGTGTACGTGCTGCGCCGGCTCCAGGCCGACGACAACGACTCCTCCGACGCCGCCCTCGGGTTGCACTTCGATCTGACCGTGCCGTTCGCCCGGTACGTCCTGGAGAACGCCGGCAAGCTGCAGTTCCCGTTCCGGCGCTACCAGATCCAGAAGGCGTGGCGGGGCGAACGCCCACAGGAGGGGCGCTACCGGGAGTTCCTGCAGGCCGACATCGACATCGTGGACCGGGACACCCTGCCCGGCCACTACGAGGCGGAGCTGCCGCTGGTCGTCGGCGACGCCCTCGGTGGCCTGCCGATCCCGCCGGTGGTGATCCAGGTCAACAACCGGAAGGTCTGCGAGGGCTTCTACCTGGGCATCGGGTTGACCGACCCGGCCGCCGCCCTGCGAGCGGTGGACAAGCTCGACAAGATCGGCCCGGATCGGGTGGCGGACCTGCTGGTGGAGACCGCGGGAGCGACCCCGGCACAGGCGAAGGCGTGCCTGGCGCTGGCCGAGATCTCCGCGCCGGACGCGTCGTTCGCGGACGCCGTACGGGCGCTGGGCGTCCGGCACGAACTGCTCGACGAAGGGCTGGAGGAGTTGGTCCGGGTGGTCGAGACGGCCGCCGCGCACGCGCCCGGCCTGTGCGTGGCGGACCTACGGATCGCCCGCGGACTCGACTACTACACCGGCACCGTGTACGAGACCCAACTGCGCGGGTACGAGCGGTTCGGCTCGGTCTGCTCCGGCGGCCGGTACGACAACCTGGTCAGCTCGGCCTCGGTGGCGTACCCGGGGGTGGGCATCTCGATCGGGGTGAGCCGGCTGCTGGGGCTGCTGTTCGGTGCCGGTGAGCTGTCCGTGTCCCGGTCGGTGCCCACCTGCGTGGTGGTGGCGGTGGCCGCCGAGGAACACCGGGCGGCGAGCGAGCGGATCGCCGGCGTGCTGCGCCGGCGCGGCATCGCCACCGAGGTGTCGCCGAGCGCGGCGAAGTTCGGCAAGCAGATCCGGTACGCCGAGCGGCGGGGCATCCCGTACGTCTGGTTCCCGGGCCTGGACGGCGCGGCCGACGAGGTCAAGGACATCCGGTCCGGGGAGCAGGTCGAGGCCACGGCGGACGGGTGGGTCGTGCCGGAGGCGGATCTGCGGCCGGTCATCGGCTGACGGGTTCGGGGTTCGGGGTTCGGGGTTCGGGGTTCGGGGTTCGGGGGGAAGGTTCCGCCGGTGAGGGGTGAGCGGGTGGGACCTTCCGATCCGACCGTTCGCGCGGTGAGGGGTGGGCGGGTGGGACCTTCCGATCCGACCGTTCGCGCGGTGAGGGTTGGGCGGGTGGTGGGCCGTCTGGCGGAACGTTCCGATCCGGCCGTTCGCGCGGTGGGGGTTGGGCGGGTGGTGGGCGGCCTGGCGGAACCTTCGGGTTCGACCGGCCCGGGCGGCGCGGGGTGGGCGGGTGCTGGTCAGGCGGGTGGGGTGTCGGTGGCGTAGATCAGGCAGGTCGAGGTGGCGTGCGCGGCCAGCCGGCCGGTTCCGTCGGTCAGCCGCGCCTCGGCCAGGGCGGTCCGGCGGCCTCGCTGGAGGACGGTCCCGACGCAGGTCAGCATGCCGGACGCCACCGTGACCGGGCGGAGGAACTTGACGCTCAGGTCCAGCGACGTGTAGCCGACGCCGGCCGGCAGCGTGCTGTGTACCGCGCAGCCGGCAGCGGTGTCGAGCAGGGTGGACAGGATGCCCCCGTGGACCGTTCCGAGCGGGTTGTAGTGGAACTCGCGTGGTTCCATCTCGACCACCACGTGCCCCTCGTCGGCCGTCAGCCGCTCCACCCCCAGCAGGTGCATCACCGGGGGAGTGGCGATCTCGCCGGCGCTCATCGCGCGCAGGAGGTCCAGTCCGGCCCGTCGGCCGAGGTGCGCGGCGCTGAGCGCGGGGTCGGGCCAGGAGAAGGTGCGGGTCCGGACGTCGGGCTCGGTCTGCGTCATGTCGGCCAGCTTGGCACCCGGCGGCGACGGCGAGCCAACCGGCGTGCCGAGGACTGTTCCGCTGCCACCGGGAGCTGACTGTCCAAGAGGTGCCGGCGGGCCGGCCGAGGTGTCCCGAACCGCGCCGGACGGGGATCCGGAATGGGGTTGCCGGGCGCGACAGACCGGAGGCGCGAGGGGTGGAAATGATGGTAACGAGGCGGTCTCACGACGTGGTACGACGCCGTCCTTGGCGCGCTTCGCGCATTGGCCTTGATGATTTCAATGAAAGTGGCATCGCCGTCCCTGCCTGCGGTTTCTCCGTCAGTGAGGGTCGGAACGGGCTAATGCTAGCGAGGCTTCATCGAGGGTGGCAAGTATGACAGCAAACGTCAGGGCGGAAATATTTTCGTAACGGCAACGTATTGAAGATGATCTCAAACATGTGAATACTTCTCCTCACTCGGGCGGCACCCCCGATCGCCGCGCCGGGTGGGACGTGTCAACCCCCGGCACGTTCGTCCATCCCCCCAAACGGGAGGCCCCGCATGGGACCCATGAGGTCTACGCTCCGCCGTCTCGCCATCACCGCGGCAGCCGGCTCCCTCGTCGCTGGTGCGTTGGCTGGCGCGCCCGCCAGCGCCGCGCCGGCCGGCAACGCATCCCCCGACGCCGCCGCGGCCCTCGCCCAGCGGCTCGGTGACCGGGCCGCCGGCAGCTACGCCGACGCGTCCGGCAAGATGATCGTCGCCGTCACCGACGCGACCGCCGCCCGCGAGGTGCGCGCCGCCGGCGCCACCCCGAGGCTCGTCACGCACAGCGCGTCGGAACTGAAGGCCGCCACCGGCACGCTGGACGCCACCGCCAAGGTGCCCGGCACCGCCTGGTGGATCGACCCGGCCAGCAACCAGGTCGTGGTCTCGTACGACAGCACCGTGACCGGCGCCAAGCTGGCGCAGGTGCGGACCGCGGTCGGCAAGCTCGGCGGGACCGCCCGGCTGGTGTCCGAGCCGGGCGTGCTGAGCAAGCGGCTCTCCGGTGGCCAGGCCATCTACGTCAGCTCGTACCGCTGCTCACTGGGCTTCAACGTCCGCAGCGGCAGCACGTACTACTTCCTCACCGCCGGGCACTGCACCAACCTCGGCTCGACCTGGTACTCCAACTCCAGCCACACCACCACGCTGGGCACCCGGGCCGGCACCAGCTTCCCCGGTAACGACTACGGCATCGTGCGGTACACCAACGGGACCACCCCGCCCGGCGACGTGTACCTGTACAACGGCAGCTACCAGGACATCACCAGCGCCGGCAACGCGTACGTCGGCCAGGCCGTGAAGCGCAGCGGCAGCACCACCGGCGTACACAGCGGGACGGTGGGCGCCACCGGTGCCACGGTGAACTACGCCGAGGGCAGCGTCTCCGGCCTGATCCGCACCAACGTCTGCGCCGAGGGCGGCGACAGTGGCGGCTCGCTCTTCGCCGGCAGCGTCGCGCTGGGCCTGACCTCCGGCGGCAACGGCAACTGCTCGTCCGGCGGGACGACGTACTTCCAGCCGGTCACCGAGCCGTTGAGCGTGTACGGCGTGAGCGTCTACTGATCCCCGGGTAACCGGTCCAACCGCGTCAGCCAAGCCACTGCGTCGACCGCACCACCCCAACCGATCGAGCCGTCGGACCCCCGTCCGGCGGCTCGATCGTTTCCGGCGACGATGCCCGGTACCGGATCATCCGCTCGCGACGAATCCGTCGGTGAGCACGACCGCCCCGTGCGGTGCCTGACACTGCACCCGGATGGTGAGCTTCTCCGCACCCGACACGTCGGAGGTCAGCGGCTGTGGGGCGGTCATCAACGCGTCGAGTTGTCTGCCCGCGGTGTTCACCACGAAGGTGCCGTCCCGCTGCGGTAGGGCCAGGTACACCGTGACGTAGACCCGGCTGTCCTGGTCGTCGGTGCTGGGAAAGTACGGCTTCACCATGGCGGACAGGTCCACGTACTCCTGTTTGAGCAGGTACGTGACCTCCCGGTAGAGGTCGCTGCCCGCGTTGCTCGGGCAGCTGATGGTGACCGGGCGATCGTAGCCGGGCTGGTTTCGGAACGGACGCGGCAAATCAGTCAGGTTGCCACCACCCGCCTCCACGGGCAGCGCGTCCAGGTGGACGCCCCCGGGCCTGGCCGTCGGTCCGCTCGGTCCGGGCAATGGCCCGGTACCCCCCGTCGACTCGACGATGTTCGGCGACACCGAGACCGGCGCTGACAGGGTGGGCGTTGGGTCGGCGTCGTGCCCGGTGAGCGCGAGGTAGGCGGGAATGCCGGCGGCCGCCGTCACCAGGACGCCGGCCAGCGCGATGCGATCCGCTCTGACCCAACCACGTCGTCGCTTGGCGGGGTGCGTGTTCGCCGGTCCCGTGGCGGATTGGTGGGATTGGTTCTCCGGCACGATTCTCCCGGGTTTTCTCGTGTGTATTTGCGACAGCCGTTTCTATCATCAAGTGAGTCGGAGAGAATTGCTGGGGGTGCGCTGTCAGATTCCCGATAGCGGATCCGAGGACACTGTGAAATAAACGGCCGCCCAACCTATTCGCCTGACCAGTGTTTGGAGTACACGTATGGCTGACGAGTCTCCGGGTTCTGCCTCTGGACCGGGCGCACCGGGCGCCATTCCGCCCCCTGGGCCCGGCATTTTCCCCGGGCCCGCTTCGGCATCCAGCGTCTCCGGCCATACCGGGCCCGGCCAGGCCGCCGGCCGGTCCCGGCTCGGTCCGCTGGTGGTCGTCAGCGCCGCGGTCCTGGCGCTGCTGCTGGCCGTGGGCTCGCTCGTGGTGGCGTGGCGCGCGCTCGACCAGGCCAAGGACGCCAAGTCGATCGCGTTGTCCCGGGGCGTGCAGCAGCCCGGGCCGTCCGCGCCGGGGGATCCGGCGACACCACCACAGGGCAATGCGACGGAGGAGTCGAACCCACCATCACCGACCGATCTGGACGTTCCCCGATCGCCGGGCACTCCGCCCGAGTTGACCGGCCGGACCGCCTATGACCCGAGATACCAGGACCAGACGCTCACCCTGACCGCGCGGTGCGGCTACAGCATGGACGTCGACCTCGACGAGCCCCGGGCCAACATCCCCTCGGAAGGCAGCGACCTCACCTTCCACCGGGGCTGCGCGACGGACCCGTCGACGCTCCGTCTGGGCGACGGTGTCGAAGGCAGTCAGGCGGCCGAACCGGGGATGACACCGCAGGAGTGCGGCCAGCAGATCCGGAAGGCGCCGATCGCCGAGGAGGCCAGCATTCCGGTACGCAAGGGAATTGCCTTCTGCGCCACCACCAACTATTCGGCGGCACAGGCCGGCGGGCGGCCCTGGATAATGGTGCTCGCGGAGATCGCCGGTGAAGGAAACGATGGTTCCGTCACGCTGAGGCTGACGGCCTGGAATATTCCAGGCTGATTCTCCGCCGGCTTGGTCGAACCGTGATGGCCGATCGAACCGGATTGGCGACGGTTCGGTGAATTGGCCGGATCGGCAATCGCATTCGACCGATCGGTCGACCACTCCGATCCACCGGATCGGTCGATTCCAATCCACCGGATCGGTTGATCGCGAGGCGTCGGCGCCGGGCGGGGTGTCCTCGGGAAGGCCCGCCCGGTCCGGTCCCCGGCATCCGGCGCCGGGCTCCAGCGGGCGTGCCGGGTAGCCGCCGGAACCGTCCGGCCGTCCTGACAGAATGCGGGGGCAGACCGTTCCACGATGAGGAGACGCTTCCCGTGATCCGTACCCAGAACGCCGGGAGCCTGCGCGCGACGGACGCCGGCAGCACGGTGACCCTCGCCGGCTGGGTGGCCCGCCGGCGCGACCACGGCGGGGTGATCTTCGTCGACCTGCGCGACGCCTCCGGCGTGGCGCAGGTGGTGTTCCGCGAGGAGGACGCGCACGCGCTGCGCAACGAGTTCTGCGTCCGGGTCACCGGCGAGGTGACCCGGCGGCCCGAGGGCAACGAGAACCCGGAGCTGCCGACCGGCGAGGTCGAGGTGACCGCCATCGAGCTGGAGGTGCTGTCCGAGGCCGCGCCGCTGCCGCTGCCGGTGGACGACCAGGTCGAGGCCGGTGACGACGTACGGCTCAGGTACCGCTACCTCGACCTGCGGCGCGGTGGCCCGGCGCGGGCGATGCGGCTGCGTTCGCGGGCCAACCAGCTCGCCCGGGGGGTGCTGCACGAGCACGACTTCCTGGAGATCGAGACCCCGACGCTGACCCGGTCCACCCCCGAGGGCGCCCGGGACTTCCTGGTGCCGGTCCGGCTCCAGCCCGGCACCTGGTACGCGCTGCCGCAGTCCCCGCAGCTGTTCAAGCAGCTGCTGATGGTCGGCGGCATGGAGCGGTACTACCAGATCGCCCGCTGCTACCGGGACGAGGACTTCCGGGCCGACCGGCAGCCGGAGTTCACCCAGCTGGACATCGAGATGTCGTTCGTCACCGAGGACGACGTGATCGATCTCGGCGAGCAGATCGTCGCGGCGCTCTGGTCCGACCTGGCCGACCACGAGATCCCCCGGCCCATCCCGCGGATCACCTGGCACGACGCGATGGCCCGGTACGGCTCGGACAAGCCGGACCTGCGGTACGGCGTCGAGCTGACCGAGCTGACCGACTACCTGCGCGGCACGCAGTTCCGGGTGTTCGCCCAGGCGATCGACGCCGGCGGGTACGTGGGCGCGGTGGTGATGCCCGGCGGTGCCGCCCAGAGCCGCAAGGAGCTGGACGGCTGGCAGGACTGGGCCAAGGCGCGTGGCGCGCGCGGCCTCGCGTACGTGGTGCTGGACGCCGAGACCGGCGAGCCGCGCGGGCCGGTGGCCAAGAACCTGTCGCCGGAACACCTCGGTGGACTCGCCGACGCGGTCGGCGCCAAGCCCGGCGACGCGATCTTCTTCGCCGCCGCCACGCACGCCCGGGAGGCGCAGGAACTGCTCGGCGCGGCCCGGGTGGAGATCGCCCGGCGGGCCAAGCTGATCGACGAGAGCGCCTGGGCGTTCTGCTGGGTGGTCGACGCGCCGATGTTCGAACGGACCGACGAGGGCGGCTGGACCGCCGTCCACCACCCGTTCACCTCGCCGAACGCGGACTGGATGGACCGGTTCGAGTCCGCTCCGGACCGTGCGCTGGCGTATGCGTACGACATCGTCTGCAACGGTAACGAGATCGGCGGCGGTTCGATCCGTATCCACCGCGGCGACGTGCAGCGCCGGGTGTTCGACCTGCTCGGGATCACCCCGGAGGAGGCGCAGGACAAGTTCGGCTTCCTGCTGGAGGCGTTCAAGTACGGCCCGCCGCCGCACGGCGGTATCGCCTTCGGCTGGGACCGGGTCTGCATGCTGCTGGCCGGTGCGGACTCGATCCGTGAGGTCATCGCGTTCCCGAAGACCCGGGGCGGGTTCGACCCGTTGACCAGCGCGCCCACGCCGATCACCGCGCAGCAGCGGGCCGAGGCGGGCATCGACGCCAAGCCGAAGCCGGCCGCCGCGCCGCACGCCGGTACGGCCGGTCCGGCCGCCCCGGTGGCCGACCCCACCTGAGGCGGCCGTGACCGTGCTCGTGGTGGGCGCGAGCGGGTATCTCGGCGCTGAGCTGTGCCGGCAGGCGGTCGCGGCGGGGGAGCGGGTGGTCGGCACGTACCGGCGGGTCGCCCCCGACCTTCCCGGCGTCGAGAGCCGCCGGCTGGACGTCCGGGACCGGTCCGCGGTCGGCGCGCTGCTGACCGAGGTACGTCCGGACGCGGTCGTGAACACCGCGTACGACACCCTCGACTGGGCGACCACCGCGGACGGGGCCGGGCATGTCGCGCTGGCCACCGCCGGGGTCGGGGCCCGGCTGGTGCACCTGTCGTCCGACGCCCTGCACGCCGGCCGGCCCGATCCGTACGGCGACGACGAACCGCCGTCCCCGGTCAACGCCTACGGTGCCGCGAAGGCCGCGGCCGAGGCGGCGGTCCGGCTGGTCCATCCGGGTGCCGTGCTGGTACGCACCTCGTTGATCATCGGTGACCGGCGCAGCAAACAGGTCCAGCTCTGCCTCGACGCGCTGACCGGTTCGGCGAGGCTGTTCTCGGACGAGATCCGCTGCCCGGTGGGGGTGACCGACCTTGCCGCCGCGGTCCGGGAGCTGGTGTCGTCGTCGTACGCCGGTGTGTTGAACGTGGCCGGTGCGGACGCGCTGAGCCGGCCCGCGCTGGGCCGGCTGGTGGCGCAGCGGTACGGCCTGGACGCCACCGGGCTGCGGACGGCCCCCCGGGTCGAGGCCGGGGCGGGACGGCCCGGCGAGGTGCGGCTGGACAGCTCACGAGCCGCCGGCCTGCTGCGGACCCGGATGCGCGGCGCCCGCGAGCTGCTCGCCGGCTGACCGATCCGCCGCCACGATCAGGTCGACCGATCGGGAGCACGGTCATCAACTGTGCACAGTTCCTTTGCATAAACTCTGTGCACAGGTATTGTGCAACCATGGATCGAGTGGAGGCGGCGGGCCCCAGCCGGGTGCGGCTGGACGGCCGGCAGGTACGGACCCTGGCGCACCCGCTACGGCTGCGGCTGCTCGGCGCGCTGCGGCTGAAGGGGCCCGCGACGGCGACCACGCTCGCCGCGATGCTGGACACCAACACCGGCGCCACCAGTTACCACCTGCGTCAGCTCGCGCAGGTCGGGTTGGTGGTCGAGGAGCCGGACCTGGCCAGCGGGCGGCAGCGGTGGTGGCGCGCCGGACACGATCTGAGCAGTTGGGATCCCACCGACTTCGACGACGATCCGGACGCTCGGGCGGCGGCCGAGTGGATCCAGGGGGACCAGGTGCGGATCCTGGCGGAGCGGGCCGAGCGCTGGCTCGCCGTCCAGCAGGACTTCCCGGCGGCCTGGCGCGACGCGGCCGGCATGAGCGACCTGCTGCTGACCCTCACACCCGACCGGCTCGAGGCGCTCAACGCGGAGGTGTGGCAGGTCCTCCTCCGCTACCAGGCGGAGTCGGCGGCCGGGTCTGAGGAGCCGGGACCGTCGGTGGCCGGACCGTCGTCGACCGGATCGTCGTCGACCGCATCGTCGTCGACCGGATCGTCGTCGACCGGATCGTCGGCGGCGGACGGCGGCACGCCGCGACCGTCCGGTGAGACGTCGCCGGCAGCCGTGCCGGTGCAGGTCTTCCTGGCCGGATATCCCCTGGTCGAGCAGGCCCGGTGAGCACGCTCACCGTCCGCCAGGCCCACCGTCGGTACCTGGTCCTCTACGGTCTGCGGTGGCTGCCCACCGGGCTGATCATCCCGGTGCTGGTGCTGCTCATGCGGGAGCGTGGCCTGGCGCTGGCCGAGATCGGGATGGTGATGGCCGCCCAGGGACTGCTGGTGCTCGTCCTGGAACTGCCCACCGGCGGTCTGGCGGACGCCTTCGGCCGCAAGCCGGTGCTGGTGACCGCCGCCCTGCTGAACGTCGTGTCGCTGGCGCTGTTCGCGGTCGCCTCGTCGGTCGCGCTGTTCGTGGTGGTCTTCCTGTTGCAGGGCGCGTTCCGGGCGCTCGACAGCGGCCCGCTCGACTCCTGGTACGTCGACGCGGTGCTCGCCGACGACCCGGACGCCCAGCTCGAACGCGGCCTCGGCGGGGCCGGAACGGTAGCCGGGCTGGCCATCGGTGCCGGCGCGCTGATCAGCGGTGGACTGGTGGCGCTCGGGCCGGTCGGGCCGGTCAGCGCGCTGACCACGCCGGTGCTGGTCGCCGCCGCGCTGCAACTGCTCGGCCTGGCCGGACTGCTCTGGCTGCTGGTCGAGGTCCGGCCGGCCGGCGGGCGGGACGCGCTGCGGGCCTCCGTACGCGGTGTGCCGGGGGCCATCGGCGGAGCCTTCGGCCTGCTGCGCCGCTCGCGAGTGCTGGTCGCGCTCGTACTCGTGGAGGTGTTCTGGGGCTTCGGCATGGTCACCTTCGAGACCCTGCTGCCGATCCGGCTCGCCGACGTGGTCAACGGCGCGGACCGGGCCGCCGCGCTGCTCGGACCGGCCGGCTCGGCCGCCTGGATCGCGTCGGCCGCCGGCGCCGCCCTCGCCGCGCCGGTCGCCCGGTGGCTCGGGGCGGCCCCGGCCGCCGCGCTGCTACGGATCCTGCAGGGCGCCACCGTGCTCGGAATGGGCCTGCTGGCCGGGCCGGTCGGGGTGCTCGCCGCGTACCTGGCCTGCTATGTCGTCCACGGCGCCAGCAACCCGCTGCACCAGGGGCTGCTGCACCGGCAGGTCGACGGGCCGTACCGGACCAGCGTGCTGTCGCTGAACTCGATGATGGGTCAGCCGGCCGGCGCGCTCGGCGGCGTCGTGCTCACGGCGCTGGCGGGTGCCACCAGCGTCAGCGTGGCGATGCTGGCCGGCGCCCTGGTGCTCGCGGTCGCGGCGCCGCTGTACCTGCCGGCCTGGCGCGCCGTGGCGCTGAGCCCGGCGACTCGCACCGACGCCGGCCCGCCGCTCCGGTTGATCAGCCCGGGAGATTGACGGGAAGTCCGACGGGGTACATCCCGCGCCGACTCACTGGGAACCCCCACCGGAGGACTGAGATGCTCGCCATCGCCGCGGCAATAGTTTTCGGCTTCGCCCTGCTGCTGGACCTGTTCGACACGGATCTCGGCGCACACGACCTGTTCAACTGGAACACCCTGGTGCTGATCGGGCTGTTGCTGCTGTCCCTGTACCTGGCGGGTGTCGGCCGTGGGCCGCGTGGTGGCGGCGGCGGTGGCGGCGGTGGCCGCTGGTACCGGGGTCGCCGTCCGGGTCGCGGCTGAGCCGCCCGGACGACCCGATCGACCCGGACGTATGACGGGGTTGACCCGGTCGTACGACCCGACCGGCCCGGCCTTCGGCGCGTGTTCGGCGCCGTGGGCCGGGCCGGTACTGTCGTGCTGATGGAACCGGACGGCCTGTTTCCGCTCACCGAAACCGGCGGCGCGCACGAGGCGCCCGCGGTGTCTCGCGGCGTACCCACGGCTCCCGGCGGGGACGCCACGGTGGCCGGGCTGTCCCGGCCGGCGCCCGACTCGCCCCTGGCCGTCCGGATGCGCCCGGTGAGCCTGGACGAACTGGTCGGCCAGGAGCATCTGCTCGCGCCCGGCGCACCGTTGCGGCAGTTGGTGAGTGGGTCGACACCGATGTCGGTCATCCTCTGGGGGCCGCCGGGCAGCGGCAAGACCACGATCGCCCACCTGGTGGCGGGCGCCACCGACCGGCAGTTCGTGGCCATGTCCGCGCTCTCGGCCGGGGTCAAGGATGTCCGGGCGGTGATCGACGCGGCTCGCCGGCGCCGCCGGGCCGGGGGTTCGCCGACCGTCCTGTTCATCGACGAGGTACACCGGTTCAGCAAGACCCAGCAGGACTCGCTGCTGGCGGCGGTCGAGGACCGGACGGTCACCCTACTGGCCGCCACCACCGAGAATCCGTACTTCTCGGTCATCTCCCCCCTGCTGTCGAGGTGCGTGCTGCTCACTCTCCAGCCGCTCGGCGAGGACGCCGTGCGCGGTCTGCTGCGCCGCGCGGTGACCGACCAACGCGGCCTGGGCGGCGCGGTCACCCTGGCCGCCGACGCCGAGGACCACCTGGTACGCCTCGCCGGCGGTGACGTGCGCAAGGCGCTGACCGCCCTGGAGGCAGCAGCCGCCGCCGCTCTGGCCGGCGCGCAGCCGGAGCCGGGGTCTGGCGGAGGTGAGCACCGGCCCGAGGGTCCTTCCGGCGCGCAGCCGGAGCCGGCATTTGACGGAGGTGAGCACCGGCCCGAGGGTCCCGCCGGGGTCGTGATCGACCTGGCCGTCGCGGAGCGGGCCGTCGACGTGGCCGCCGTGCGGTACGACCGGGACGGCGACGCGCACTACGACGTGACGAGCGCCTTCATCAAGAGCATGCGCGGTTCGGACGTGGACGCGGCGCTGCACTGGCTGGCCCGGATGCTCGTCGCCGGCGAGGACGCCCGGTTCATCGCCCGCCGGATCGTCATCTTCGCCAGCGAGGATGTCGGGATGGCCGACCCCTCGGCGCTCGGCGTCGCCACCGCCGCGGCGCACGCGGTGGAGTACGTCGGCCTGCCCGAGGCGCAGCTCAACCTGGCGCAGGCGGTGATCCACATGGCCACCGCGCCCAAGTCGAATTCGGCGACCACCGCCCTCGGGGCGGCGATGGCGGATGTCCGGGCGGGTCGGGGTGGCCAGGTCCCGCCGGGGCTGCGGGACGCGCACTACGCGGGTTCCCGCGGTCTCGGGCACGGCCGGGGTTACCGCTATCCGCACGACGACCAGCGCGGGGTGCTGACCCAGCAGTACGTGCCGGACGATCTGGTCGGGGTGGACTACTACCGGCCCACCGAGCATGGCGCCGAGCGAGCGGTGGCCGGTCGGCTACCGGCGCTGCGCGGCATCGTGCGGGGTCGGTCGGCGCCCCGGCGCGCCGAGGGCGCGGGCACCGCCGGGGTCGGCGGATCCGGCACGCCGGCGGGGCGGGACGTGGCGCGGCTGGCGACCGATGCGCTGGCGGGAGACGACATCGCTGCCGGGGTGGAGCGCGCCGGCGCGATGGTGGCCGGCGGATCGCCGGCCACGGAAGGGGAGCAACCGTGACACCGCGTGGTCCGGAACGTCCGGGGGATGGTTCCGAGGAGCGACGCGAGCCACCGGCCCGGGGGCGCCGGTGGGGACGCGCCCGGTCCGAGCCGGTCCCGCCGGCCGAGGTACCGGCCGAGGAGGTCGGCTGGATCGACGACCTGCGGACGGCCCGCGACCGGCGAGGTGGGATCGGTGGGCCGGATGGTCGGGACGCGCCACCGGCCGGTGCCGAGCACGGGCCGGGCCGGCCCGCCGAGGTGCCGGATCCCCGGCGACCCGGCTCGGCGTCCGGTCCGGACGCCCCGGGCCGGTCCCGGGCGGCGGCCGGGGAGCCCTGGCCCGAGCGTCAGGCCCCTCCGCCGGGCCAACCTGGCACGCAGGGTCAGCCGGGCATGTCGGGTCCGCAGGGCCAGCCGGGCATGTCGGGTCCGCAGGGCCAGCCGAGGATGCCGGGTGGGCCGGGTCAGCCGGGTGGGCCGGCGGCGCGGCCCGGTCCGGCGACGCCGGCCGCGCGGTCCGCGCCGGTCCGGCCCGGTCCGGGCCCGGGTCCACAGGGTGCGCCGGGTCCACAGGGTTCGCCGGGTTCGCAGGGTGTGCCGGGTCCACAGGGTGTGCCGGGCTCGCAGGGTGCGCCGGGTTCGCATTCCGGCCGGGCGGGATTCGGTCCCGCGCCGGTCCGGGGAGCCGAGCCCGCCGGACCCACAGGCGATCCGGCGGGTCGCGGTGGCCAGCAACCCGGCCGGGTCCGGGACGGACTGTCCGAGATGTCGGGCGAGGTGCGCCCGCCTCGACACGGTGGTGTGGACGGACCGGGCGCGGACGGTGGCGGCGAGGTCCGCCCGCCCCGGCACGGTGCCGCCGGTGGACTGGACGTGGACGGCGGTGGCGAGAGCCACCGGCCTCGGCACGGTGGCACCGGTGGACCGGATGCGGGCGGTAGCGGTGAGATTCGCCCGCCCCGGCACGGTGCCGCCGGTGGACTGGACGCGGGCGGTACTGGTGAGATCCGCCCGCCTCGGCATGGCGGTGTGGACGGACCGGTGCCGCCACGGGGGAGTGGGGCGCCCGACGGGCCTCGCCGCCCGGCCCGCCCAGCCGACTGGCTCCGCCGCGGTCGCGGTGACCGGTCCGCGCCGGTGAGCGGCGCGGCCGGTGGCGCCGCGGGTCCGGTGTCCGGACCGCCCGTGCCGGACCGGTCCGTCGGTGGTGCCGCGGGTCCGCCGTCCGGGCCGCCCCTGCCGGGACGGGCTGCCGGCGTGGCTCGGCCCGGCCAACCGCCCGCCGGTCCCGGGGTGCCGGCACCGGCCCTGCCGCCGGCCGGTCAGCCACCGCGCGGAACCAGGCCACCCGGTGGGCCGGGTGGCGCGGCGCCGCGCGGAAGCGGATCACCGGCTCCGGCGGAGGACCCGACCGGGCCGTCGGCCCAGCACCCGGCCGCTGACCAGCGCACCCCTTACCGCCGTACCGATGGCAGGCCGCCGGCCCCGGTTGCACCCGGCGCGGTCCGGCCGGCGCCGGGCTCACCGGCTCCGCCGTCGGGTCGGCCGTCCGGTGTGCCCGGTGAGCCGGCCCGGGGTGCGGCCCGGCCGGCCGCCGCGGGTACCGAACCACCGCGCGGAGCGGTCCGGGTCGACCGCCCGGCGCCCGCCGGGCAACCGCCGGCGGGCGTGGCGCCGGTCGGCGGCACCGCCGTACCGGTCCGCCCGGCCGGACGGCCGTCGCCGGGACCCGACCGGCCGACCGCCCCGACGCCGCCGGCCGGACCACCTCCGGTGACCGGTGCCGCGTCGGTGCCGGTGGCCCGGGCGGCAGCCGTGGTGCCACCCGAACCGGTCGGCGCGGGACCGGGCCGGGGAGCGCCGCCGAACAGCGCCGTCCCGAAGTCGGTCGGCGAGGGCCGTAACCGGATGTCGACCGGGGTGGACGCGGTCCGCGGTGCCCCAGCGGAGCTGCGCCGCCAGATGCGGGAGAAGCGCCGGCTCCGGCTGGCCGCTCTCATCCTGGCCTGCCTGGTGGTGCTGGCGGCCCTGCCGCTCTACTTCGGTTTCCGGGCGGCCGACCGGGATCCGGTCTTCACGTCACTCGACGCACTCGGCCTGCCCGCCTGGTCCGCGATCGGCACGGTGGACGACGTGAGCGGCAACCGCTGGTGCATGATCGACTGCCGGTTGCGGGAACGGATCACGCGGTCCCAGCGCGATCCCGAGGAGACCAACCGGGTGTACGTCGCCGCGCTCAAGAAGGCCGGCTGGCAGCCCTGGCAGCCGCCGCTGTGTCCGGAGCAGAAGGTCGAGGGGCACTACAGCTGTTGGCGGCGGGACGAACTGACCCTGGACCTGTGGGTACGCAAGCCGACCTGCAACGTGCCGGCGGATCCGAGCGCGCCGCCGAACGGCCGGCTACAGCCGCCGCCGCAGGACCGTAAGGACGAGGCGGACTGCGCCGGCTCGCAGGTGTCGGTCAAGGTGCGTAACGCCGTCGACGACGACCGGACCGGTCCGCAGCCGAGCACCGATCCGTCGCTCACCGGTGTGGATCCACGGCCGACCGGTTCCTGACGATCCACTCCGGGCTCCGGGGCATCCGCCCGTCGTGCGACCCGTGGTCGTCACGGACTGTAGGGTCTGCACGTTGGCGGAGACGGACGGGTGTAATCGCCGGCCTCGATTCCGGTAGGCGAGACCGCAGCCGGGGTACCAGGGCCCGCGACGATTTCCGGATTTGGGTGGAGGAGGACACGGGTGAGTGGTGGAGAGATCGCCGCACTGGTCGCGGCTGGGGCGTTTCTGATGCTGGTGCTGGTGCTGGCGGTACCGATCCTCCGGTTGCGGCGCACGGTCGACGCGGCGACGCGGGCGATCAACGACATGAACGAGCGGACGGGTCCGCTGTTGAGTGACGTGACCGCGACGGTCGGCAACGTCAACATCGCGCTCCAGCAGGTCCACACCTCGCTGGACGGGGTCAACCTCCAACTTGCCAAGATCGACACGATGACCGGGCACGCCCAGAACGTCACGGCGAACGTGGCCAACCTGGCCACCGTGGTGTCCGCGGCGGCGGCGAACCCGCTGGTCAAGGTCGCCTCCTTCGGCTACGGCATCCGCCGGGCCGCCGCCGCCCGCCGGCACGCCGAGACCGAGAAGGAGGTCCGGACCGCCATCAAGCAGCGCCGCCGGTCCGCCCGCCGGTCCGACCGCTGAACCCGGCGCTGGAGCCGGGACGCCGACCAGGAAGGATGGGGGCATGAGGCGGTTGCTGTGGTTGGGGATCGGGCTCGCGGTCGGCGCGTTGGTGGTCCGCAAGGTCACCCGCACGGCCCAGGCGTACACGCCCGCCGGGATCGCCACGTCGCTCACGGAATCCGTTGGCGGCCTGGTGGAGTCGCTGCGTAGCTTCGTGGACGACGTCCGCGACGGGATGGCGGAGCGCGAGGAGGAGATCCAGCGCGCGTTCACCGAGGGCGTGCTGTACGAGGACAAGTTCGCCGAGCTGCGGGAGCCCGCGCCCGGCGCTGACGAGCGGTTCCGGGAGGAAGGCACCCGATGAGAACGGCGGAGATCAAGCGACGGTTCCTGGCGCATTTCGAGGCGGCCGGCCACACCGTGGTGCCGTCCGCTCCGCTGCCCGCCATCAACGACCCGAACCTGCTGTTCATCAACGCCGGCATGGTGCAGTTCGTGCCGTACTTCCTCGGCCAGCAGACGCCGCCGTACCGGCGCGCCGCCAGCGTGCAGAAGTGCATCCGGACCCCGGACATCGACGAGGTCGGCAAGACCAGCCGGCACGGCACGTTCTTCCAGATGAACGGCAACTTCTCGTTCGGCGACTACTTCAAGTCCGAGGCGATCCCGCTGGCCTGGGACCTGGCCACCAGATCGGTGGAGACGGGCGGCTTCGGGCTCGACGCCGAGCGGATCTGGCCCACGGTCTACCTGGACGACGACGAGGCGTACGAGATCTGGCGCAAGGTGGGCGTGCCCACGGACCGGATCGTCCGGCGGGGCAAGGCGGACAACTTCTGGTCGATGGGCATTCCCGGTCCGTGCGGCCCCTGCTCGGAGCTGTTCTACGACCGGGGTCCGTCGTACGGCCGCGAGGGCGGACCCGAGGTCGACGAGGACCGGTACCTCGAATTCTGGAACCTCGTCTTCATGCAGTTCGAGCGGGGGCCGGGGCAGGGCAAGGAGGACTGGCCGATCCTCGGTGACCTGCCGGCCAAGAACATCGACACCGGCATGGGCCTGGAGCGGATGGCGTCGATCCTGCAGGGGGTCGACAACCTCTACGAGATCGACGAGGTCCGGCCGATCCTGGACCACGCGGCCGGGTTGACCGGCAAGCGGTACGGCGCCAACCCGTCGCATGTGGCCAGCGAGTCGCACCCCGACGACGTCCGGCTGCGGGTGGTCGCCGACCACGTGCGGACCGCGCTGATGCTGATCGGTGACGGTGTCACGCCGGGCAACGAGGGCCGCGGCTACGTGCTGCGCCGGATCATGCGCCGGGCGATCCGCGCCATGCGGTTGATGGGCTACCAGGACCGTTCGCTGCCCGAACTGCTGCCGGTGGCCCGGGACTGCATGTCGCCGTCGTACCCAGAGCTGGCTACCGATTTCGACCGGATCTCCCAGTACGCCTACGCGGAGGAGGACGCCTTCCTGTCCACGCTGCGCGCCGGCACCACGATCCTGGACACGGCGATCGCCGAGACCAAGGCGACCGGCGGCGGGAGCCTGTCGGGTGCGAAGGCGTTCCAGCTGCACGACACGTACGGCTTCCCGATCGACCTGACCCTGGAGATCGCCGCCGAGCAGGGTCTCCAGGTCGACTCCGACGGCTTCCGTCGGCTGATGGCCGACCAGCGGGCGCGGGCCAAGGCCGACGCGCAGGCCCGCAAGACCGGGCACGTGGACACCTCCGAGTACCGGTCGGCGCTGGACGCGGGCGGCCCGGTGCTGTTCAGCGGGTACACCGAGATCAGCCGCGAGTCGACGGTCCGGACGCTGCTGTCCGGCGGTGGGGCGGTGCCGGCGGCCGGCGAGGGCGAGCTGGTGGAGCTGGTGCTGGACGCCACCCCGTTCTACGCCGAGGGCGGCGGTCAGCAGCCCGACCAGGGCCTGATCACGGTGGGCGGCGGCCAGCTCGAGGTGCTGGACGTGCAGCAGCCGATTCCGGGGTTGACCGTGCACAAGGCCCGGGTGATCCGGGGCGAGGTGCGGACCGGCGAGACGGCGTACGCGGAGATCGATGTCACCCGGCGGCGGGCGATCTCCCGGTCGCACACCGCGACCCACCTGGTCCACCAGACCATGCGGAACTTCCTCGGCGAGTCGGCGACCCAGGCCGGGTCGCTGAACGCGCCGGGCCGGCTGCGGTTCGACTTCAACACCCCCACCGGGGTGTCGCCGAGCGTGCTGGCCGACGTCGAGCAGCAGATCAACGAGGTGCTGCTGAACGACCTGGAGGTGCACGCCTTCATCACCAGCCAGGAGGAGGCCCGCCGGCTGGGCGCGATGGCGTTGTTCGGCGAGAAGTACGGCGAACGGGTCCGGGTGGTCGAGGTCGGTGACTACGCCCGGGAGCTGTGTGGCGGCACCCACGTCTCCCGGTCCGGTCAGCTCGGGCTCGTCAAGATCCTCTCCGAGTCGTCGATCGGTTCCGGGGTACGCCGGGTGGAGGCGCTGGTCGGCATCGACGCCTTCGGGTTCCTGGCCCGGGAACACCTGCTGGTGTCCCGGCTGGCCGAGCTGTACCGGGTGCCCGCCGACCAGGTTGCCGACCGGGTCGAGCAGACCGTCACCCAGTTGCGGGACGCCGAGAAGGAGCTGGAGAAGCTGCGGGCCCAGCTCGTGCTCGGTGGTGCGGGGGCGCTCGCGGCGCAGGCGCGGGACCTGAGCGGGGTCGCGTACGTCGGCACCGAGGCGCCGGAGGGCGCGGCCGGGAACGACGTCCGGACCCTGGCCCAGGAGATCCGGGGCAGGATCGACGCGGCTCGTCCGGCCGTGGTGGCCGTGGCGGCCCGCTCCGGTGGCAAGGCTTCCATGGTGGTGGCGGTCAACGCGGCGGCGAAGGGTCGCGGCCTGTCGGCCGTGGACCTGGTCAAGGGCGCCTTCTCGGGTCGGGGCGGCGGCAACGCGGACCTCGCCCAGGGCGGAGGTCTGCCGGCCGCCGAGGCGCCCGGCCTGCTGGGCGCGGTGGAGCGGGCCATCGCCGGGGCGTAGTCCGGGGATCGACCCGGCGCCGGGCCACTTCTGTTGCCCGGCGCCGGGTCCCTGCTGCTGCCCCTGGCGGTTCTCCTGCTGGCCGGTGTCCGGACCCGGTGCCGTGGGGTCACCTTTGGTGGCCGGTGTACTCCTTACCGTGTGGTTGGCGTGGTGGAACGCCCACCTCGGTTGCCGTAGGGCGGTTCGCTGTGGTTTTCTCGGCCACGACGAACCGCCCCCTTTCCCGTCTGCGGAGGAAACGGACCACGATGACAGACTTTCCGCGCGGCGTCCGCCTCGGGGTGGACGTCGGGCAGGTGCGTGTCGGTGTGGCCCGTTCCGACCCGGACGGGGTGCTCGCGACCCCGCTGGTGACGTTGGCCCGGGACCTGCGGACGGCCGATCCGGACGTCCCGACGGACCTGGCCGAGCTGGGCCGGCTGGTCGGCGAGTACGAGGCGGTCGAGGTGGTGGTCGGATTGCCGGTGACGCTGGCCGGCCGGCACGGGCCGGCCGCCGAGATCGCCTCGACCTACGCCCGCCGGCTTGCCGGAGTGGTGGAACCGGTCCCGGTCAGGCTTGCCGACGAGCGGATGTCGACAGTCGTCGCGTCTCGTAGGCTGTCCGAGCGGGGCGTCAAGGGACGGCGTCAGCGGGCGGTGGTCGACCAGGCGGCCGCGGTGGAGATCCTGCAGAGCTGGCTGGACGCGCAGCGGAGGCGGACGACATGATCGACGAGCTGGATCTCGGCTTCGAGGAGCGGGCCGAGAAGGGCCGACATCGGCGCGGTTACGTCGCCAAGCGGACCGGCGGGAAGGCCGGCGGCCGGGGCAAGACGTTCGCCGCGCTGCTCATGACGCTGGTCCTGCTCGCCGCCCTGGGCGGCGGCGCCTGGTACGGCTTCGGCCGGATCCAGAGCTTCTTCGGCACCCCCGACTACCCGGGTCCGGGCACCGGTGAGGTGGTCGTCCAGGTGAAGGAGGGCGACTCCATCAGCGACATCGGCAACACGCTGTACACGGCGGATGTCGTCAAGAGCGCCAAGGCGTACATCAAGGCGGCCGAGGACAACTCGCGGGGCAAGAACGTCGGCGAGGGGACGTACAAACTGCGCAAGCAGATGAAGGCGTCCGACGCGGTTAACCTGCTGCTGGACCCGAAGAGCCGGCTGGTCAACGGGGTGACCGTCACCGAGGGCGAGATCAGCCTGGCGATCTACAAGAAGTTGTCGGACAAGACCAAGATCCCGGTCGACGAGTTCAAGAAGGCCGCCAAGGACCCGGAGAACCTGGGTGTGCCGGACTTCTGGTTCAAGCGCAACGACCACAAGAAGACGACGAAGAGCATCGAGGGTTTCCTCTACCCGGCGACGTACGAGATCCCGAAGGGGGCCACGGCCGAACAGATCCTGCGGATGATGATCGCCCAGTTCCTCCAGGTCACCACGGACATGAAGTTCGTCGAGACGGTGGAGGCGGAGCGGGGCGGGATCAGCCCGTACGAGGCGTTGATCGCCGCGTCGATCGCCCAGGCCGAGTCGGTCAACGCCAAGGACATGGGGCCGGTGGCCCGGGTCATCTACAACCGGGTGTACGCCGGCAAGTACTCGGTGTGCCACTGCCTCAAGATCGACAGCGGGATCAACTACTGGTTCCGGTTGCAGGGCAAGGACCCCAAGGACTCCGACAAGATCAAGCAGAGCGAGCTGAACGACCCGAAGAACCCGTACAACACGCACGACGTCGACGGCCTGCCGATCACCCCGATCAGCAATCCGGGCGAGGCGGCGCTCAAGGGCGCGATGAACCCCCCGGAGAGCGACAACATCTTCTTCGTGTCCATCGACAAGGAAGGCACGATGGGCTACGCCAAGGACGACGCCGGCTTCCGGGACCTCCAGCGGACCATGTGCCGCAACGGCGTGCTGACCGGCGAGAACTGCGGGTGAGGGCCGCCGTCCTCGGCAAACCGGTGGGGCACTCGCTCTCCCCGGTGATCCACAACGCCGGCTACGCGGCAGCCGGGCTGCCCGGCTGGTCGTACACGGCGATCGAGTGCGCCGAGGCCGAGCTGCCCGACCTGGTCGCCGGGCTCGGTCCGGACTGGGCCGGCCTGTCGCTCACCATGCCGCTGAAGGAGGCGGCGCTCGGGGTGGCCGCCGAGGTGACGCCGGTCGCCGCCGCCGTTGGCGCCGCCAACACGCTGGTACGGCGGAACGACGGCACCTGGTACGCCGAGAACACCGACGTGGCCGGCATGGTGGAGGTGCTGACCACGGCCGGCGTGCCGGCGCGTGCCGAGGTCACCGTCCTGGGCGCCGGCGGTACCGCTCGGGCGGCGCTGGCGGCGGCGGCGCGGCTGGCCGCCGCCGAGGTGACCGTGCTGGCCCGGCGGCCGGCCGCGATCGACGACCTGCGACCGGTGGCCGAGCGCCTGGGCGTACCGATGCGCGGTGCCGACTGGACCGACGCGGCCCGGATGGACGCCGATCTGGTGATCTCGACCGTGCCGAAGGGGGTGGCCGACCCGCTGGCCGGCGCGGTCCGCTGGCGTCCCGGTTGCGTCTACTTCGACGCCCTGTACGACCCGTGGCCGACGCCGCTGGCGGTGGCCGCCGGGGCGGCCGGCTGCCCCGTGGTCTCCGGGCTGGACCTGCTGCTGGCCCAGGCGATCGGCCAGTTCGAGCTGTTCACCCGGCGCACCGCCCCACGAACCGCGATGGCCGCCGCGTTGGCCGCCGCCCGCCGCGCCTGAACCCGCCGGCCGGCCCCCGCACCCACGCTGTGCCGCCGTGCCGCGCTGTGCCGCCGTGCCGCGCTGTGCCGTCCGTGCGTCGGGCTGCGTCGTCCGGTCGCGCTGTGTCGTCCGGTCGCGCTGCGTCGTCCGTGCCGCGCCGGCCTGTCCGTGCCGCACGGGGGCCGTCCGGGTTGCCCTTCGTTGGGTGTACGCCAGCCACCTCAAGCTGCCCGGTTGAGGTGGCTGGCGTACATCCCGCGGGGTGGCGCGGTAGGCGCTCAGGCCGCGGCGGTCCGCGTACCCGATCGGGACAGGGTGAGCGCGGCGGTGAGTGACAGGGTCGTGGCGCCGAGCACGACGAGCGCCATCGGCACGGCACTGCCGGCGTCGCCGAGGCCGACCAGCGGCGCGGCGGCGGCACCCACCACCGACTGCACCGCCCCCAGCAGCGCGGCGGCGCTGCCGGCCGAGTCCGGATACCGGTCCAGGGCCAGCGCCAGGCTGTTCGGCGTCACCATGCCGAGCGAGCCGACGAAGACGAACAGCGCCAGGGCCACCGGTACGACGCTGCCGGCGGCCGCGCCGGCCAGCAGCCCCGCCCCGGCGGCCACGCCGACGAACAACGTGGTCACCAGCAGCCGGCGCGGATCGGTGCGGTCCAGCAGCCGGGCGTTGAGCTGACCCGTGGCGACCAGACCCAGCGCGTTCAACCCGAAGATCAGGCTGAACACCCCGCCGGGCAGGCCGAAGACCTCCTGGAAGACGAACGACGACCCGGAGATGTAACCGAACAGGCCGGCGAAGGCGAGTCCCTGGGTCAGCGCGTACCCCAGGAAGATCCGGTCGGCGAACAGCGACCGCATGGTGCGGGCGGTGGCGGCCAGACCGCCGGTGCCGCGCCGGTGCGCCGGCAGCGTCTCCGGCAGCCGCCAGGCGACCGCCGCGGCGAGCAGCAGCCCGATCACCCCGAGGGTGAGGAAGACCGTCCGCCACGAGCCGAACCGCAGCACCAGGCTGCCCAGGCTCGGCGCGGCGACCGGCGCGATCCCGAACACCAGGGTCAGCCGGGAGAAGTACCGGGCCGCGGCGCGACCGGAGTAGAGGTCCCGGACGATCGCGCGGGCCACCACCACGCCCGTACCGCCCGCGAAGCCCTGCGCGAACCGGACGCCGGCCAGGATCCCGGCGTTCGGCGCCGCGGCGCAGGCCAGCGCCAGCAGCGCGTACGCGGTGACGCCGATCAGCACCGGCCGGCGGCGGCCCCAGCGGTCGCTCAGCGGTCCGGTGACCAACTGGCCCACGGCGAGGCCGACCAGGCAGGTGGTCAGCGACAGTTGGATCTGCGCGGGCGTCGCGGCCAGGCTGGTGGTCAGGTCGGGGAGCGCCGGCAGGTACATGTCCAGCGACAGCGGCCCGATGGCGGTCAGCGTGCCGAGCAGCGCCAGCAGCGCGGCGCCGGCCCGTCCGGTGGGCGCCGCCGGATGTGTGGGCGCCGTCGGGTGTGTGGGCGCCGCCGGATGTGTGGGCGCCGTCGGGTGTGTGGGCGCCGCCGGATGGCTGTGCGCCGCCGGACGGTTGGGCGATGGCGGGTCCGGACGCACGGACAGGCCGGTCGTTTCCGACACGGTAGGCACTCCCCACGATTGACGATCTCCACCGCAACATAGCGCCGATGCCGGTCCACCGACCCGGGACGTGAGCAGGCAGACAGCGACCCCCGGCCGACCCGCGACAGGCCGGCCCTCGGAAGGTCCGGTCCCGGCAGCCCCGGCGCGCGGTGGGTCCGGCCCCCCGGCAGCTCCGGCGCGCGGTGGGTCCAGGTGTTAGGAGGGGGTCCTTCCTATACAAAAAGCGATAACAGGGGGCCCTTCCTTACCAGCAGGCGGGATGGGTGGGCCGGTGCGTGTCGGGCGGTGCGTGGCGTGACACACTTGCCCCCGTGTTGCGCTGGTTGACCGCAGGTGAGTCGCACGGACCGGCCCTGGTCGCACTGCTCGAGGGCGTACCCGCCGGGATCGAGGTGACCAGCGGGGACCTTGGCCGGGAGCTGGCCCGGCGCCGGCTGGGTTACGGCCGGGGCGCCCGGATGTCGTTCGAGCGGGACGAGATCGAGATCGTCGGTGGTGTCCGGCACGGCGTCACGCTGGGTAGCCCGGTGGCGGTCCGGATCGGCAACTCGGAGTGGCCGAAGTGGCGCACGGTGATGGCCGCCGACCCGGTGGACCCGGACGAGTTGGCCGGGCAGGCCCGCAACGCGCCGCTGACCCGGCCCCGTCCCGGCCACGCCGACCTGGCCGGCATGCAGAAGTACGGCCACACCGACGCCCGGCCCATCCTGGAACGGGCCAGTGCCCGGGAGACCGCGGCCCGGGTGGCGGTGGGCACGGTGGCGCGGGCCCTGCTCCGGCAGGCGCTCGGGGTGGAGATCGTCTCGCACGTGGTCGAGTTGGGCTCGGTGGTCGCCAAGCCGGGTCTGCAACCCCGGCCGGAGGACGCCGAGCGGATCGACGCCGACCCGCTGCGCTGCCTCGATCCGGAGGCCAGCGCCCGGATGGTCGCCGAGGTGGACGCCGCACGCAAGGACGCCGACACGCTGGGCGGGATCGTCGAGGTGCTCGCCTACGGCGTCCCGCCGGGCCTGGGTAGCCACGTGCAGTGGGATCGCAAGCTGGACGCCCGGCTCGCCACCGCGCTGATGTCCATCCAGGCGATCAAGGGGGTGGAGATCGGCGACGCCTTCACCCAGGCCCGCTCGCGGGGCTCGGTGGCGCACGACGAGATCGTGCCGACCGCCACCGGCGTACGGCGGGTCACCGACCGGGCCGGCGGTCTGGAGGGCGGTATCAGCACCGGTGAGCCGCTGCGGGTACGGGCGGCCATGAAGCCGATCTCCTCGCTCAACCGCGCGCTGTCCACGGTGGACGTGACCACCGGCGAGCCGGCCACCGCGATCAACCAGCGGTCCGACGTGTGCGCCGTGCCGGCCGCGGCGGTGGTGGCCGAGGCGATGGTGGCGCTGGTGCTCGCCGAGGCGGCGACGGAGAAGTTCGGCGGCGACTCGGTGCCGGAGATCCGCCGCAACCTCGCCAGCTACCTGGACAACCTGGTGATCCGGTGACCGGCGCACCGGCCGGCCCCGATCCGTCCGGGTCCACGGCGCCCGGCTCTGACCCGTTCGGTCCCGACCGGGCCGGGGGAACGGCCGGCTCCGACGCCACCGCGCGCGCGCCGGTCTGCGTGCTCGTGGGCGCCCCCGGTGCCGGCAAGACGAGTACCGGTGAGCTGCTGGCGGAGGCGCTCGGCGTCGCGTTCCAGGACACCGACGCCGACATCGAGGTGCTGGCCGGCAAGACCATTCCCGAGATCTTCATCGACGAGGGCGAGGCGCACTTCCGCGAGCTGGAACGGGAGGCCGTGGCCGCGGCGCTCGGGTCCTTCGACGGGGTGCTCGCGCTCGGCGGCGGGGCGATCCTCGCCGAGGACAACCGGCGGCTGCTGACCGGGCACACGGTGGTGCACCTGTCGGTGGGACTGGCCGACGCGGTCCGCCGGGTGGGCCTGGGCGCCGGCCGGCCGCTGCTGGCGATCAACCCGCGGGCCACCCTGAAGTACCTGATGGACCAGCGCCGGCCGCTGTACGCCGGGGTGGCGACGTACACGGTCGACACCGACGGCCGGACGCCGGCCGAGGTCGCCGAGGAGGTGCTGACGATCCTGCGTCGCCACACCCCCGGCCGGACCGACGCGCCGGCGGCGCGGGACTAGGCTCGGATCGATGAACGAGACCGGAGAACTCACCCGGATCCCGGTTGGCGGCGAGCGGCCGTACGAGGTGCTGGTGGGCCGCGACCTGCTGGCCGCCGTACCCGATCTGCTGCCCGGCGCGGACCGGATCGCCGTGCTCTACGCCCCGCCGCTGGCCGGGGTGGCCCTGGCGTTGACCGAGCGGCTGGCCGGCGCCGGGCGTCGGCCGCTGCCGATCGAGGTGCCCGACGCCGAGGCGGGCAAGGATCTGGCCGTGGCGGCCGACTGCTGGGAGCGGCTCGGCGCGGCCGGCTTCACCCGCGGTGACGCGGTGCTGGGCGTGGGCGGCGGGGCCGTCACCGACCTGGCCGGTTTCGTGGCGGCCTGCTGGCTGCGCGGGGTCCGCTGGCTGGGGATACCCAGTTCGGTGCTGGGCATGGTGGATGCGGCGGTCGGCGGCAAGACCGGGATCAACACCGGTGCCGGGAAGAACCTCGTCGGAGCGTTCCACCCGCCGGCCGGGGTGCTGGCCGATCTGTCGCTGCTGACCGCGCTGCCCGAGCCGGAGCTGGTCACCGGGCTGGCCGAGGTGGTCAAGTGCGGGTTCATCGCCGACCCGGCGATCCTCGACCTGATCGAGCGGGACCCGGCGGCGGTCACCGACCCGACCGGGCCGGTGCTGCGGGAACTCATCGAGCGGGCCATCCGGGTGAAGGCCGAGGTCGTCTCGGCCGACCTGCGGGAATCCGGGCGGCGGGAGATCCTCAACTACGGGCACACCCTGGCGCACGCCATCGAACGGGTCGAGGACTACCGGTGGCGGCACGGGCACGCCGTGGCGGTCGGCCTGGTGTACGCGGCGGAGCTGGGCCGGCTCACGGGCCGGCTGGACCCGGACACCGCGCGGCGGCACCGGGCGATCCTGCTCCGGCTGGGTCTGCCGGTCAGCTACCCGGCGGACGCCTGGCCCCGGCTGCTGCCCGTGATGCGGGTCGACAAGAAGGCCCGTGGCGACACCCTGCGGTTCGTGGTGCTCGACGGACTGGCCCGGCCCGGCACCCTCGCCGGCCCGGACGAGGACCTGCTCCGGGCCGCCTACCAGGCGGTGTCCCAACAGTGAGGGTCGAGGTGTTGAACGGTCCGAACCTGGGCCGGCTGGGTAGCCGGGAGCCGGAGGTGTACGGCCGGACCACCTACGCCGACCTGGTGGAGCTGTGTGAACGTACCGGTGCCGAGGTCGGGCTGGACGTGGCCGTGCGGCAGACCGACGCCGAGGCCGAGATGTTGGGGTGGTTGCACGCGGCGGCCGACGCGGGCGCGGCGGTGGTGTTGAACCCGGGCGCCTGGTCGCACTACTCGTACGCGGTCCGGGACGCCTGCGCCATGCTGCGGGCTCCGCTGGTCGAGGTGCACATCTCCAACATCCACACCCGGGAGCAGTTCCGGCACCACTCGGTGATCTCCGCGGTGGCCACCGGGGTGATCTGCGGGCTGGGGGTGGACGGCTACCGGCTGGCGCTGCTGCACCTGGCCGGTGCGGCCGGGCCGTCGACCACGGGGTCGTCTTACGACATTCCGGGCGAGACCCCCCGATAGCCGCAAGATCGTCGGGCCCTCGACGCCGCCGACTCCGGCGCTGGGTAGACTTGCCCCGTCTATACGTCATTTGAAGATCAAGGCAGGACATGGCCACCACCAACGACCTCAAGAACGGTCTGGTTCTCAACCTCGACGGCGAGTTGTGGACCGTCATCGAGTTCCAGCACGTCAAGCCCGGCAAGGGCGGTGCGTTCGTGCGCACCACGCTGAAGAACGTGTTGTCCGGCAAGGTCGTCGACAAGACGTTCAACGCGGGCACCAAGGTCGACACGGCCACCGTCGACAAGCGCACCATGCAGTACCTGTACGCCGACGGCGAGGACTACGTCTTCATGGACCTGGAGACGTTCGACCAGATCCCGGTCCCCGGCGGCACCGTCGGCGAGGCGGCCAACTACCTGCTGCCCGAGGCGGAGGCGACGGTCGCCACCCACGAGGGCGTCCCGCTGTACATCGAGCTGCCCACCAGCGTGGTGCTGGAGATCACCTACACCGAGCCGGGCCTGCAGGGCGACCGGTCCACCGGTGGCAACAAGCCGGCGACCGTGGAGACCGGGGCGACCGTCCAGGTGCCGCTGTTCATCACCACCGGTGAGAAGATCAAGGTCGACACGCGCGACGGTCGCTACCTCGGCCGAGCCTGATGGCCGAGGCGCCCAAGTCGCAGATGCCCGCGCGCCGCAAAGCGCGCAAGCGGGCGCTGGACGTGCTGTACGAGGCTGACCTGCGGGACCGTCCACCGGTGGAGGTGCTGGCCGGCTATCTCGAGCGGATCGCGAAGCCCCATCCGGAGCACCTGGGATACACGGTGCGGCTGGTCGAGGGGGTGGCGCAGCACCTCGACCGGGTTGACGAGGTGATCGCCAGTTACGCCGAGGGCTGGACGCTGGAACGGATGCCGGTGATCGACCGGAACCTGGCTCGGATCGCCGTCTACGAGCTGCTCTACCTGGACGAGATCGACGACCCGGTGGCGATCAGCGAGGCGGTCGAGTTGGCCCGGCAGATGTCGACCGACGACTCGCCCCGGTTCCTCAACGGGGTGCTGGGCCGGATCGCCGAGTACGCGACCCGCTGAGCTCGACCGCGACGATCGCCGCGACCCGCTGAACTCGACCTCGGCCGGGTGTTTCGGGAGTTGGCAGTGTTTCGGGAGATGACAGGAGGCCCCGGGGGATCACCCCGGGGCCTCCTCGTCGTACCCGTCGCCTCGGAAGGCGAACCGCCTCAGGAGGCGAACAGTGCCCGAGGGTCGGCGACCAGCACACCGTGCTCGGTCAACCGCTCGATCAGGCCGGACGGCGAGGCGTCGTACACGATCGCCAGCGCCCGCAGGTCGTCGGCGCGGATCGACAGCACCCGGCCGTTGTAGTCACCCCGCTGCTGCTGGATGGCCCGTGCGTACCGGGCGACGTAGGCGAGTTCCTCCGACGCCTCGTCGTACAGCCGCTCCAGGTCCAGGACGATCTTGTTGGTCGGCTCGTGCCGGACACCACTGCCGTCGGGCAGCAGCTCCGAGACGGGGACGCGGTAGAAGTCGGCCAGCTCGGCGAGCCGGGACACGGTTACCGCCCGGTCGCCCCGCTCGTACGAGCCGACCACTACGGCCTTCCAACGGCCGTTCGACTTCTCCTCGACGCCCTGCAGGGACAGCCCCTGCTGCTGGCGGATCGAGCGCAGGCGGGCGCCCAACGACTTGGCGTACTCAGACGGCATTCGGTCACTCCCAGTGCTGGCTCGGGGTTCATCCCAGCGATCGCTACGGAGCGTGACGGTACGGGGATTGCGACACGGGGTCAAGTGCTGGCTACCGGTCGGTTCACGAGAAGGTTTCGCGAACCGGTCATTTCGCCTCGCTGACCAGGAGATCAGTGATTTTCGACCGTTCCACGAGGCCCGGACCGGTTTCGACGCGGGCCGCTGGTAACGTGACGGCGAGCCCCGGCCTGGCCCCTTGAGCAGGCCGTTCCCGACATCCTTTAACGACCCGTCCCGTGAGGCGGGGAAGGAGGTCCGCCGTGGCCTACCCACAGGCCGCCCGAGATCAACACGTGTCGCCACCGTCCGTGAAGGTCATCCTGACCAGTTCCGACGTCGCGCGCGTCGTCGACCGCATCGCCCACCAGATCCTGGAGAAGACCCAGGGCGCCAACGACACCGTGCTGCTGGGCATCCCCACCCGGGGCGTGCCGCTGGCCCGTCGGCTGGTCGCCCGGATCCACGCCTTCGAGCACGTCGAGCTGCCGGTCGGAGTGCTGGACGTCACCCTCTACCGCGACGACCTGCGCCGGAAGGGAATCCGCGCGGTGGGCCCGACCGAGGTCCCCACCGGCGGGATCGACGGCAAGCGGGTGATCCTCGTCGATGACGTGCTCTTCTCCGGACGTACCGTCCGGGCCGCCCTGGACGCGCTCAACGATCTCGGCCGGCCAAGCTCGGTCCAGCTCGCCGTGCTGGTCGACCGGGGGCACCGCGAGCTGCCGATCCGGGCCGACTACGTCGGCAAGAACATCCCCACGGCGCTGGCCGAGAGCGTCCGGGTGACGCTGGCCGAGACCGACGGCGCCGACGAGGTCCGGCTGTTGCCGGCCGGGCCCGCGACCGACACCCCGCCGGTGGGTACGCCCCGCCCGGGCGACACGACCGGGCCGGCGACGGACGGGAGGCGTCCGCGATGATCCGCCACCTGCTCTCCGGCGCCGACCTGGACGCCGACACCGCGACCCTGATCCTGGACACCACGGCCGAGATGGCCAGCGTGAGCGGCCGGGAGGTCAAGAAGCTGCCGGCGCTGCGGGGCCGGACCGTGGTCAACCTGTTCTACGAGGACTCCACCCGGACCCGGATCTCGTTCGAGGCGGCCGCGAAACGGCTGTCCGCCGACGTGATCAATTTCTCGGCCAAGGGTTCCAGCGTCTCCAAGGGCGAGAGCCTCAAGGACACCGCGCTCACCCTCCAGGCCATGGGCGCCGACGCCGTCGTGGTCCGCCACCCGGCGTCCGGCGCGCCGCACCGGCTCGCGAACTGGGTCGACGGCAGCGTGGTGAACGCCGGCGACGGCACCCACGAGCACCCCACGCAGGCCCTGCTGGACGCGTACACCATGCGCTCCCGGCTGGGCCGGATCGCCGGCCTGCACGTGGCCGTGGTCGGTGACGTGCTGCACAGCCGGGTCGCCCGGTCCAACGTGCTGCTGCTGACCACGCTGGGTGCCAAGGTCACCCTGGTCGGGCCGCCCACCCTGGTCCCGGTCGACTGGGCCGCCCGGGCCGGCGCGGCGATCCCACCCGGCCCGCCCGGCGGTCCGGCGGGGATGCCGGCCACCGACGTGTCGTACGACCTGGACGCGGTGCTACCCACCGTGGATGTCGTGATGATGCTGCGGGTGCAGCGGGAACGGATGACCGCCTCCTACTTCCCGTCGGCCCGCGAGTACGCCCGCCGGTACGGGTTGGACGGGCCCCGGCTGCGCCGACTGCCCGAACACGCCGTGGTGATGCACCCCGGTCCGATGAACCGGGGCATGGAGATCACGCCGGAGGTCGCGGACTCGCCGCGCTCCACCATCGTCGAGCAGGTCGCCAACGGTGTCTCCGTCCGGATGGCCGTGCTGTACCTGCTCCTGGGCGGGTCCCGGTGAGCGCGAGGAGTGAGCTTGCGAGCCCCGCAGTCGCGAACGAAGGATTTTCGGTGAGCGCGAGGAGTGAGCTTGCGAGCCCCGCAGTCGCGAACGAAGGAATACACATGAGCTTCACGTACCTGATCAGGGGTGCCAGCGTGCTGGGCGCCGCACCGACCGACCTGCTGGTGCGCGACGGCGCCGTGGTGGAGGCCGGCAGTGGGCTGTCCGCCGCCGGCGCGACAGTGGTCGACGCGGCCGGGCTGGTCGCGCTGCCCGGCCTGGTGGACCTGCACACCCACCTGCGCGAGCCGGGCCGGGAGGACGCCGAGACCGTCGAGTCCGGGTCCCGGGCCGCGGCGCTGGGCGGCTACACGGCGGTCTGCGCGATGGCCAACACCTCGCCGGTCGCCGACACGGCCGGCGTCGTCGAGCAGGTCTGGCGGTTGGGCCGGGAGGCCGGTCTGGTGGACGTCCAGCCGATCGGCGCGGTCACCGTGGGGCTGGCCGGTGAGCGCCTGGCCGAGCTGGGCGCGATGGCCGACTCGGCCGCCGCGGTGCGGATCTTCTCCGACGACGGGCACTGCGTGGCCGATCCCCGGCTGATGCGCCGGGCCCTGGAGTACGTCAAGGCGTTCGGCGGGGTCATCGCCCAGCACGCCGAGGAGCCCCGGCTGACCGAGGGCGCCCAGATGCACGAGGGTGAGGTGTCGACCCGGCTCGGGTTGACCGGTTGGCCGGCCGTCGCCGAGGAGGCGATCATCGCCCGGGACGTGCTGCTGGCCGAGCACGTGGGCAGCCGGTTGCACGTCTGCCACGTCTCCACGGCCGGCAGTGTCGAGGTGCTGCGGCAGGCCAGGGCGCGCGGCGTGGCGGTCACCGCCGAGGTGACGCCGCACCACCTGCTGCTCACCGACGAGCTGATCGCCGGCGGCGGGCCGGGCGGCGCGTACGACCCGGTCTACAAGGTCAACCCTCCGCTGCGTACGGCGGCGGACGTGGCGGCGCTGCGGGCCGCGCTGGCCGAGGGCGTCCTCGACGTGGTCGCCACCGACCACGCGCCGCACGCCGTCGAGGACAAGGAGTGTGAGTGGGCGTACGCCCGGCCCGGGATGCTCGGGCTGGAGACCGCACTCTCGATCGTGCTCGACGTGTTCGGCCCGGACTGGGAGCTGATCGCCGAGCGGATGTCCCGGACGCCCGCCCGGATCGCCGGGCTGACCGGGCACGGTCACGTACCGGCGCCGGGTCGGCCGGCCACCTTCACCCTGGTCGATCCGGCCGCCCGTCGGCGGATCGACCCGGGCGAGCTGGCCAGCCGCAGCCGTAACACCCCGTACGCCGGAATGGAGCTGCCGGGCCGGATCGTCGCGACGTTCCTGCGCGGTACGCCGACGGTGCTCGACGGAAAGGCCGTGAAGTGATCGGAGGTCAGGCATGAAGAGGCGTCCCGCGATCCTGGTTCTGGAGGACGGCCGGTCCTTCACCGGCGAGGCGTACGGCAGCATCGGTGAGACGTTCGGCGAGGCGGTCTTCACCACCGGCATGACCGGTTACCAGGAGACGCTCACCGACCCGTCGTACCACCGGCAGGTGGTGGTGCAGACCGCGCCGCACATCGGCAACACCGGGGTGAACGGCGAGGACGACGAGTCGGGCCGGATCTGGGTGGCCGGGTACGTGGTCCGGGATCCGGCCCGGATCGGCTCGAACTGGCGCTCCACCGGTGGCCTGGAGGACCGGTTGGCCACCGAGGGGGTGGTCGGGATCAGCGGCGTGGACACCCGCGCGCTGACCCGGCACCTGCGCGAGCGGGGCGCCATGCGGGTCGGGGTGTCCAGCGTGGAGCAGGACCCGCGGGCCCTGCTGGAACGGGTGCTCCGGTCGCCCCGGATGGTCGGCGCCGACCTGTCGGCCCAGGTGACCACGCAGCGGCCGTACACCGTCGAGGCGGTGGGCGAGCACCGGTTCACGGTCGCGGCGCTCGACCTGGGCATCAAGCGGAACGTGCCGCGCCGGCTGGCCGCGCGCGGTGTGACCACCCACGTGCTGCCGGCGCACAGCACCATGGCGGACATCCTGGCCACCGGGGCCGACGCGGTGTTCTTCTCGCCCGGTCCGGGTGACCCGGGCACCGCCGACCATCCGGTGGCCCTGGCCCGCGAGGTGCTGGACCGGCGGCTCCCGCTGTTCGGCATCTGTTTCGGCAGCCAGATCCTCGGCCGGGCGCTGGGCTTCGGGACGTACAAGCTCGGCTACGGCCACCGGGGCATCAACCAGCCGGTGCTGGACCGGGCCACCGGCAAGGTGGAGGTGACCAGCCACAACCACGGCTTCGCGGTGCGGGTACCGGGGGCCGTGGAGCAGGCGGCCGTGCCGGACCAGCTGATCGACACCGACTTCGGCGCGGTCGAGGTCAGCCATGTCTGCCTCAACGACAACGTGGTCGAGGGCCTGCGGGCGCGGGACGTGCCCGCGTTCACCGTGCAGTACCACCCGGAGGCGGCGGCGGGCCCGCACGACGCGGACTACCTGTTCGACCGCTTCGCGGAACTGATCGAGGGCCGCGCCCTCGACCGGCAGCGCAGCGAGGGCCGCGCCCTCGAGGGACAGCGCAGCGAGGGCCGTGCCCTCGACGGGCAGCGCACTGAGGGCCGTGCCCTCGACGGAAACCACAGCGAGGGGCGGGGGCGGTAGCCATGCCTAAGCGGACGGATCTACGGCATGTCCTGGTGATCGGCTCGGGGCCGATCGTCATCGGTCAGGCGTGCGAGTTCGACTACTCCGGCACGCAGGCGTGCCGGGTGCTGCGCGCCGAGGGGCTGCGGGTCAGCCTGGTCAACTCCAACCCGGCGACCATCATGACCGACCCGGAGTACGCCGACGCGACGTACGTGGAGCCGATCACCCCGGAGTTCGTCGAGCTGGTGATCGCCAAGGAACGGCCGGACGCCCTGCTGCCCACCCTGGGCGGGCAGACGGCGCTGAACACGGCCGTCGCGCTGCACGAGGCCGGCGTGCTCGACAAGTACGGCGTGGAGCTGATCGGCGCCGACATCGAGGCGATCCGCCGGGGCGAGGATCGGCAGCTGTTCAAGGACATCGTGGTCCGGGCCGGCGCCCGGATCGGCGTCGAGGAGCCGACCGGGTTGGTGCCGCGTTCCCGGGTGTGCCACTCGATGGACGAGGTCCGGGACACGGTCGCCGAGCTGGGCCTGCCGGTGGTGATCCGGCCGTCGTTCACGATGGGCGGCCTCGGCTCCGGAATGGCCCACACCGACGCCGACCTGGACCGGATCGCCGGCCAGGGGCTCGCGGCCAGCCCCGTGCACGAGGTGCTGATCGAGGAGAGCGTGCTCGGCTGGAAGGAGTACGAGCTGGAACTCATGCGGGACCGGCACGACAACGTGGTGGTGGTCTGCTCGATCGAGAACCTCGACCCGATGGGCGTGCACACCGGCGACAGCGTGACCGTGGCGCCGGCCATGACGCTCACCGACCGGGAGTACCAGCGGCTGCGGGACCTGGGCATCGCCGTCCTGCGCGAGGTCGGGGTGGACACCGGCGGGTGCAACATCCAGTTCGCGGTGAACCCGGCCGACGGCCGGCTCGTGGTCATCGAGATGAACCCCCGGGTGTCCCGCTCGTCGGCGCTGGCGTCGAAGGCCACGGGTTTCCCGATCGCCAAGATCGCGGCGAAGCTGGCCATCGGGTACACCCTGGACGAGATCCCGAACGACATCACCCTCGAGACGCCCGCGGCGTTCGAACCGGCCCTGGACTACGTGGTGGTGAAGATCCCACGGTTCGCCTTCGAGAAGTTCCCCGGAGCCGACCCGGAGCTGACCACCACGATGAAGTCGGTGGGCGAGGCGATGGCCATCGGCCGCAACTTCACCGAGGCGCTCAACAAGGCCATGCGGTCGGTCGAGACGAAGGCGGCCGGGTTCTGGACGCTGCCGGACCCCGACGGCGCGACCCGGGAGAACACCCTGGCCGCGCTGCGTACGCCGCACGACGGCCGGCTCTACACCGTGGAACGGGCGCTGCGGCTGGGCGCCTCCATCGCCGAGGTGTTCGAGGCGTCCGGCGGGATCGATCCGTGGTTCATCGACCAGATCGTCGCGCTGATCGAGCTGCGTCAGGAACTGGTGGAAGCGCCGGTGCTCGACCGGGACCTGCTGCGCCGGGCCAAGCGGGCCGGCCTGTCCGACCGGCAGGTCGCCGCGCTGCGGCCCGAACTGGCCGGCGAGGACGGGGTACGCACGCTGCGCCACCGGCTCGGCCTGCGCCCGGTGTTCAAGACCGTTGACACCTGCGCGGCCGAGTTCGCGGCCCGCACCCCGTACCACTACTCCTCGTACGACGAGGAGACCGAGGTGCTGCCGTCGGCCCGGCCGAAGGTGCTGATCCTGGGTTCCGGGCCGAACCGGATCGGCCAGGGCATCGAGTTCGACTACTCCTGCGTACACGCGGTTCAGGCGCTGCGGGCCGCGAACCCGGCGGCGGGTGGATTCGGGCCGGCGGGTGCGGGCGGGTCGGCTGCCGGCGGGCCGGCGGCGGATGCGGCCGGGCCGGACCAGGCTGCCGGCGGCGGCTTCGAGACCGTGATGGTGAACTGCAACCCGGAGACGGTGTCGACCGACTACGACACCGCCGACCGGCTCTACTTCGAGCCGCTGACCTTCGAGGACGTGCTGGAGGTGTGGCGGGCCGAGGACGCCCCCGGGAAGGAGGCCGGGGGTCCGGGCGTGGTCGGGGTGATCGTCCAGCTCGGCGGGCAGACGCCGCTGGGCCTGGCGCGACGGCTCAAGCAGGCCGGCGTGCCGGTGGTCGGCACCTCGCCGGAGTCCATCCACCTGGCCGAGGACCGGGGCGCGTTCGGTGCGCTGCTGAACCGGTCCGGGCTGCGGGCGCCCGCGTACGGCACCGCCACCTCGTTCGAGGAGGCGAAGGCGATCGCCGACGAGATCGGGTACCCCGTGCTGGTCCGCCCGTCGTACGTGCTGGGTGGCCGGGGCATGGAGATCGTGTACGACGAGCCGACGCTGCGCGCCTACATCGGCCGGGCCACCGACATCTCACCGGACCACCCGGTGCTGGTGGACCGGTTCCTCGACGACGCCATCGAGATCGACGTGGACGCGCTCTGCGACGCCGACGGCGAGGTGTACCTCGGCGGGGTGATGGAGCACATCGAGGAGGCCGGGATCCACTCCGGCGACTCGTCCTGCGCGTTGCCGCCGATCACCCTCGCCGGCTCGCACCTGGCGCAGGTCCGCCGGTACACCGAGGTGATCGCCCGGGGGATCGGGGTCCGCGGGCTGCTGAACGTCCAGTACGCGCTGAAGGACGACATGCTGTACGTCCTGGAGGCCAACCCGCGGGCCTCCCGTACCGTGCCGTTCGTCTCCAAGGCCACGGCGGTGCCGCTGGCCAAGGCGGCGGCCCGGATCATGCTGGGCGCCACGGTCGCGCAGCTGCGCGCCGAGGGGTTGCTGCCGGCCGTCGGGGACGGCGGGACGCTGCCGGACGACGCGCCGGTCGCCGTGAAGGAGGCGGTGCTGCCGTTCAAGCGGTTCCGTACCCCCGCCGGCAAGGGGGTGGACTCGCTGCTCGGACCGGAGATGAAGTCCACCGGCGAGGTGATGGGAATCGACACGACGTTCGGGCACGCGTTCGCGAAGAGCCAGGCCGCCGCGTACGGTTCGCTGCCGACCAGCGGGACGATCTTCGTTTCGGTGGCCAACCGGGACAAGCGCGGGATGATCTTCCCGATCAAGCGGTTGGCCGATCTCGGCTTCGCGATCGTGGCGACCACCGGCACCGGCGAGGTGCTGCGCCGGCACGGCATCTCCTGCCAGCTCATCCGCAAGCACTACGAGGAGGCGGGGGAGGGCCCCGACGCGGTGTCCATGATCCTCGGCGGCGAGGTGGCCCTGGTGATCAACACGCCGCAGGGTTCGGGGGCGAGCGCCCGCTCCGACGGGTACGAGATCCGCAGCGCCGCCGTGACCGCGGACATCCCGTGCGTCACCACCGTGCCCGGCGCGGCGGCCGCGGTGATGGGCATCGAGGCCCTGATCCGCGGTGACATGACGGTACGTCCCCTCCAGGAACTCCACGCCCTCCTCCAGGCCACCCGATGACCCCCCCACCCCCCCAGACCCCCCACCCCCCCGGGTTGATCATGAAGTTAGCGGACGATTTCGGTGGCAGAACCACCGCTAACTTCATGATCAACGGGGTCCGACCGGGGTGCGACCGGGGTTCGGACGGGGTTGGGTCGGGGTTCGGTTGGGGTTGGGGCGGGGGTTGGGGGTGGTGATGTTTGAGCGGGTGGTGCGGCCTTGGCTGTTTCGGCTGGGTGGTGGCGACGCCGAGGCGGCGCACGAATGGACACTGCGCCGCCTCGCCGGGCTGTCCCGGAACCGGGCCGCGCTGGCGGCGCTGCGAGCCCGGTACGCCGTACGCGCGCCACGAACGGTGTTCGGGGTCGAGTTTCCCAACCCGGTGGGGTTGGCCGCCGGAATGGACAAGGACGGCGCCGCCCTGCCGGCCTGGCCGGCACTCGGATTCGGCTTCGTCGAGGTCGGTACGGTCACCGCGCACCCACAGCCGGGCAACCCGCGGCCACGGCTGTTCCGGCTGCCGGACAGCGTGGCCGTGGTCAACCGGATGGGGTTCAACAACTTGGGCGCGGCGGCTCTGGCGACCCGGCTCGCCGCGCTGGACCGGCCGCTCGGCGTACCGCTGGGCATCTCGCTGGGCAAGTCGAAGGTCACCGCGCTCGACGACGCGGTCGAGGACTACCTGGCCTCGTACCGCGCGCTGCGCGACCACGGCGACTACTTCGCGGTGAACGTCTCCTCGCCGAACACCCCGGGGCTGCGCGCCCTGCAGGACCGGGGCCACCTGGACGCCCTGCTCGCCGCGCTGGTGGGGGAGAAGCCGATCCTGGTGAAGATCGCCCCCGACCTCACCGAACCGGCGATCGCCGAACTGCTCGCGGTCTGCCTGGAGCGGGGGGCGGCCGGCGTCATCGCCACCAACACCACGATCGGTCGGGGCGGGGTCGCCGCGGCCGACCGGGCGGTGGCCGCCGAGACCGGTGGGCTGTCCGGCCGTCCACTGGCGGCGCGGGCCCGTGAGGTGGTCGCCTTCGTGCACGCCGAGACGGGGGGCAAACTGCCGGTGATCGGGGTCGGCGGGGTGCTCGGTCCCGACGACGCCAGCCGGCTGTTCGACGCCGGCGCGAGCCTGGTCCAGCTCTACACGGGGTTCATCTACCGGGGGCCGGCACTGGTCCGAGCCATCGCCCGGGCCACGTCCGCCGCCCCGCCGGCCCCAGGGGTCACGCCACGCGCTGGGGCTACGTCGTCGCCGGGGGTTACGCCACCCCCTGGGGGTACGTCGTCGCCGGGGGTTACGCCGGCCACGCCGTCTCGGGGCGCTGCGCCGGGCTCGGACACCCCGGGCGCGTCGGCTCGCACCCCGTGAACCGGTCGCGGGGGACCGCAGCCGCACCGTCGAGGGCGTTAACAGGGGGCCCTTCCTATACGGAAAGCGATAACAGGGGGCCCTTCCTTACCAGCGGAGGGGGAAATGGTGACGCCTGAGGAGATGCTGGCGGCCGACCGGGCGCATGTCTGGCATCCGTACGCGCCGCTGCCGTCGGCCACCCCGCCGTACCCCGTCGAGGGCGCCGAGGGCGTGCGGCTGCGTCTGGCCGACGGTCGGGAACTGGTCGACGGGATGTCCTCGTGGTGGGCCGCCATCCACGGGTACCGGCATCCCGCGCTGGACCGGGCGGTCACCGAGCAGCTGGGCCGGATGAGCCACGTCATGTTCGGCGGCCTCACCCACGAGCCGGCGGTACGGCTGTCCCAGGCGCTGGTGGAGCTGACCCCGCCGGGCCTGGAACACGTCTTCCTCTGCGACTCGGGTTCGGTGAGCGTGGAGGTGGCGATCAAGATGTGCCTGCAGTACCAGCGTGGCCGGGGCCGCCCGGAGCGCCGCCGGCTGGCCACCTGGCGGGGCGGCTACCACGGTGACACGTTTCACCCGATGAGCGTCTGCGACCCGGAGGGCGGCATGCACCACCTCTGGGGCGACGTGCTGCCCCGGCAGGTCTTCGCGGCCGAGCCGCCGGCCGGTTTCGACGCGCCGGTGGATCCGGCGTACGAGGCGGAGCTGGTCGCCACGGTGGAGCGGCACGCCGGGGAACTGGCCGCGGTGATCGTGGAGCCGGTCGTGCAGGGCGCCGGCGGGATGCGGTTCCACAATCCGCACTACCTACGGGTGCTGCGCGAGGTCACCAGCCGGCACGGTGTCCTACTCATCTTCGACGAGATCGCCACCGGCTTCGGTCGTACCGGTCGGTGGTTCGCGGCGGAGCACGCCGGTGTCACCCCGGACGTGCTCTGTGTCGGCAAGGCGCTCACGGGTGGCTATCTCACCCTCGCGGCGGCGCTCTGCACACCCGAGGTCGCGCGCGGGATCTCGGCCGGCGGGGTGCTGGCGCACGGGCCCACGTTCATGGCGAACCCGCTCGCCTGTGCCGTGGCCAACGCCTCCGTCGAGCTGCTCCGGGAGGGTGGCTGGACGGCGGACGTACCCCGGATCTCGGCCGGGCTGCGGGCGGGCCTGGCGCCGCTGCGGGGCGCCCCCGGGGTGGCGGACGTGCGGGTGCTCGGCGCGATCGGCGTGGTGCAGCTCGACCACGAGGTGGACCTGGCGGCGGCCACCGCCGCCGCGGTGGACCAGGGCGTCTGGCTCCGGCCGTTCCGGGACCTCGTCTACACGATGCCGCCGTACGTCACCGGGGACGAGGACGTGGCGAGGATCGTCCGGGGTGTCGCCGCCGCGGTGGCCGCGGGCTGACGGAAGTCCGGGGCGGCCCGTCGCGGGTTGACGGGTGGTCCGGGGCGGCTCGGGCGGCTCGGAGGTCGGTCCGACTGGGCCGCGGAGCGCATCGGTGGGCGTGCCGCCGGTGCCGAGGGAGAGGAGAGGCTGTGGAGACCTTCGGCGAACGACTGGACGCCGCCATGCGACTGCGGGGTCCGCTCTGCGTGGGGCTCGACCCACACCCCGCGTTGCTGTCCCGATGGGGGCTGCCGGACGACCCGGACGGGCTGGCTCGGTTCTGTGACAGCGTGGTCACCGCTCTCGCCGATCGGGTGGCGGTGGTAAAGCCGCAATCCGCCTTCTTCGAGCGATTCGGGTCCCGAGGCGTCGAAATTCTTGAGTCAACTATCCGACAGTTGCGTTCGGCGGGGACGCTTGTGCTCCTCGATGTGAAGCGTGGCGACATCGGCTCCACGGTCGCGGCCTACGCTTCCGCGTACCTCGACCCATCCAGCTCGCTGTATGTCGACGCGGTGACCGCGAGTCCCTATCTCGGTGTCGGTTCATTGGCGCCGATGTTCGACACGGCGCGCGCGAACGGCGGCGGGGTTTTCGTTCTCGCGCTCACCTCCAATCCGGAGGGCCCCTCCGTACAGCACGCGCGCGGCGCCGACGGGCGCACCGTGGCGCAGACCGTGATCGACGAGATTTCCCAGCTCAACGAGGGTGCGAAGCCGATCGGGAGCGTCGGTCTGGTGGTCGGAGCGACGATCGGTCGGACCGGTCACGACCTGTCCCGGGTCAACGGTCCGCTGTTGGCGCCGGGCCTCGGCGCCCAGGGCGCGACGGCCGCGGACCTCCGGACCGTGTTCGGTGAGCGGCTGTCGGCGGTGCTGCCGTCGTACTCCCGGGAGGTCCTTTCGGCCGGACCGGAGCCGGCCGCGCTACGCGCCGCCGCCGACCGCGTACTCGCGGAATGCCGGGCCGCGCTGGGTCGTACGGCTGAGTGACCACTCGGTCACCAAGCCATGATCCCCGCGCGCCCACGTTGCCGAAAGCGTCGCTGCCCGCTAGTTTTCCCGGCGCTGGGAACCACATACCCCTTTGGTTCACAGCCACACCATGTTTCACAGATGCGGCGGATCGATGGCCGCCGCGATAGGGACCTGAGGAGAACTGGTGCCGCTCCCGTCATTGAGCCCCGAGCAGCGCGCTGCAGCGCTGGAGAAGGCCGCGGAGATCCGCAAAGCCCGTGCCGAGCTGAAGGAGCAGCTCAAGCAGGGCAAGACCACCCTCGCTTCCGTCCTCGAACGGGCGGAGTCCGACGATGTCGTCGGGAAGCTGAAGGTCTCGGCCGTCCTGCAGGCGATGCCTGGCATCGGCAAGATCCGGGCTACCCAGATCATGGAGAAGCTCAAGATCGCCGATAGCCGGCGCCTCCGCGGCCTCGGCGAGCAGCAGCGTAAGGCACTGCTTGGGGAGTTCGCTGCGAACTAGTTCGCAGCACCGTGTAGAAACAAGCAGTGAGCATGGATGACGACGCGCGCCCGGCAGCTCGTCTCACGGTCCTTTCCGGCCCCTCCGGGGTCGGCAAGGACAGTGTGATCGAGCTGATCCGGGCGCGCTCGCACTGGGTCTGGCTGTCGGTCTCGGTCACCACCCGCCCGATGCGGGACTACGAGGTCGACGGCGTCCACTACTACTTCGCCGACCGGGACGAATTCGAACGCATGGTCGCCAGCGGGCAGTTGCTGGAGTGGGCCGAGTTCGCCGGGAACCTCTACGGCACCCCCCGGGGGCCGGTGGAGGCGCACCTGCGGCGCGGTCAGCCGGTACTACTCAAAATCGACCTGCAGGGTGCTCGGCAGGTCCGGCAGGCGATGCCGGAGGCGCAACTGGTCTTCCTGGCCCCGCCCAGCGTCGAGGAGCTGAAACGTCGGCTGATCGGGCGGGGCACCGACGACGACGAGACCATCCGCCGGCGGCTGGTGCACGCCGACGAGGAGCTTGCCGCCGAGAGCGAGTTCGATGTGACGGTTGTCAACGACTACGTCGAGCGCGCCGCGGACGAACTGGTAGGCTTGCTCGGTTATTCCTTTCTGACCCCGGTCCAGCCGCGTTCCGGCGGTTGATCGGCCGCACCACGCCGGTCGCACCACGCCGGCCGCACTACGCCGGCCGCACCACGCTGGTCGTGTCGCCAGCACGGCATGGTCGGTCGCGCTTCGGCGTGGAACCCGCCACGTCTCGGCGTGGCGGGAGGGAACCGGCCGCGTCCCGGTGGGTCGGGAGGGATCCGCCGCGTCTCGGCGTGGCGGGAAGCAGTCGGCCGCGCTCCGGCGTGGCGGACACAGCAGGAACCGCCCGCGCCACCGTCGCGGGTCGGCAGACAAACCGCCGCGCGGCCGCGCGGCTGACAAACGCAGAGGTCGTATTTCGTGGGATCCATCGCCAACCCAGAGGGCATCACCAATCCGCCGATCGATGAACTGCTGGAGAAGACCTCCTCGAAGTACTCTCTGGTGATCTTCGCTGCGAAGCGGGCCCGCCAGGTCAACGCCTACTACAGCCAGCTCGGTGAGGGCCTGCTGGAGTATGTCGGCCCGCTGGTCGAGACGACGCCGCAGGAGAAGCCGCTCTCGATCGCGATGCGCGAGATCAACGCGGGACTGCTCACCGCCGAGCCGATCGAAGCGCCGTAACCCGATGCCGGTCCGCGTCGTCCTCGGCGTGGGCGGGGGCATCGCCGCGTACAAGGCATGCGAGCTGCTCCGGCTCTTCACCGAGTCGGGGCACTCCGTGCGGGTGGTGCCCACCGCGGCGGCGTTGACCTTCGTCGGCGCGCCCACCTGGGCCGCCCTGTCCGGCCAGCCGGTCGCGGCCGATGTCTGGGCCGACGTGCAGGAGGTGCCGCACGTACGGCTGGGCAAGGAGGCCGACCTGGTGGTGGTCGCCCCGGCCACGGCCGACCTGCTGGCTCGGGCCGCCCACGGGCTCGCCGACGACCTGCTCACCAACACGCTGCTGACGGCCCGCTGCCCGGTGGTGCTGGCCCCCGCCATGCACACCGAGATGTGGGAGCACTCCGCGACGGTGGAGAACGTGGCCACCCTGCGCCGCCGGGGCGCGCTGGTGATCGAGCCGGCGAGCGGCCGGCTGACGGGTGCCGACACCGGCAAGGGCCGGCTGCCCGACCCCGCCGAGATCTTCGCGGTCGCCCGCCGGGTCCTGGCCCGGGGCGTGGTCGAGCCGGACCTGGCCGGTCGCCGCGTGGTGGTCACCGCCGGCGGCACCCGGGAGCCGTTGGATCCGGTCCGCTTCCTGGGTAACCGATCCTCCGGCAAGCAGGGGTACGCCTTCGCCCGGTCCGCCGTCGCCCGCGGCGCGCGGGTGACCTTGATCACCGCGAATGTCGCGCTGGCCGACCCGGCCGGGGTGGACGTCGTCCGGGTCGGCACCACCGAGGAGTTGCGCAAGGCGACCCTGGAGGCGGCCGACGGCGCCGACGCCGTGGTGATGGCCGCCGCACCCGCCGACTTCCGCCCGGCCAACTACGCCACCCACAAGATCAAGAAGTCGGACGACGGAACCGCGCCGGACATTGCGTTGGTCGCCAATCCGGACATCGCCGCCGAACTGGGCGAGCGTCGCCGGCCCGGCCAGGTGCTGGTGGTCTTCGCCGCCGAGACCCGGGACGCCGAGGTCAACGCGCGGGCCAAGCTGACCCGCAAGAAGGCGGACCTCATCGTGGTCAACGTGGTGGGCGCCGACCGGGTGTTCGGCGCCGACACCAACGCGGCGACCGTGCTCGGGGCCGACGGGTCCCGGACCGAGTTGCCGGAGCAGGCCAAGGAGGACCTCGCCGACCGGGTACTGGACCTGGTCACGGCCCGACTGTCCAGTTCCTGAGCTGCGTGGTGAAGTTCCGACAGCCTTCGAGGTCGGCACGGTAGCCTGCGGCGAGAAGTTCGCGGCGGTGTCTAGACTGCCGCCCAACAGCTGTCGACACTGAGGAGCACCGTGGCACGCCGCCTGTTTACCTCCGAGTCGGTCACGGAAGGCCACCCGGACAAGATTGCCGACCAGATCAGCGACGGCATCCTCGACGCGCTGCTCACCCAGGACCCGCGCAGCCGCGTCGCGGTCGAGACGCTGATCACGACCGGCCAGGTCCACGTCGCGGGTGAGGTCACCACCCAGGCGTACGCCGACATCCCGACCATCGTGCGGGAGACCATTCTGGACATCGGGTACGACTCGTCCAAGAAGGGCTTCGACGGTGCCTCCTGCGGGGTCAGCGTCTCCATCGGCTCCCAGTCGCCGGACATCGCCCAGGGCGTGGACAGCGCGCTGGAGCTGCGCAGCGGTTCCTCGGAGAGCGCGCTGGACGCCCAGGGCGCCGGTGACCAGGGCATGATGTTCGGCTTCGCCTGCTCCGAGACGCCCGAGCTGATGCCGCTGCCGATCGCGCTGGCCCACCGCCTGTCCCGGCGGCTGTCGGCCGCCCGCAAGGACGGCACCATCCCCTACCTGCGCCCGGACGGCAAGACGCAGGTCACCATCGAGTACGACGGGCTGCGGCCGGTCCGGCTGAACACGGTCGTGGTGTCCAGCCAGCACGCCGCCGACATCTCGCTGGAGTCGCTGCTGACGCCGGACGTGCGGGAGCACGTGATCGGCCCCGAACTCGACGGGCTGGGCCTGGAGACCGACGGTTACCGGCTGCTGGTCAACCCGACCGGCCGGTTCGAGATCGGCGGCCCGATGGGTGACGCCGGCCTCACCGGGCGGAAGATCATCGTCGACACGTACGGCGGGTACGCCCGGCACGGCGGTGGCGCGTTCTCCGGCAAGGATCCGTCCAAGGTGGACCGCTCGGCGGCGTACGCGATGCGGTGGGTCGCCAAGAACGTGGTGGCCGCCGGCCTCGCGGAGCGCTGCGAGGCGCAGGTCGCGTACGCGATCGGCAAGGCCCAGCCGGTCAGCCTGTTCGTCGAGACGTTCGGCACCGAGAACGTCCCGGTCGAGCGGATCGAGCGGGCCATCAGCGAGGTGTTCGACCTGCGTCCCGCGGCCATCATCCGGGACCTGAACCTGCTGCGGCCGATCTACCGGCAGACCGCCGCCTACGGGCACTTCGGGCGCGAGCTGCCCGACCTGACCTGGGAGGGCACCGACCGCGCCGGCGACCTGAAGTCGGCAGCGGGAGCCTGACCAGCGGCAAGCGTGGCGACCGGCAACCCGCCGACGGGTTGCCGGTCGCGCGCGTCTGCGTCGATGTACCCCTGGCCCACCTCGACCGGCCCTTCGACTATCTGGTGCCCGCCGAGCTGGCCGACACGGCGGTGCCGGGCACCCGGGTCCGGGTCCGGTTCGCCGGCAAGCTGGTGGACGGTTGGCTGCTGGACCGGGCCGCTGATTCGCCGCACAGCGGCCGGCTGACGTACCTGGACCGGTTGGTCTCCCCGGAGCCCGTGCTGGCACCGGAGATCGCCCGGCTGGCCCGCACGGTCGCCGACCGGTACGCGGGAAACCTCGCCGACGTCCTCCGGCTGGCCGTACCGCCCCGGCACGCCCGCGTCGAGCGCGAGCCCACCGCCACCCGGGATCCGGTGACGGCCGGCGTGGCGGTGCCGGCGGACGAGGCGGTGCCGGCGGACGAGGGCTGGCGGGCGTACCCGGCCGGGCCGGCGTTCCTGACCGCGCTCGCCGACGGGCGCTCGCCGCGCGCGGTGTGGTCGGCGCTCGCCGGCGAGGACTGGCCGGCCCGGTACGCGGCGGCGCTGGCGGCCACCGTGGAGTCCGGGCGCGGTGCCGTGGCGGTCGTCCCGGACGCCCGGGACCTGGACCGGCTGGACGCCGCGCTCACCGCGCGCCTCGGTCCGGGCCGGCACGTGGTGCTGTCGGCGGCGCTGGGCCCGGCCAGGCGGTACCGCGCCTTCCTCGCGGCCCGGCGCGGTGAGGTGCCGGTGGTGATCGGTACCCGGGCGGCGGCGTTCGCCCCGGTGGACCGGCTCGGCCTGGTGGCCATCTGGGACGACGGGGACGATCTGCACGCCGAGCCGAGGGCGCCCTATCCGCACGCCCGGGAGGTGCTGCTGACCCGGGCACAGTTGGCCGGGGCGGGTGCCCTGGTGGGCGGGTTCGCCCGCAGCGGTGAGGCGCAGTTGCTCGCGGAGACCGGGTGGGCCGTCGGGATCACCGCGGACCGCGACGTGGTCCGGTCCCGTACGCCCAGGGTGACGCCGATCGGCGACGACCCGCAACTGGCCCGGGACCCCGCGGCGGAGTCGGCCCGGTTGCCGAGCGTGGCCTGGGAGGCGGCCCGGTCGGCGCTGGGCGCCGGTGCGCCGGTGCTGGTGCAGGTGCCCCGCCGGGGATACCTGCCGTCGATCTCCTGCGCCACCTGCCGTACCCCGGCCCGGTGCCCGCACTGCTCCGGACCGTTGGCCCTGCGTTCGGCGCGGGCCGTCCCGGCGTGCCGTTGGTGCGGCCGGCCGGCTGCCGCGTACTCCTGTCCGACCTGTGGCGACCGCCGGCTGCGCGCGGCCGTGACCGGGGCCCGGCGTACCGCGGAGGAACTGGGCCGGGCCTTCCCCAGGGCGACGGTGCGGACCTCGGGCCGGGAGGAGGTGCTGGCGGCGGTGCCGGCCGAACCGTCGGTGGTGGTGGCCACCCCGGGCGCCGAGCCGGTCGCGGCCGGCGGTTACGGCGCGGTGCTGCTGCTGGACGCCTGGGCTCTGCTCACCCGGGCCGACCTGCGGGCCAGCGAGGAGACGCTGCGCCGCTGGATGACGGCGGCGGCGCTGGCCCGGCCCGCCGAGGCGGGCGGCCGGGTGGTCGTGGTGGCCGACGCCGGCCTGGCGACGGTGCAGGCGCTGCTGCGCTGGGACCCGGGCTGGTTCGCGGCCCGTGAGCTGGCGGAGCGCCGTGAGCTGGGTTTCCCGCCGGCGGTCCGGATGGCCAGTGTGACGGGTACCCCCGAGGCCGTGGCCGACCTGCTCGGCCTGGCCCGGCTGCCGTCGGGGGCCGAACCGCTCGGGCCGGTCCCGGCCGCCGAGGGCGCCGAGCGGATGCTGCTGCGGGTGGCCCGGTCGGGCGCCGCCGACCTGGCTCGGGCCCTGCACGAGGCGGCCGGGGTGCGGGCCGCCCGCAAGGCCGCCCATCCGGTCCGGATCCAGGTCGATCCGCACGAACTGTTCTGAGCCCGGTCGCACCCGAGCGGGCGCCGGGTGCCGACCGGTGCCAGCGGGCGCGTTGACCGTGTCTCCGGCGCTCGTGACGGGTCCGTAGACTGGTACGGCAGCAGTTTCACCGCCACGAAGGAGTCAGCTCGCGTGACCGTCCAGCCCATCCGTCTCTTCGGTGATCCGGTGCTGCGCACGCCGGCCGACCCGGTCGTCGACTTCGACGCCGAGCTGCGCAAGCTCGTCGCCGACCTGACCGAGACGATGCGCGAGCAGAGTGGGGCCGGGCTGGCCGCCCCGCAGCTCGGGGTGAGCCTGCGGGTCTTCGCGTTCGACGTGGACGACGTGGTGGGACACCTGGTCAACCCGGTGCTGGAGTTCCCGGACGAGGAGGAGCAGGACGGCCCGGAGGGCTGCCTGTCCATCCCGGGGCTGTACTTCGACACCAAGCGCCGGCAGAACGTGGTGGCCAAGGGGTTCAACGAGTACGGCGACCCGGTGCAGATCGTCGGCACCGGCCTGATGGCGCGGTGCGCGCAGCACGAGACGGACCACCTGGACGGGGTGCTGTTCATCGACCGGCTCGACCCGGCGGGCCGCAAGGAGGCCATGAAGGCCATCCGGCAGGCCGAGTGGTACGACCAGGGCGCCCCGCCCGTGGTCAAGCTCAGCCCGCACGGACCGGCCAGCCCGTTCGGCCTGGGTCGGTGAGCTGATGCGACTCGCCTTCGCCGGCACGCCGGCCGTCGCCGTACCCGCACTGGACGCCATCGCCGCCTCCGGACGGCATGAGCTGGCGGCCGTGGTCACCCGCCCGGACGCCCCGGCGGGGCGTGGTCGTGGCCTCCAGCGCTCCCCGGTGGGCGCGTGGGCCGACGAACGGGGGATCGAGGTGCTCACCCCCGACCGGCCCCGGGATCCGGACTTCCTCGCCCGGCTCGGCGCCCTGGGCGTCGACTGCGTGCCGGTGGTCGCCTACGGCGCGCTGGTCCCGCCGGCCGCGCTGGAGATCCCCCGGTACGGCTGGATCAACCTGCACTTCTCGCTGCTGCCCGCGTGGCGCGGGGCGGCCCCCGTGCAGCACGCGGTCCTGCACGGCGACGAGATCACCGGCGCCAGCGTCTTCCAGCTGGAGCAGGGCCTCGACACGGGCCCGGTCTACGGCACGGTGACCGACGAGATCCGCGCCACCGACACCTCCGGTGACCTGCTGCACCGGCTGGCGCGCTCCGGTGCGGGCCTGCTGGTGGCGGTGCTCGACGCGATCGAGGCGGGCACCGCGCGGGCCGAGCCGCAGCCGGGGGACGGTGTTTCGACGGCGCCCAAGTTGACCGTCGAGGACGCGCGGGTGCCGTGGTCGGACCCGGCGTTCGCGGTGGACCGCCGGATCCGGGCCTGCACGCCCGCCCCGGGTGCCTGGAGCACGTTCCGGGGCGAGCGGTTGAAGCTCGGGCCGGTCGTACCGGTCGCCAACGGTCCGGACCTGAAGGCCGGCGAGCTGTGGACGGAGCGGGGCCGGGTGCTCGTCGGCACCGGCACCACGGCGGTCAGCCTGGGCGAGGTGCGGGCGGCGGGCAAGCGCGCCATGCCGGCCTCCGACTGGGCGCGCGGCGTCCGGGTCGGCGCCGGCGAGGCGCTGGCATGACGGCCGACCGGGAGTCGAGCCTGCCCCGTGCCGCCGACCGGGAGCCGGGCCGCTCCAGCGGTGCCGATCGGGAGTCGGGTCGGTCCAGCGGTGCCGACCGGGAGTCGGGTCGGTCCAGCGGTGCCGACCGGGAGTCGGGTCGGTCCACTGGCACCGACCGGGGCCAGGGTCGGCCGCGTGGGACCGACCGGGGGTCGGCGGATGGCCGCGGCCGGTCCGGCCGACCGGCCAGGCCGGCGGTCGACCCCGCGCGCCGGGCGGCGTACGACGCCGTCGCCGCGGTACACCGCGACGACGCCTTCGCCAACCTGGTGCTGCCGGCCCTGTTGACCGAGCGCGGGCTGTTCGGCCGGGACGCCGCGTTCGCCACCGAGCTGACCTACGGGACGCTGCGCGCGCTGGGCACCCTGGACGCCGTGCTCGCCTCGGCCGCCGGTCGCGAGGTCGAGCGGATCGACCCACCCGCCCGGGACGCGCTCCGGCTCGGGGCGTACCAGTTGCTGCACACCAGGGTTCCGGCGCACGCGGCGGTGTCGGCGTCGGTGGACCTGGTCCGGGCGGTGGCCCCCGGCGCGGCCGGGTTCGCCAACGCGGTGCTGCGGCAGGTGTCGGAGAAGGACCTGGACGCCTGGATCACGGAGTTGGCTCCACCGGTCGACACCGACCCGCTCGGGCACCTCTCGCTCGCGTACAGCCACCCCCGGTGGATCGTCCGGGCGTTCCTGGACGCACTCGGTGGCGACCTCGGGGAGACCACCAGGTTGTTGATCGAGGACAACGACCGGCCACCGGTGCATCTGGCCGCCCGCCCGGGCCGGGCTGACGCGGTCGAGTTGGCCGACGAGGTCGGCGGGGCGCCCGGCGCGTTCTCGCCGTACGCGGTCTACCTGCCCGGCGGTGCCCCCGGTGACCTGGCCGCGGTGCGGCAGGGCCGGGCACACGTGCAGGACGAGGGCTCGCAGCTGGTGGCGGCGGCGCTTGCCGGCGCACCGCTGGCCGGCGGTCCCGACGCGCGCTGGCTCGACCTGTGCGCCGGACCGGGCGGCAAGGCTGGGCTGCTCGGCGCGCTGGCCGCGCAACGCGGCGCCGAGGTCACCGCCGTCGAGGTGGCCGAGCACCGGGCCCGGTTGGTGACCCAGGCCGTACGCGGGCTGCCCGTGACGGTCCACACGGCCGACGGCCGCGACGTGGGGGTCGAGCCGGATCTGCCGGAGGGCGGGTTCGACCGGGTACTCGTGGACGCGCCGTGTACCGGGCTCGGCTCGTTGCGCCGGCGGCCGGAGTCGCGGTGGCGACGGCAGCCCGGTGATCTGCCCGCGCTGACCCGACTCCAGCGGGAACTGCTCGGCGCGGCGCTGCGGGCGGTCCGCCCGGGTGGCGTGGTCGGCTACGTCACCTGCTCGCCGCACACTGTGGAGACGCACGTGACGGTCACCGAGTCGGCGCGGCGGTCGGGGGTGCCTGTCGACTTCGTCGACGCCCGGACGTTGCTGCCGGCCGGCATGCCGGGACTCGGCGACGGCCCCACCGTGCAGCTCTGGCCGCACCGGCACGGCACGGACGCGATGTTCCTGGCGGTGCTGCGCCGGGAGCCGACGGGCTGACCTCCCGGCGCCCCCGCCGGAACGCCGCGCCGCGCCGGACCGGGCCGGCAGGTGCCCGACCGGGTCAGCCGGCCCGGGTTGTGTGTGGTGCGACCGGGTCAGCCGGCCGGCAGCCCGGCCGGGCCGGCGTCGCGCAGGGACCGGCTGAGCGTCCGGTCGGTCCACAGGAAACACAGCACGCCGCGGTCGCCGTCCCGCCAGTCCCGGTCGTCCGGGGCCTTCCAGATCGAACCCACCCGCGCCTGTACGGTCCGGACGGGAGCGCCGGTGAACCGGGCGATGATCTCCGTGCACCGACCGCCGATCCGGTCCCCGTCCCGGACCAACGCCGCGCGGTCCATACCGGCCGGCGCGGTCCAGACACCGGCGAACTCCGCGTCGTGTGGCGCCGTGCAGGACTCCTCGTCCATTGCGGCGAGTTCGTCGTCGTGTCGTTGGACCCGGAAGCAGGTGTGACTGAGCGGGGAACCGGGCCGTAGCGCACCGGCGAACCTGGACTCCCGGGGGCGCGGGATTCCGCTGTCGCTGCCCAGGCGGTACGTCTCGTAGAGGTCGCAGCGGAACCAGCGGGCGCCCGTGGACCAGTCGTGGCGCGGCGGGAGCAACAGGTCCAGGTCCAGGCGACCGCCGTGCCAGTCGGCGCCGAGCAGCGCGCTGGCCGCCCGTTCACACCGGGCCCGGGCGGCGCGCACCGTTGGCGAGCCGGCCGACGGCGGGCCGGGGCGGGCCGCGTCGGCTCCGGTGAGGGTGCCGACCAGCACGGTCTCGGTGTCGTGCGGCTGTTCGCAGTCCACCTGCCGGTCCTCGGTGATGCCCGCGTCGCCGCGCTCCGGGTGGCAGACCCCGGCGGCCGGTACGAACGCCGCCGCCGACGGCAGGGCGGCCCAGTCGTCGGTCAGGTCCCGGTCCACCCCGCCCGTTGCGCGGCAGGAGGCGCAGGCCAGCAGGGTGGCCAGGCCCAGGATCACCGAGCGCCACCGTCGCATCGCCCGCTCCTCTCCGGGGCCGGCCACCATCCGGTGGTCAGGACGCCGTCGCCGTGGCAGCGCGGCCAGGGGGCCGCGTCCGCCCGGTGTTCGGGGACCCGGTGCCAGCGACGGGCCAGCAGCATACGGTACGGCGACGCGGCGGCTGCCCACGGCCACGGCTCAGGACGTGGGCAGCAGGGCCGGTCCCTCGTCGTGGGCCGATCCCTTCAGGTCCCGGTCGTTCATCCACAGGAAGCACTGAACGCCACGGTCGCCGCCGGCCCAGGCCGTCGCGTCCGGGTGGTAGTAGATGGAGCCCACCCGGGCACCGACCGCGCCGTCGTCGGGGATGCCGGCGAACGCGGCGACCCGGCTCAGGCAGGCCCGGTGGGTACGGTCAGCCGCGCGCTCGAACTCCTCGAACGTCCGCTCGGGCGCCCGGTAGACCCCCACGAACTCGGCCCGGTGCGGCTGCTGGCAGGGCACCGGCTCCATGAAGTTGATGTCGTCGTTGATCATCTTGGGCTGGAAGCAGCGGTGGGCCAGCGCCGCCGTCCCGGTCAGCGCGCCGCGCAGGCTGCGGGTGCGGGCGACCGCCGTGTCGTCGTCGAGGCTGCGTGTCTCGACCAGGTCGCAGCGGTACCAGCGGGCGCCGGCCGACCAGGCGGCGACCCGGGGCAGCATGAGGGTCAGCGCCAACCGGCCGGTGCGCCAGTCGGCGCCGAGCAGCCGGGTGGCGTCCCGGTCACAGGCGTCGTGCGCGGCCAGGACGGTGGCCGAGCCGGGCGGCGGCGGCGTCCGACGGGTGGCGTCCCTGCCGGTGAACGTGGCCACCCGGACGGTCTCGGCCCGGTGCTCCTCGTCGCAGGGCACCGGCTGGTAGGTCGCCACCGACGCCTCGCCGGCCCGGGCGTGGCAGGTGCCGGACTGTGGCGTCCAGACGGCCAGTGGGCCGACCGGGGTCCAGTCGTCGGTGAGGTCGGTGTCCACTCCGGGCGGTGCGGCGCAGCCGGCCAGCACGACCGTGACGAGTACCGACGCCGCCACGCTGCCCAACCACCGTCGCACCCTGTCGTCCCTCCCGCGGACTCGATGCCGGGCCGCGCGCCACCGGTCGCTGCGCGACTTCGGCGCTGGCGGACCGGATCGCACGGTGTGTCGAGCAGCCGATGCTACTAGTGTGTCCGATCTGCCGGGAACGGCCTCGGCCACAATTGGTGGCTTTGCCGGGCTGTCGCGACCGGGAGTGCCGGTGCGCTGCACCGACGGTGGTGTGCCGGGCCTGCCGGAGTCCCGCCCGCACGTCGGGCCGCCTCGTGACACCGGCGCCTGGCGACCTTCGTAGACTGACGCCGTGGCCACACCGATCGTCGCACCCAGCATCCTCGCCGCCGACTTCGCCCGGCTGGCCGACGAGGCCAGGGCCGTGGAGTCCACGGCGGACTGGCTGCACGTGGACGTGATGGACAATCACTTCGTGCCGAACCTGACCATCGGGCTGCCGGTGGTGCAGAGCCTGCTCGCGGTCACCTCGCTGCCGTTCGACGTGCACTTGATGATCACCGACCCGCGCCGGTGGGCGCCGGCCTACGCCGACGCCGGGGCGTACAACGTCACCTTCCACGCGGAGGCGTGTGACGACCCGGTGGCGCTGGCCAAGGAGCTGCGCTCGGCGGGCGCGAAGGCGGGGCTGGCGCTCGACCGGGACACCCCGATCGAGCCGTACCTCGACCTGCTGCCGAGCTTCGACACCCTGCTGATCATGACGATCAAGGCCGGGTTCGGCGGGCAGCGGTTCATCCCGGAACTGCTGGACAAGGTCCGCACGGCGCGTCGGCACGCCGCCACCGGCCACCTGGACCTGCGGATCGAGGTGGACGGCGGGATCGGCGAGGACACCATCGAGCAGGCGGCCGAGGCGGGCGCCGACGCTTTCGTGGCCGGCACCGCGGTCTACGGTGCCGCCGACCCGGCCGCCGCGGTCACCGAACTGCGGCGCCGGGCCGCCCGCGCCAGCCAGCCGGGCTGAGAAGGCCGGACCCGACCAGCCGGATCAGCCGCGATCGGAGGCGCTTACCGTGACCGTGGACCCGCCGCAGGAGCGGCCCGACGTCATCCTGGTGGTCGATGACGACGAGGACATCGCCCGGTTCGTCGCCTTCAACCTGCGGTTGCACGGTTTCGAGGTGATCCACGCGCACGACGGGCAGGAGGCGCTGGAGGTCATCGAGCGGCAGCGGCCGGACCTGGCCGTGGTGGACCTGATGATGCCCCGGATGGACGGCGTCGAGCTGACCCGACGGCTGCGCGCCGACCCGATGACCGCGGTGCTCCCGGTGATCATGCTGACCGCACGCGGGATGACCCAGGACAAGGTGGTGGGACTGACCACCGGCGCCGACGACTACCTGGTCAAGCCGTTCGACACCGCCGAACTCGTGGCCCGGGTGATCTCCACGCTCCGCCGGAACAAGGAGTTCCGCGAGGTGTCCCCGCTGACCGGGCTGCCCGGCAACAGCCGGATCCGCCGGGAGATCACCGACCGGGTACGGGGTGGCCTGGAGTACGCCGTCGGCTACGTCGACATCGACCGTTTCAAGAGCGTCAACGACCGGTACGGCTTCGTCCGTGGCGACGAGTTCATCAGCACCCTGGCCCGCAGCCTGCACCGGGCGGTGGTCTCGGTGTCGCTGCCACCGGCGTTCCTCGGGCACGTCGGCGGCGACGACTTCGTGTTCGTCTGCGCCCCCGAACAGGTCCGGCCGCTGACCGAGCGGGCCGTCGTCGACTTCGAGAAGGCGGCGGACGAGCTGTACGACGAGCCGGACCGGGAGCGTGGCTACGTCGAGCTGAAGGACCGGCGTGGTCAGATCCAGCGGGCGGCGCTGGTCACCCTCTCCATCGGGGTGGCCCTGTCCACGCCGCAACGGCGGTTCACCGACCCGCTGGAGGCGATAGCCGTCGCGTCGGACATGAAGAGCGTCGCCAAGGGCCAGCCGGGGTCGTACGTGGCCCTGGACCGCCGCCGGTCGGGTGCCTGAATCGAACAGTGGCCGCCCGACCGTGCGGTCGTGGTCCAGCGGTTCCGGCGGCGCGGCGGTTCCAGGCTCAGCGGTTCCGGGCTCAGCGGTTCCGGAGGGCGGCCGTGAACGCCCGCCAGGTGGCCGGTTGGAAGGTCAGCGCGGGACCGTGCGGGTCCTTGCTGTCGCGGACGCCGATCACCCCGGTCAGGTTGTCGGCCACCTCCACACAGTTGCCGTTGGATCCGCTGCGGGTGCTCTTGCGCCACCTGGCGCCGGTCAGGTCCATCGCTCCGCCGCTCCCTTGATCAGGTCCAGGGACTCGGGGCGCGGTAGCGCCTCCGCGGCGATCCGCGCCCACCGTTGTTCGAGGGTAGCAATGTCCTTCCTGCGGTCCGTCGTCTGCGCCATGAGCTGGTTGTCGACACAGGCTGTCCGCCGGCCGTCCGGCAGGTCGGCCAGCACGAACGAGCCCTGTTGGCCGGTGTAGACGCCGAGCCGGGACGGCACGATCTGGAGCTTCACCTGCGGCAGCGCCGCCACCTGGACCAGTTGCCACAGCTGCTCACCGACCGCCTTGCGCTGGTCCTCGGCGGCGCGTTCGAGCGCGCTCTCGTCCAGCAGCACTGTCAGCATCGGTGGCTGCTCCCGGTGCAGCACGGCCCGCCGGGCCAGCCGCGCCGCCACGAGCCGGTCCAACTCCTCGTCCTGCAACAGCTCACCAGCGAGCGTCACCCGGGCGTAGCTCTCGACCTGGAGGACCGCCGGTACATACGCCGGTTCGAACCAGCGCAGCACCGTCGCCTCCTGCTCGTACTCGATCCAGTCCCGCAACCAGGCCGGCGCGCCCAGCCGCTCATACAGCCGCTGGTACACGCCGCCGGTGTGCAGAGCCTTGTCGACGGCCCTGACGTAGTCGGCGGTGGGGGACCGCTGCCCGCACTCGATCCCGGACACGTGGCTGTTCGAGTAGTTGATCTGTCTGGCCAGATCCTCCTGTGTCATTCCCCGCGCCTGCCGGGCGGCGCGCAATTCATCAACGAGAAATTCGCTGCCAGTTCCCATCGATTCCCAAACCTTTCCCAGATCTTGTTCCCGGGCACACCCGGGAACAACCGAACCGACTGAGATAATCAGGGGTGGTTCCGTTTTACCGCGAGCGTATCCACCCGGCGGGGAAGGCGGAAGACGTGCCGAAAGCTTCTGCGGAAAGGGCGAGAAAGTGCAATTGGCTACCCCGATCCACCCGGTCACGAGGACCGAAGGCGTGACCGATGTTCGAACGCGATCGAGATGATCCGCGTTCACTTACCGCCGTACGAAAGCGCCGGGGTTCGTCGTACAGAAAGCGCCGGGTCCGCCGTACAAAATTGGTCGGGGTCCGCCGGGCGGAATCCGCCGGAAAGGAGACCGATGCGGCCGGCGGGTCGGATCCGGCCCGGAACGACCACCGGGCGGGGTGCCGGTCCGGCCCGAGTGGACCCCGACCGGCGGACCAGGTCGGCGGGACAGCCGTCGACCGGCCGTTGACCGGGCGGCAGGTGGTTGTGAGGTGGATCGCTGTGGGGGCGCGCGGTCGTCGCGGACGTGCAAGACTCTGAAGGTACCCACCACGCGCTGGCGGGACTCGGTGTAATTCCGAACCGGCGGTGATCCGCGGCCCAACGGCCACGGTAAGCCCGCGACCCGGTCGGCCCCGTGCCGCCCGGTGGACCTGGTGTGATTCCAGGGCCGACGGTTGGGGGCGGGCTCCACCCGCGCCCAGACAGTCCGGATGGGAGACAGCGCGCGGGACGGAGGGGTCCTCGGGCCGTGCGCTGCGCGCCGCCCGGTCGGCCCCTCGGGGTCGGCGCTGCCGTCCCCGGATCTCCGCCTCCGCCTGCCCACTCCCGGCCTGCCCGCGCACCCGGCGAGCGGAAGCGAGGGCGGCATGCCGAGCGAAGCCATCGACACGGCGATGCGCCGCGCGATCGAGCTGGCCGCCCGAGGCATCGGCACCACCAGCCCCAACCCCGTCGTCGGATGCGTCCTGCTCGACCCGACGGGCCAGGTGGTGGGCGAGGGTTTCCACGCCTACGCCGGCGGCCCGCACGCCGAGATCGTGGCGCTGGCCCAGGCCGGCGACCGGGCCCGGGGTGGCACCGCCGTGGTGACCCTGGAACCCTGCGACCACACCGGCCGCACCGGCCCGTGTTCCGGGGCGTTGATCCGGGCCGGGGTGGCCCGGGTGGTGATCGGGGTGGCCGATCCCGACCCGGTGGCCGCCGGTGGCGCCGAGACGCTGCGCGCCGCCGGCATCGAGGTCCAGACCGGCGTCCGCGAGGCGGAGGCGGAGGCCGGGAACATCGCCTGGCTCACCGCGGTACGCCGCGGCCGGCCCTACCTGACCTGGAAGTACGCGGCCACCCTGGACGGGCGTTCGGCCGCGGCCGACGGCACCAGCAGGTGGATCACCTCGGAGCCGGCCCGGATGGAGGTCCACGCGCTGCGGGGCGCCTCCGACGCGGTGATCGTCGGGGTGGGCACCGTGCTCGCCGACGATCCCCGGCTGACCGCCCGCAACCTGCGGGACGGTTCGCTGGCGATCCGCCAGCCGCTGCGGGTGGTGGTGGACAGCGCTGGGCGTACCCCGGCCGACGCCCAGGTCCGCGACGCCGCGGCGGCCAGTTGGATCGCCACCGCCGCGGACGTCGGCGCCGGGCCCGACGGCCGGGTCGACCTGCGCCGCCTGATGACCCGGCTGTACCAGCGGGGAGTCCGTTCGGCGCTGCTGGAGGGCGGCCCCGAGCTGGCCGGCGCGTTCCTGCGGGCGGGCCTGGTCGACCGGGTCGTCGGCTACCTCGCGCCCCGGTTGCTCGGCGCCGGCCCGGCCGCGCTGGCCGACGCCGGCGTGCGGACCATCGCGGACATCATCGACCTGGATCTCACCGACATCGAGCGGGTCGGCCCCGACCTGCGAATCTCCGCCGTTCTGCGGCAGAGGGAGGTTTGAGGCATGTTCACCGGCATCGTCGAGGAACTCGGCACCGTCGTCCGGGTGAGCGAGACGTCCGGCGACTCGGCGCTGGTGGCGCTGCGTGGCCCGACCGTCACCGGGGACGCCCGGCACGGCGACTCGATCTCGGTCAACGGCGTCTGTCTGACCGTGGTGGCGGTGGACGGCGACGTGTTCACCGCCGACGTGATGGGCGAGACGCTGCGCCGGTCCGCGCTGGGCGCGTTGCGGCCGGGTGACCGGGTGAACCTGGAACGCGCCGCCACCCTCGGCAGCCGGCTGGGCGGGCACCTCGTGCAGGGCCACGTCGACGGCGTCGGGACGGTGCTGTCCCGCGAGGCCGCCGAGCAGTGGGAGACGGTGCGGTTCTCGGTGCCGCCGGAGCTGACCCGCTACCTGGCGGAGAAGGGCTCGATCACCGTGGACGGCGTCTCGCTGACCGTGGTGGCGGTGGGCCCGGACTGGTTCACCGTCGGACTGATCCCCACCACGCTCGACCTGACCACGCTGGGCGCCCGCACGGCCGGCGATCCGGTGAACCTGGAGGTCGACGTGATCGCCAAGTACGTCGAACGGTTGCTCGGCGCCCGGCCCGGAATGGCCGACGGCGCGTCGTCGTTGTCGGGCGCGGGTGGCGTGTTGCCGCCCGACGTGGGGGAGGCGTGATGGGGTTCCTCGGTTGGCTGCTGGACGCCCGACTGGACATCGCCGGCTCGACGGTGCTGTGGCGGGAGATCGTCGGCAACGTCTTCGGGCTGGCCTCCGCGCTGCTCGGCATGCGCCGCCGGACCTGGGCCTGGCCGGTCGGCATGGTCGGCAACGCGTTGCTGTTCACCGTCTTCCTGGGTGGCGCGTTCGCCACGCCGTACCAGGTCGACCTGTACGGCCAGGCGGGCCGCCAGGTCTTCTTCTTCGCCGTCAGCCTCTACGGCTGGTGGCGGTGGACCCGGATGCGTCGGCTGCGGACCGTGCCGGACGGCGCACCCGTCGCGCCCCGCTGGGCCAGCGGCCGGGAGCGGCTGCTGCTGCTCGGCGCCGCCGTCGTGGCCATGGCGGTGTTCTACCCGTCGCTGCGGGCGCTGGGCTCCTGGGGCCCGCTGGCGGACGCCTGGATCCTCACCGGCAGCCTGCTGGCCACCTACGGAATGGCGCGCGGGTACGTCGAGTTCTGGCTGATCTGGATCGCGGTGGACGCGGTCGGGCTGCCACTGCTGCTGCGCGGCGGGTTCTACCCCTCCGCGGCCATGTACGCCGGCTACGGCCTGTTCTGCGTCTGGGGCCTGGTGAGCTGGTGGCGGACCTCCCGGACGTTGCGCGCCCTGCCGATCCGGACCGAGTACGCGGAGGCGACAGCGTGACCGGGTTGACTGAGCCGCTGGCCGACGGACCGTTCGGCACCATCGAGCAGGCGGTGGCCGAGATCGCCGCCGGCCGGCCCGTGGTGGTGGTCGACGACGCGGACCGGGAGAACGAGGGCGACCTGGTGTTCGCGGCCGACTTCGCGACCCCGGAACTGGTCGCGTTCACCATGATCGAGTGCCGGGGCCTGCTCTGCGTACCCATGGAGGACGCCGACCTGGACCGGCTGCACCTGGGCGACATGGTGGAGCACAACACGGAGCGGCACGGGACGGCCTTCACCGTGTCGGTCGACGCCCGGGTCGGGGTCACCACCGGGATCAGCGCCGCCGACCGGGCCCACACCATCGGGCTGCTGGCGAACCCCGCGAGCCGGCCCGACGACCTCGCGCGCCCCGGCCACGTCTTCCCGCTGCGGGCCCGGCCCGGCGGTGTGCTGCGCCGCCCGGGGCACACCGAGGCGGCGGTCGACCTGGCCCGGCTGGCCGGGCTCACCCCGGCCGGGGTGATCTGCGAGATCGTCAACGACGACGGCACGATGGCCCGGCTGCCCGAGCTGACGGTCTTCGCCGAGAAACACGGGCTGGTGCTGATCACCATCGCCGACCTGATCGCCTACCGGCGGCGGACCGAGAAGCGGGTCCAGCGGGTGGCCGACGCCCGACTACCCACCCGGTACGGCCTGTTCCGGGCGGTCGGCTACCGGGTCACCGACGACCCGGCCGAACACATCGCGCTGGTCCACGGCGACCTGGGCGACGGGCACGACGTGCTGGTGCGGGTGCATTCGGAGTGCCTGACCGGCGACGTCCTCGGCTCGCTGCGCTGCGACTGCGGGCCGCAACTGGACGCCGCGTTGACCCGGGTGGCCCGGGAGGGCCGGGGCGTGGTGCTCTACATGCGCGGCCACGAGGGCCGGGGGATCGGGCTGTTGCACAAGCTCCAGGCGTACCAGTTGCAGGATCTCGGGCGGGACACCGTGGACGCGAACCTCGACCTGGGCCTGCCCGCGGACGCCCGGGACTACGGCACCGGGGCGCAGATCCTCTACGACCTGGGCGTGCGCTCGATGCGGCTGCTCACCAACAACCCGGCCAAGCGGGCGGGCCTGGAGGGGTACGGCCTGACGATCAGCGGCCGGGAGCCGATGCCGGTCCGGGCGCATCCGGAGAACGTGCGCTACCTGCGGACCAAGCGGGACCGGATGGGTCACCTGTTGGACGAACTGGACGACGTAGCCGAAGGGTTGGGATAGCGATGGCGGGCTTCGGGGAACCGGCGACCGAGCCGGTGGACGCCACCGGTCTGGTGGTCGGGGTGGTGGCGGCCCGGTGGCACGGTGAGCTGACCGACCACATGCTGGACCGGGCGGTGGCGGCGGCCACGGCGTGCCGGGCCGCGGACGTGGTGGTGGCCCGGGTGGCCGGCTCGGTCGAGCTGCCGGTCGTGGCGCAGGCGTTGGCCCGGCGCTGCGACGTGGTGGTGGCCCTCGGGGTCGTGGTGCGCGGCTCCACCGCCCACTTCGACTACGTCTGCCGGTCGGTGACCGACGGGCTGACCCGGGTGGCGCTGGACACCGGCAAGCCGGTGGCGCACGGCGTGCTGACCGTCGACGATCTCGACCAGGCCCGCGACCGGGCCGGACTGCCCGGCTCGGCCGAGGACAAGGGTTGGGCGGCGACGGTGGCCGCGCTGGACGCCGCCGTGGCGATCCGCCAGGTCATCGCGACGGCCGGGCGTCGGGTGGGCTTCGTCGGCTGACCCGCCGGGACGGCGCCCGCCCGCCTGCCGGGGGAGGGGACCGACCCGCTTGCCCGAGGGGTGATCGAGGGCTGCGAGAATCATCTTTCGTGAAGACGTTCGAGGAGCTGTTCGCCGAGCTGGAGGCCAAGGTCGCCGCCCGCGACCCCGGGTCGGCGACCGTGGCCGCGGTGGACCGAGGTGTCCACGCCATCGGCAAGAAGGTCGTCGAGGAGGCGGCCGAGTCCTGGATGGCCGCCGAGCACGAGGGGCCGGAGCGCACCGCCGAGGAGATCTCCCAACTGCTGTACCAGGCTCAGGTGCTGATGCTCGCCACCGGTCTGCGACTTGAGGACGTCTACCGACATCTGTGAGTGCCCCCGCGTCCCGTCCCGCCCGACGAATCCGCCAAGGAGCACCCGAAGATGTTGCGAATCGCCGTACCCAACAAGGGAACCCTCGCCGAGCCCGCCGCGCAGATGCTGCGTGAGGCCGGCTACCAGCAACGCACCGACAGCAAGGACCTGGTCTGCCGGGACGACCCCAACGGGGTCGAGTTCTTCTACCTGCGTCCCCGGGACATCGCCACCTATGTGGGCTCCGGCGACCTCGACCTGGGCATCACCGGCCGGGATCTGCTGGTCGACGCCGGCAGCTCGGCCGAGGAGATCCTCGACCTGGGCTTCGGCGGGGCCACCTTCCGGTTCGCCGCCCGGCCCGAGACGCTCTCCTCGATCAAGGAGCTGGGTGGTCGCCGGGTCGCCACCGCGTACCCCGGGGTGGTGCAGCGCTACCTGGCCGAGTACGACCTGGACGCCGAGGTGATCCGGCTGGACGGCGCGGTGGAGAACGCCGTCCGGCTGGGCGTGGCGGACGTGATCGCCGACGTGGTGGAGACCGGCGCCACGCTGCGTCAGGCCGGGCTGGTGGTGGTGGGCGACCCGATCCTGCGCTCGTCCGCCGTGCTGGTTCGCCGGACGGGGACTCCGGCCAACCCGCAGGTCGACCAGCTCGACCGCCGGCTGCACGGGGTGCTGGTGGCCCGGCGCTACGTCATGCTGGCCTACGACGTGCGGGCCGACCTGCTGGAGCAGGCCAGCGCGCTGACCCCGGGCATCGAGTCGCCGACCATCTCGCCGCTGCACCGGGAGGGCTGGGTGGCGGTCCAGGCCATGGTGCTGCGGGACCAGATCCACCGGGTCATGGACGAGCTGTACGACCTGGGCGCCCGGGCGATCCTGGTCACCAACATCCACGCCTGCCGCCTCTGAACTGCGGTACGCCGGCCGGTGCCACGGGGTACCGGTCGGCGGGCGTCGTGCCGGTGGCAGACTGGACGGGTGAGTGACTCCGACGTCGTCAGGTTGCGCCCGCGCCGGGCCCGGGTGGTCTGCTGGATCTCGGCGGCCGCCGTGCTGGTGGTCTTCACGGCGGTGGCGACCTCGCTGCACGGCTCCACCGGGGAGGGCAGCGCGACCTTCCAGCGGGGCGATCAGGTGGCCATGGTCGGGCTCGGCATCCTGGCCGCGCTGGGCATCCTGCTGTTCACCCGCCCCCGGGTCGACGCGGACGCGCGGGGTGTCCGGGTTCGTAACATTCTCGGGTCTTACGAGCTGCCCTGGGAGGTCGTCCGGGCCGTGCGGTTCGGTCGCGGCTCCCCGTGGGCCAGCCTGGAGTTGCACGACGAGGACAGCCTGCCGATGATCGCGGTCCAGGCCGTGGACAAGGAGTTGGCGGTGGCCGGGGTACGCGCGCTGCGCGCCCTGCACCAGCGGCACGGCGCGGCGGTGGCGCCCGCCGCCCCGGTCACGCCGCCGGGCCGGATCGAGGGCTGACCCGGGGCCGACGGGCGCCCGGCGGAGAAACCGAGGTTTGCGCTGGTGGCCGCGCTGCGGCGGCCGGCCGGACGACCTGCTATCATCGTTACGTCGACCATGCTGTAGTCCACCCTTGTTGTCATGTGAGCTTGTGATCTGACAACACCGGGATGGGCATCCCGCTTCGGCGGGCAGCCATAAAGCGGAGCGCCTGCTCCCACCCGTGTCACCTCTTCCGGTGTCCGGGTCCGGTCAACCGGCCTCGGGGCCTCGTGTCCCGGTGCCGGCGGTGCGTGTCGCGCGCCACGACCGGTCGAGCGGGCCCTGGCATGCGCCGGGGCCTTCTGCTTTCCGGGTCGGCTCCCACCCGGGAGCCGCCGGGGTCACATCCTTTTCGAGTACGGACCGAGGAGGCCCCATCAGCGTCGAACCACGCGTCAACGATCAGATCCGGGCACGGGAGGTTCGCCTGGTCGGTCCCGAGGGTGAGCAGGTGGGCATCGTCCCGCTTGAGCGGGCCCTCCAGCTGGCCGCGGACGTCGATCTGGACCTGGTCGAGGTTGCGCCGATGGCGCGCCCACCGGTGTGCAAGCTCATGGACTTCGGCAAGTTCAAGTACGAGAGCGCACTGAAGGCGCGCGAAGCGCGGCGTAACCAGCAGCAGACCGTCATCAAGGAGATGAAGCTCCGCCCGAAGATCGACCCGCACGACTACGAGACCAAGAAGGGTCACGTGGTCCGGTTCCTCAAGGCGGGCGACAAGGTCAAGGTGACGATCATGTTCCGCGGTCGCGAGCAGAGTCGCCCGGAGCTGGGTTACCGGCTCCTGCGCCGGCTCGAGTCGGAGATCTCGGAACTCGGGTACGTCGAGGCCGCCCCCAAGCAGGACGGCCGTAACATGATCATGGTTCTGGCTCCGCACCGGGCCACCAAGGCCGCCGCGGTCGCCGCGACGGCTGCGCGTGGCGGGGCGCCGCGGGAGCCACGGGACATCGATGGCTCAGCCGCCCCCGAGGCGGTCGAGACCGGAGCGGCCGGTGAGGCCGGCGTCGCCGTCGAAACCGGCGGCGAGTAACAGGGGAGAGACGTTTCACATGCCGAAGATGAAGAGCCACACGGGTATGGGCAAGCGGGTCCGGGTCACCGGCCGCGGCAAGGTCGTGTCCCAGCAGGCAGGTATGCGGCACAACCTGGAGAAGAAGTCCTCCACCCGGACCCGCCGGCTGGCCGGCACGGTCGAGGTGGCCAAGGCCGACATCAAGCGCATCAAGAAGCTGCTGGGCCGCTGACGCGCGCCACCTGACACGTAAGAAGGAGTTGAGATGGCACGCGTCAAGCGGGCTGTGAACGCCCAGAAGAAGCGTCGTACCCTGCTGGAGACCGCCAGCGGCTACCGCGGACAGCGCTCCCGGCTGTACCGCAAGGCCAAGGAGCAGGTGCTGCACTCGATGCAGTACGCCTACCGGGACCGTCGCGACCGCAAGGGCGACTTCCGGCAGCTGTGGATCACCCGGATCAACGCGGGCGCCCGCGCCAACGGGATGACCTACAACCGGCTGATCCAGGGCCTCCGGCTGGCCGGCATCGAGGTGGACCGCAAGATCCTCGCCGACCTGGCCGTCAACGACGCCCCGGCGTTCGCCGCGATCGTCGAGGTGGCCCGTGCCGCCGTGGCGGCCGAGGGCACCGGTGGCGCCTCGGCTCAGGCCGCCTGATCCAGGTTCGGGCCCGAACGGCCTGATCCGATCCGTACGCCCTCCCCGGCCACCCGCCGGGGAGGGCGTGTCGTTGTTGGCGAACGAACGGGAGCGACAGTTGTTCACGCCGCGTACCCCCCGGGTGGTGGCCGCCCGCCGGCTGCACCGCCGCCGGGACCGGGACGGCACGGGCCGGTTCCTCGCCGAGGGGCCACAGGCGGTACGCGAGGCGCTGGCCCGACCGGGCACCGTCACCGAGCTGTTCGGCACCCCGGCCGCGTTCGACCGGTACCCCGAGTTGACCTCGGCGGCCCGCGAGGCGGGCGTGCCGGTGTCGCCGGTGACCGAGGACGCGCTGGCGGCGCTCGCCGAAACCGTCGTACCGCAGGGGCTGGTCGCGGTCTGCGGGCACTTGGACGTGTCGCTGACGGAGGCCCTTTCCGGCCCGCCCCGGCTGGTGGTGGTGCTGGCCGGGATCCGGGATCCGGGAAACGCCGGGACGGTGCTGCGGACCGCCGACGCCGCCGGCGCCGCGGCGGTGATCTTCGCCGGGGAGGCGGTCGACCCGTACAACGGCAAGTGCGTGCGCGCCTCGGCCGGCAGCCTGTTCCACCTGGACGTGGTGCGGGCACCGGACCCCGCCGCCGTGCTGGCCGAGGCGCGGGCGGCCGGGCTGCGGGTGCTGGCCGCCTCCGGGTACGGCGAGACCGACCTGGACGACCTGGCCGACGCCGGTGACCTGGCCAACCCCACGGCCTGGGTGTTCGGGTCCGAGGCGCACGGCCTGCCGGCCGACCTCGCCGCCGCCGCGGCGGCCCGGGTCCGGGTGCCGCTGCACGGCCGCGCCGAGAGCCTCAACCTGGCTGCGGCGGCCGCCGTCTGCCTGTACGCTTCCGCGAGAGCACTGCGGTGACCCGTTCGACGGTCCCGCACGGTCCGACGAAGGAGCCTTCGGCGATGATGAACGCGGTACGGCGTTCGTTTAGCCAGCCCGCCGGTGATGGCGGGCGGTGGAGCTGACCCTTCGTCCATACCTCCCACCGGCGGGCAGCGGCCGCGCCGCGCGTCCGTAGACTCGCACCGCCGCCGTCGAGGCGGCGACCGCCGTGAGGGAGTACCCGTACGCCATGACCTACCGCAACGACCCGTACGACCCGAAGCAGGCCGCCCTGCTCGACCCGGCCGCGCTGGCCGAGGCCGTGACGGCCGCCCGCCGGGCGTTCGCCACCGCCGCCGACCCGGACGAGCTGGCCGGGCTGCGCCATCAGCATCTGGGTGACCGGGCCCCGGTCTCGCTGGCCCGCCGTGAGATCGGCGCGCTGCCGCCGGCCGCCAAGTCGGACGCGGGCAAGCGGGTCAACGAGGCCCGCCGCGCCATCGAGGCCGACTTCGCCGACCGGCGGGCCGAACTGGACCGCGCCGAGGCCGCCCGGGTGCTGGTGGCCGAGCGGGTGGACGTCACGCTGCCGTACGACCGGCGCCCGCGCGGAGCGCGGCACCCGCTGACCGTGCTGATGGACGAGATCGCCGACCTGTTCGTGGGGATGGGCTACGAGATCGCCGAGGGCCCCGAGGTGGAGCTGGAGTGGGCGAACTTCGACGCCCTCAACATCCCACCCGACCACCCGGCGCGGGGCCTGATGGACACCGTCCACATCGCCGGCAAGGACGGCGCGGCCGACGCCGGCCTGGTGCTGCGCACCCACACCTCGTCGGTGCAGGTGCGCACCATGCTGACCCGGCAGCCCCCGATCTACATCGTCTGCCCGGGACGGGTCTACCGCACCGACGAGCTGGACGCCACGCACAGCCCGGTGTTCCACCAGGTCGAGGGACTGGTGGTCGACCGGGACATCACGATGGTCCACCTGCGCGGCACGCTGGAACACTTCGCCCGGATGATGTTCGGCACCGGCGCCCGGGTCCGCTGGCGGCCACACTACTTCCCGTTCACCGAGCCGTCGGCCGAGTTCGACGTGTGGTTCCCGGAGCACCGTGACGGCCCGCGCTGGGTCGAGTGGGGTGGCTGCGGCATGGTGAACCCCCGGGTGCTGCGGGCCTGCGGCATCGACCCGGAGGTCTACTCGGGCTTCGCGTTCGGCATGGGCATCGACCGGACGCTGATGCTGCGGCACGGGATCAGCGAGATCCGGGACCTCTTCGAGGGCGACGTGCGGTTCACCCGCGCCCTCGGGGTCGAGTCCTGACCGACGCGGACAAACGGAATCTGGTGGAGAACTGATGCGCGTTTCACTGTCCTGGCTCCGCGAGCACGTCGATCTGCCCGCCGAGCTGAACACCGCCGAACTGGACGCGGCACTCGTGGGTCTCGGCCTCGAACCCGAGTCCATCGTGGACCAGCGGGAGACCGTCACCGGCCAGCTCGTGGTCGGCGAGGTGCTCCAGATCGAGGAGTTGACCGGGTTCAAGAAGCCGATCCGGTTCTGCCGGGTCGACGTCGGCGGCGCCAACGGCACCGGCGAGCCACAGGAGATCGTCTGCGGGGCGCGGAACTTCGCCGAGGGCGACCGGGTGGTGGTCATCCTGCCCGGTGGGGTGCTGCCGGGCGGGTTCGCGATCGGCGCCCGCAAGACGTACGGGCGCAACTCCAACGGCATGATCTGCTCGGCCCGCGAGCTGGGGCTCGGCGACGACCACTCGGGCATCATCGTGCTGCCCGGCGACGCGCCCGGCAAGCCCGGCGACGACGCCCGGCCCATCGTCGGACTCGACGACGTGCTGATCGAGGTCGAGGTCAGCCCGGACCGCGGCTACGCGCTGTCGGTGCGTGGCATCGCCCGCGAGCTGTCGCACGCGTTCGACGTGCCGTTCCGGGACCCGGGGCTGGTCCCGGCGCCCGAGGTGACCGCCGAGCCGGCGTACCCGGTCCAGGTCCACGACCCGGTGGGCTGCGACCGGTTCGCCGCCCGGCTGGTGCGCGGGGTCGACCCGGCCGCGCCGACGCCGGACTGGATGGCCCGCCGGCTCACCGTGGCCGGCGTCCGCACCATCTCGTTGCCGGTGGACATCACCAACTACGTGATGCTGGAGCTGGGCCAGCCCATGCACGCCTTCGACGCGGCGGCACTGTCCGGTCCGCTGGTGGTCCGGCGCGCGGTGCCGGGCGAGCGGCTGACCACCCTCGACGGGGTCGACCGGGCGCTGGACCCGGAGGACCTGGTGATCTGCGACGCCGGGCTGCCGATCTCGTTGGCCGCCGTGATGGGCGGCGAGACCTCCGAGGTGGTGGCCACCACCACCGAGGTGCTGTTCGAGGCCGCGCACTGGGACCCGGTCACGGTGTCCCGGACCGCGCGCCGGCACCGGCTGTTCAGCGAGGCGGCCAAGCGTTGGGAGCGCGGGGTCGACCCGACCCTGCCGCTGGTCGCGCTGGAGCGGGCGGTCACGTTGCTCACCACGTACGGGGGTGGCACCGTCGCGCCGGGCATCACCGACCTCAACGAGGTGCGCCCGCGTACCCCGATCAGCCTGGACGCCGGGCTGCCCAGCCGGCGGGTCGGAGTGGACTACCCGCCGGCCCGGGTGGCGGCGCTGCTGGAGCGGGTCGGCTGCTCCGTGGCGGCCGGCGACTCCGTGCCGGCCGGCGACTCGCTGGCGGCCGGCGGCTCCGTGGTGGCCGGGGGCGGGACCGTGTTCGCGGTGACCCCACCGAGCTGGCGGCCCGACCTCACCGACCCGGCCGACCTGGTCGAGGAGGTGGTCCGGCTCGACGGGTACGACAAGGTGCCCGGCGTGCTCCCGCCGGCCCCGCCCGGCCGTGGCCTCACCCCGCAGCAACGCCGCCGCCGGGCCGTGGCCCGGGCGCTGGCCGAGAACGGGTACGTCGAGGTCGTGCCGTGGCCGTTCATCGCGCCGGAACTGGCCGACCAGCTCGGGCTGGACCCCGACGACCCGCGCCGGGAGACGCTGCGGCTGGCCAACCCGCTCGCCGACACCGAGCCGCTGCTGCGGACCTCGCTGCTGGGGCCGCTGCTCGCGGTGCTGCGCCGCAACCTGGGCCGGGGACACCGGGACCTGGCCCTGTACGAGATCGGTCCGGTGTTCCAGCCGCGCGCCGGGGTGGGTACGCCGCCCACGATGGGCGTGGACCGGCGACCGACCGACGAGGAGTTCGCGGCGGCCGACGCGGTGGTGCCGGACCAGCCCCGGCACGTGGCCGTGGTGCTGGCCGGTGAGGTCGAACCGGCGGGCTGGTGGGGCGCGGGCCGCCCGGCCGGCTGGGCCGACGCGGTGCGGGCCGGCCGGCTCGTGCTGGACGTCGCCGGCATCCCGGCCGACCGGGTGACGGTACGCGCCGCCGAGCGGGCACCCTGGCACCCCGGCCGCTGCGCCGAGCTGCTGGTCGACGACCGGGTGATCGGGTACGCCGGGGAACTGCACCCGGCGGCGCTCGCCGCGCTGGAACTGCCCCGCCGGACCAGCGCGCTGGAGCTGGACCTGGACGCCGTGCCCCCGGCGCCGGTGCGCCCGGCACCCCGGATCTCCGGGTACCCGCCGGCGCTCATCGACGTGGCACTGGTGGTCGACGAGGCGGTGCCGGCCGCCGACCTGGAGCGGGCCCTGGCCGAGGGCGCCGGTGAGCTGCTGGAGTCGATCCGGCTGTTCGACGTGTACGCCTCGGAGCAGCTCGGTGCCGGTCGCCGCTCACTGGCGTACAAGCTCACCTTCCGGGCCCCGGACCGGACGCTCACCGCCGAGGAGGCGGTGGCGGCCCGGGACGCGGCGGTGGCCGAGGCCGCCCGCCGGTACGACGCCACCCTGCGCGGCGCCTGAAGGGAAAGGAAGGGCACCTTCTTATCGCTTTTTGTATAGGAAGGGGCCCTTCCTGACGCCCGGGGCTCTCAGCCGACTCGGCCGCGGCCAAGGGCGTCGGTACGGCCCCACCGGCCAGGTATGCCGAGCAGTTCGATCCGACCGATCTTGGTCGGCACCGCCGGCCGGGTCACCAGATGGTCGCCGCGCGGCTCCAGTCCGAGCATGGTGCGCAGCAGCAGCAGCGGGGCGCCGGTGGACCAGGCCTGCGGGCTGCACGCGGTCGGGTACAACACCGGATACCGGGTGAGTTCCCGGTCGTAGCCGCCGAACGCCTCGGGCAGCCGGCCGTTGAAACATGCCGCGGCGTCGAAGATGCCCTCGGCGACCCGGGCGGCCTCGGTGGTGTAGCCGTAGCGGCGTAGGCCCCAGGCGATGATGGAGTTGTCGAAGGGCCAGACGGTGCCGACGTGGTAGCCGAGGGGGTTGTAGCGGCCTTCGCCTTTGGCGAGGGTGCGGATGCCCCAGCCGGAGAACAGGTGGGGGCCGAGGAGGTGTTGGGTGATTTTTTCGGCGCGGTGTTCTTCGACGATGCCGCTCCACAGGAGGTGGCCGATGTTGGAGGACAGGGCGTCGACGTGGTTGCCGTCGGGGTCG